>NZ_BAAHBP010000027.1:0-437469 GCF_054776615.1 Spirosoma pomorum
TGCTGTATGTCTTGGTCGACACAAATATGCTCTGACTCTCAGCCTTTATGGATTTCAAAACACGCTCTTATAATAATAGCAGTTAAGTTAGTTGTACAATTGGCCTGTACAAAACACAAGTGGTGACATACGATGTCACCACTTGTGTTTTGTACTTATTTTAGAGTAGTTCTATAACTAATAGCAGGTGGTAAATAAAAGTGCAACCTATTAACCCCGTATAGTTGATGAATGGATTACAAAGCGTGTTCTAACTGAAAAATATTCAAGAATACTTTATTCCAACGATCACCCCCGTGTAATCTCCACTAATATCTGTTTCAGTTGAGATATTGGAACTAGTCGGCACAATTTATAGGTCAATTAGTCAGCGTGAGTTTACTAATTGTTGATTACAATCTATAAGAACCAATTCAAACTTAAATACAGCCTTTGAAGGGTTTTTCTTTGAATAAACAATTTCTACGCTGTCACCATTTGAATACTTTCTGAAGAATTCATTAGAAACTCCGGAACTGGCTTCATACTTTATATTATTCACATAATAATCGGCATCTACCCCTTTTCCTTTGAAAGATCTTTTAGCAACAACAACTCCGTTAACGAAACCAGGGTTTTTTAAAATTTCCTCTTTATCGTTTTTATACTGGCTGTTTACATACCACATAACTCCGGCAATCAAACATCCAACGATTACAAAACTGAAAGTTGCTCTTTGCAATTTTGTAAGATAACTTGTTCTAGAAAGTGAAGAATGATTTGATGGCATCTGTAACTTAACTTCGAATACTGTTTTTTATCGTTTCACCTGTACTTAGCTCAACTGCCGCCTGATAATTGCCAGCTACTAACTGTTCAACAAATTTATTAACTAGTGTTTTAAAAATTAGGATTCTGCATGTTGTATAAGTGTATTTATGTTAATAAAAACATAACTGGCAATGCGATTTGCAATATTGCATGAGCTAAATACTTATTGATTTCGTTTGTACTCAACTCGATAATTAAGTGGCAATTTGTTAATCAGCACGATATTGCTGTTGCCCTCCACAGGCGATGAGCGCACACAGTATTCCTCCGTTACAGTGTAAGTTATAACTTTATTGGTATCATCTTTCTTGACATCACGTATATAGCTGCTACGACTACCTCTGTTCACTGTAGACAAACCCAACAACTCGTATTTACTGAAATCAATACTATCCAGAGTCACACCTGCGTAGGTTCTAAACACTTTTTGATATTGTTGATTATCTGAAATACGAATACCATACATACCTAAATCACCCCCATTCTCGTCGGAGGGTACTGGTAACTTCTGTATATAACGAAGAGCTTCACCTGATACTTGGTCGGAGTGGTCCTCACAAAATGGCTTCCTGCATGCAGATGTAGACAGGCTCGTAAGCGCTGCTAACAATACAATTAGTCTTTTCGTGACGTTACGGTCTTTTGTAGTATACAATGATTGAAAGTTCTTCATAAGGTTTCTGTTATATAATCTAACGTTATGATAACCTAGAAGCCGTTTTCAGGGGTACTTTACTCGCAGTTGGCAGGCTCAATCTACGGATATTTCATTAACATAATACTCACCTTTTCTTTCCCCTTTCCAAAGAAGAATTCATCCAGTCTCAATGGCTTATGTGGCGCGGGTAATCTTATTTATTTCACATAACATAAGAATCCTTACACAACTTCACCCAGAAAAGTGCAACATGTATTCTTTCGCTAAGTTCTCAACAAACGCTCGCCCGTGAGACGAGGGAGCATTCATGCGTCTGCTTCTTAAACTGGCATTTCAGGAAACGGATAACCCACTACCACTAGTAGTTAGCTTGACGTTTTATTCATTGGCTAATGTTGTCGAAAGTAGCTATAGTACTCCTGTCGGCAGGGTGAATTGCGTATTTACTTTTGCTTATAACTTTCCCCTGCTGGATTTGCCGGTTGATCCCGAACTGGGAGGAAAGCAGTAGTACGCAGACCCGAGGAAAAAGTTTGATAGCGTGTCGCAGAGAAACGAATGAATATGATGTCGATTAGTTCAGACGGATAGATGAGGAGTATGATAGGGGTTGGAAAGTAGATGTACTGGCTGAGCATGGTATTGATTTCACTGTCCAGACTACCGTATAAACGATGGTTGTCTCCAAGCACATCGACGGCTGGTCAACTGGAGAAGAACGTATTTTTAAGAGTTAGAATCTTTTCTAGATTCAGTTCCGTTGGGTGACGCGGGAAAAGGTAAAAGGCTGACTGGTAAGGGCTAGCCACCAGTCAGCCGTTACGAAGCTCAGTCAGGATCAACTTCGGAGGGATCGATGAGCCTTTTGTACGCAAGGCCAGCCAAAACGGCGCCGACGATCGGAGCCAGCCAGAACAGCCACAACTGGCCTAGTGCCCAGTCACCAACGAAGAGGGCCTGGCTTGTACTACGGGCCGGGTTGACCGAAGTGTTGGTGACGGGAATGCTGATTAGGTGAATCAACGTCAGGCCCAGTCCGATGGCGAGCCCCGCCAGTTCACGGGGGGATTTTTTGTGCGTCGATCCCAGGATGATGATGATGAACATAAACGTCATGACCACTTCGGTCACTAGCGCTGATAAAAGCGAATAGCCACCCGGCGAATGCTCGCCGTAGCCGTTGGCCGCGAAGGTGCCCAGCTCGAAGCCCGGCTTTCCGCTGGCAATCAGGTAGAGGATACCCGCGCCAGCAAGCCCGCCCATTAGCTGAGCTCCGATGTAGGGTAAAATCAGAGAGCGGTCGAAATGGCCCCCGACGAAAAGACCTACCGTCACGGCTGGGTTGAAGTGCCCACCTGAGATACGCCCCACGGCATACGCCATGGTCATGACCGTTAAGCCAAAGGCGAGCGATACGCCCACAAAGCCGATACCAAGCTCGGGATATGCAGCTGCCAGTACGGCGCTGCCGCAGCCGCCCAGGACCAGCCAGAGCGTACCAATAAATTCAGCGGTTAGTTTTTGACCTGTTGTCATTGTTGTCAATAGTGCGTAAAGTTGGGGGTGTATTTGAACTGAAGTAGGCCAGACGGTCATTTGCCCAGACCAAAGTTTTTGGACATGCCAAAGCCGATGCCACTACCAAACGCAAAGCCTACGTTAGTAGCAGGATCAGCGTTCCCGTCGAATTTTTGGGAGCTGAAGCTGATTGAGCCAAAGTTGAAGTTGAGCGCGAAGCTGTTTTTTAGGTTTACCCCGATAGCCGGAAATAGCGTACCCTGGAAGCCCCTGTAGCTTGTGGTCCCCGTGTTGCCCGATAGGTAGTCGGCGTTGAACTGGCCGTAGACGACGAATATGTCACTCAAGGAGCGGGTGTATCGAATAAACGGTCCTGCTCCAACACTTGACATCCTGTCCGTTTGGTTGCTACCCTTGAGGGCGAGGTTAAAGCCACCCGTCCAACGGTCGTTCCATTGGTAGCCAACGCCCGGGGCAAATGTATAGTCAGACGAACTCGTAGTGCCCACCTTCTGGGAGTTGAATCCCACGTTTCCGTAGAGTAACAAGGTATTGGACTGGGCCTGCGCACCGAGGTGGCCTAGACAAATGGCCACAAGTAGTGTAATAAATGAGAGTTTTATCATGTTGGTCGAATGCTATACAGTAGCGAATGATTATGGCTTGGTCGGGATAACGCTTATTGTTATACGTCGATAGGGCGTCGCGGCAACGTAATCGGTCCGGTTGCATTAGCCGGCCACTGCTGATCCTGAGCGTCGAATCAGCAAATCGACCTAGACGTTAGTTGACAAGGGAATTTGAGCGGCCTTTCGTAAGTAGCTCGTCTTTTGACTCGGTGCCCATCTTTGCGCCGTAGCCAGCCGCTGCCACGCCGATCAGTAGACCGAAGAAACCGAAAATGGCGGCCTTTGCTGCTGCTGAGGCTGCTGCGTCCGCGGCCTGGCGCGCCTTTGCGACGGCCTCCTGTTTGGTCTGTTCGAACCGAGCCGCTGCCTGTTTGTAGGTAGTGATCCAGTTAGAGACGATCTGCTCCGATTCGGCCCGGCTTTTTCCGGTTCGTTTCATGACCACGTTCACCGCATCATCGCGGTCGACCTGACTGACTGTAGTCTGCCCCTGTTTAAAAAGCCGGTCGAACAAACCATCAACCATTGTACCAGCAGCCCGCGGGTTCTCGGCGGCCTGGCTAACTGTGTTCTGAGCCTGATCGCCAGCGCGTTCGGCTTTTTGCTTCAGCGCGTCGGGGCTCAGTGCCGGATCGCCTGTCTGGCGCAAAATCGTATTGACTTCCCTGCGCAGGCCACCCAGGTCGATATTGTTCAGATCGATACCATTTTTAGCCAGTTCGCCTTTTACGACCTGCCCTAACTGGGGGCCAGCCGCTGACGCCACCGAACCAGCCACTGAGCCAGCCGTGCGGGCAATACCACCCAGTAGTCGACCGGCGCCACCGATAAGACTGCCAATGGTTGTCGTCAGAAAATAAATGGTGATCAGCGTTACCAGGCTCCAGGTAAGTACTCCATGGATGATACCATCGAACAACTGGGGGCTACTGGCTAGCCGACCAGCAACCCATCCACCAGCAAACAGGGAGAGTAGGCTACTGATTGCGTACCATACGGCGCTACCTATGCCCAGACCTGCCGCCGGATTTTGTTCGGTCACAGGATCGATGCTGCCAAAGCCGATACCCAGGCCCAGCAGCGTCAGCAGCAATTGACAGACAATAGCCACCAGTACACCCGCGAAGACCGCACTCCAGATAATACGTTTGGTGAAGGTAGGGCGACTGTAGGCCGCATCGGTTGAATACGAGCGATTCCGTTCCATAGAAGTGATAAGCGTTCCATAGAAGTGATAAGAAAGTGTGCGTAAATGATGTTGAATCGAATGGATCCTTGCTGGCAGTGTACTAAGCAGTATACCAGGTTCGGTCCGCTCTACCTGGCAGCGCGTCAGTGGGGCAGCTAGCTAAATCGAGATACTTTTATCTAGCTGCTCATGGGCATTGCTTTTGTCTGGCTAACTGGTGACTAATCAGCCGAGCTTACCCGTATCCTTGAACTTGTCCACTGCCGACTTGGCCTGGTCGACTACTTTATCGGCGTATACGTTAAATTCGTCCTCCACGTTGTCAGCCACCAGACCAACGTTGGTTTTGATGGTGTCAACGGCTTCGCTGTCCCGGGCCTTGGTCTTGTACCACTGGTGTTTAGCTTCCTTGGCCTGATCACCGATTGTACCGGCAATCTGTTTTCGGGGTTCTTTACCTGACCGGGGGGCGAACAAAAGTCCAACGGCAAGACCCGCGACGAGCCCGGTTAGTACGCCGGACAGATAGGGGGATTCGGGCACGTAATCCTGGGAGTATTTACGTCGTTGTAACGGCATAGCGAGAGCTTGATTTAGAGTTGTACGTTCAGAATTAAATGTCTGTACGACTAAAAAATGTGCCACCACAAAAAACAGATAATTTGGTGCTGAAAAACAGGACATTAACAAGTATTAGTAAAACTTAGTGTTTGAACTGTTGTAGGTATATATACTCAAAAACGTTGAGTAATATCAACAGGCAGATTTATAGTGATGTATAAATTGTAAAAAATACTTATAAAACTGGTAGCCTGCTAGTACTGTTAAATGCTCCTATTAGGGGTACAAACGATTCGTCTCTTCGTAAATTTATTAGTAAACAAAAATAAATAGTTAACCAAAAATTGACTTATTTGACCACAGATTAATAATTAATTAAGCTGAAAGGGCGATACTACCTACGTTGATGTCTCTGGATTTATGCTGGTCACTCAATCGACGGATGCTGTAACTGTGAGTCCAGTAAAAAAGACAGATAAACAAAATATGAGTAATTTTTCTTATCTGTACGTGAGTGTATTGTTCAAGCGTTTACTCAGGTGTGAGAGGAGAAAGGACTCTGGGTTTCCGGAGTTCCTTTTTTGACAACCAGCTTTGGTTAATCAGGGGAAGTGCTTGTGGGTAAGCTCTTTTCCTGGACAAATACTGTGCGTTTACCACTTTGCAAATGGGGGCCGATATGCGGTTCCTATTTTATAGTTAGGCTGCTGTCGGCCGCGACTAACTTGTAAAAGTGTCTTCGATCCGGTCGTGTCGGATACTAACTAACGTCTACCTTAGCCTCTTAAGAGAGATGTCTTAGCGCTATCGGAAGTAGTTTTGGACAAAATATGGTGTGGCTAACTCGGCGCGACCAGCCTGGTTTCTTGTCCACTACTCAGTCCAGGACCGGGCGTGGTAGTAGCGTACCATCGATTGAGAATATCCTGGTGTACTTATTTCACTGATAAATGACTCGTTGGCGTCGTACAATCAGACAACGGGTTCGGATAAATGCATTGGTCCCACGGCGATAGGCCTCCTGGATGACGTTGCGTTTACCCATTCCCGTTAGGACGATGACGGGTACAACTTTTCCCTGCGGGTGATTGCGCAGCAGGGTTAAAAAATCCAGCCCGTTAGATTCGCTTTGTAGCCCTACGTGATAGTCAATACATTGGGATCGTCATCAACAAGAAGTATATTGAATCTGGTAGGCATCAAGGCATTTGGTGAAGGGGAGACATATGTATGACAAGAGATACTTACGGAACGCATGTATCTACACAGGGTAGATACGTTTATAGGGTAAGGTTTAAATGTTCACTGTGCTTTCCAGAGAAGATGTTTTTTCCCAGTAGGACGCCTTCGTAGATTTTCAACGGTGCGTTCGATCAAGTGTTCGCTGTTGGATCTGTTCTCACAAAAAAGGCTTCCCTATGAGACAAAGAGAGTTTTTGTGTTCTCGATCCGGGCGTTTCACAATACCAAAAAGGGACTACAAGTAAGCAAGCTATCCTGTATGTTCGTGTTATGAACTGGATCACCCGCGAACGACCCAAGATTGACCGCCTGGCCTGCCCCTGGCTCATCAAACGCTTCATCGACCAGCAGGCCACTATTATTTTTGTGCCGGAAGACCAAGTTCTCCCCAAAGCGCAAGCCCTCAATGCGATACCCTTCGATATACCAGGAGTCGAATACTCTCACTACGAGGACCGATGCACGTTCGATTATTTTCTGCAAAAATATGACCTAGCCGACGCGGCTTTGCAAGTGATGGCCCCCATTGTTCGCGGTGCCGATACCGATAACCACGCGTTAGCAGCACAATCGGCAGGCTTATGGGCTATCTCAGCAGGGCTTGCCTTTAATATCCAGGATGATCAGCAACTGCTCATTCAGGGCATGATTATTTATGATGCCCTGTATAGCTGGGCGAAGCACCTTCAAGCCATCAGGCATACCCAAAGCCCGACCGAACAGCTACTACTGGCGGTGTTACAAGCCTATCTCAAACCATCTGGCCAGCGAAAGCCACCCGTTTGGGTGCAGGAATTGAAAGGCTTGATTCAGGATCAAATTGATACGAACCTTTCGCTCAGCCTGACGGAGTTATCAGAAAGTGTAGCGGTCAATCCGGCATACATTTCGCGCATGTTTGCCCGCTACTTCGATGATTTATCGTTTGGGGATTATATCCGTAAACTCCGCATCGAGAAGGCTTTGCAGCTGCTGGAAACGACCACTTACACATTAACCGAAATTGCTTACCTAACGGGTTTCTCTGACCAAAGCCACTTCACACGCATATTCAAAAAAACGATGGGTCAAAACCCTTCGGAGTACCGGAAAAATAAGCCCAAACGTAAAGCAGATACAAACGGGTAAAATCCGTTCTATTTTCGGCCCCATCGAATGCGTATCCTTGCTAAAAGTTACGCATTCGATGAATAAACCGTATTACATCGCACCTATCCGGGCAGCTTTTAAAACGCTCTCTATTCTTATCAGTTATGGTTTCGCGCTACTGACCATTACCCAGTCAACCAGCGTATGGGCGCAAACACCACCGCCAACCACACCGGTCGCACTGGCGTATCCACGGATGGCAGGCTATTTAGGCATCCTGCATCCACTAGTTGTTTGGAACGAAACTGGAACCGAAACCAACTTTGATCGTTATTACGTGGTCGGCTTTCCCATCGGTCTCAACCTGTGGAAAACCAAACAGCTTGGCTTTAGCGTGGAAGTCGTGCCGCTGATCCGCGCCGAAAATGGCACCAGTAAGGTGTCTAATGTACTGTTTCATCCCGGCGTGCTAATTAATCTGGGCCATGATTTTACCCTGGCCACCCGCCTGGCCTTTGAAACATCGGGCCGGTACGGAGTTACGCCCGTTCTGAACAAGATCGTCCGTAAAGGATCCACCAACAGCTATTTCGTGGCCCTACCACTACCAGTTCGATTTGGCAACAATCACGCAACCTCCTTTACCGTTGGTTTTCAATTTGGTATCGTCTTTTAATTCACTTCAGGGATGGAATCACCTCAGGCGTCCTATACCCAAACCGATTTAGTGAAGTACTTTCTGCGCTTAGGTACTTTGGGCTTTGGGGGACCACCCGCCCTTGTGAGTGCCATGCACCATGATTTGGTAGTCGAACGGTAGTGGATTTCGGAAGAAGATTATCGGGAAGGTATGGCCCTGGCGCAATTAGCGCCGGGGCCCTTAGCCGCTCAGTTGTCTATTTATCTGGGTTATGTCCACTATGGAATTCTAGGAGCCACGCTGGCCGGAGTAGCCTTTGTGCTGCCTTCGTTTGTGATGGTGTTGGCCCTCAGCTGGGCCTACGTTCAGTTTAATGGATTGCCCTGGATGCAGGCTATTTTCATGGCATCGGTGCTGCTGTCAATGGTATCATCGCGATGGGCACCTACAAGCTGACCCTTAAAACGGTTGGAAAAGACTTCCTCGGATGAGTTCTCTTTGGGGTCTCGGCCCTGGCTACGGCCATTACTGAGCAGGAGATACTCGAGCTGGTGCTTTTGTCAGGAGGAATTTACTGGCTGATCAAAACACCGGGACTCATTCGAGCTGGCGTAGGCAGTGGTTATGCTCCGTTCTTGCTGCAAGCCCTTACGCTACCAACCAATTCACTACTTTGGAAACTGGTTCTATTCTTCACCAAAGCGGGCGCTTTTATCTTTGGTAGTGGGTTAGCCATTGTGCCGTTTTTGTACGGTGGGGTCGTCAAAGAGTATGAGTGGCTAACCGAGCAACAGTTTCTAGATGCGGTGGCCGTAGCCATGATCACACCTGGCCCCGTGGTGATCACAGTTGCCTTCATTGGTTACTTGGTCGCCGGCTTTCCAGGGGCCTGCGTGGCGGCCGTGGCTACGTTTCTACCCTGTTATCTGTTTACGGTGCTGTCCGCTCCACACTTCAAACGATGGGGGAAGCACCCAAGCGTGAAAGCCCTGGTGGATGGAATCACCGTGGCAGCAGTGGGAGCCATTGCCGGAGCGGTGCTGGTGTTAGCGCGTCGGCAGTTGGTGGATTTACCCGCTATTTTAATAGCTGTCGGCACAGTGGGGGTGCTCTACCGATTTAAGAAACTTTCCGAATTATACCTTATTGGTGGAGCGGCTATAATTGGTTTATTGCTACGCTACATAGTCTGAGAAATTTGTCCCACAAAACGCTCCGTTTCTTTAAACGTTGATTGTCAAGCCGTGACAGTTGTCAACACACTCAAATCTTTGCTACCGCTGGTACCTGTCATGATAGCAAAGCGAAAAGGTAAAATGACTGGGGGCCAGCGTTCTACGTAAGAGCGTATAAACGTTAGTGTTGTGATCGGCGAAGGGAACGCTTCCTGAAAGGTGAATAAATCCTTTTTTTGAATTAGCAGGATCTCAGCTGGCTCAAATATTTAAACGGCCAGCGTCAACGGGTTTTTCGTTGACACACTTTCGTAGTTGGTGAAAACTGCCTTGCCCAATGAAACAAAAAGCTGGTACCTTATCTGGTCCGACGTAAAACGTACGTAACGTACCCGCTACGACGAGGCCAGCATACTGACAGACGAAACCCGCCTGTAACAAAAATTCTTCTTCCCAGCGTTACTGACCTTCGCTTTGGCGCTAGTTCCTCCCAGTACCGTTGGTCGATCTGGAGCAGGGCTGCGTAGTCAGGCTTGAAAAAGTTCAGGACGACGGGTTAGCTGAAATGAAATAAGTTTCCGTGCCTTCCTGAAAGGGAATATACAACCGTTCCCAACGATCCCCCTCGATCAGCGTCCAGCTGTGGCCGGGACCCGCGGTATCTTCGGCGATGAGGATAATGCCTGGTTCGATGAGAAACGTGTCGCCATTACTGACGCTGAAGCGGAGCTTTCCCCGTAACGTTATTACGAATTGCGTACGGGGCGCGGGGTGGGGGCGTTTCTGGTACTCGTCAACCTGCGTTTGTCCGAAGAAATGGCTGGTCTTTATGTGAGCGTTGGTGGGAATATAGCCCGTCTGAAAGGTACATTGCCCATCAGCGGTATTAACTAAGCGAATGGCTTTGAGCGAATGCTTTTCGTCATGGTGGGGCATAGTCTTGTAGAAAGTTAGGAAAAAGAGCCAAACAGAACGGCCCCAGTTTAGCCAAACCAGGGCCGTTGCCGAAACGTAACGAAGTAGTTTTATTAATTACAACTCCCGGATCTGAATGTTTTTGTACCAGACACGTTCGCGGGGACTGTGATTTTGTAGGGCGATTTTGCCTTTGGCGTGAGCCTGCGCGTAGGGAGCATTTGCAAATTTGCTTTTGGCAACCATTGCTTTCCAGGCATCGGAGCCGTAGTCGTACTCAACCACTTTCTTGCCGTTTACGTAGTGTTCAACGTGGTTGTTGTTCACCACAATACGTCCTTTGTTCCATTCGCCCGCGGGTTTTGATGTTCCTTTAGGGGAGGGGGGCTGCATGTCGTAGTTCGCTCCCGTTAGCTGCACTTCCTTCAGGTCAATTAGCTTGCCGCTGGGATCGATGTAACCGTTATCATCAATCACCTGGTACTCCGGCCCCGATAGGTAGGTCGATTTGATGTCCGGGCTGTCGATGACTTTGTAAACGACACCGCTGTTGCTCCCTTTAGGAATTTTAAATTCGAATTCCAGTTCGAAATTCTCATATTCCTTATCTGTTACCAGATCGCCACCGGTGCCATCGGGCGTCAGCATTCCGTCTTCAATATTCCAGCCGACGATGCCATCTTTGTGGTAGCTGTGCCACCCTTTAATCGATTTTCCGTCAAAGAGCGAAGTCCATTTGGGCGGCTTGGCCAGCGCCAGCGTGCTGAGTAGTAAGCAGGGAATAAGCAGTTTTTTCATGGATGGTTTCGGTTTTATACCCGTAAATGTAATCGGAAATCTACAACGAAACAGGCCGTTTATCCACGAGCTATGTGGATAAACGGCCTGTTTCGTGACAAAATTAGGTGAATCTAGCTAGCCATCTCGCGGGCCGCTTCTGGATCGTTGTATTTCCGGTCGAGGTCATCCGTCGATTTCTGATCAGAACGATCGGGGCCAGAAATCATATCCTGCGCTTGAGTACTGCTTTCGTCCAGCATCTCACGCGGATACTTTTCCGTTTCTCTCGCTTCTTCAGGCCGCTCGCTCGTTTGGTACGGGTCAGCATCTTTGGCGTTTACGTCGTACGCGTGCGCTGAATCGCCCGTTGCCGGGTTGACATCCATTCCCTGATCGTCAGGACCGGCTACCGATTCATCGTACGGTTCACCCTGGACGACTTCGTTCTCGCCAATTTTCTGCGTTAGAATAGTTGACGACGTATAGGTGACAAAGTTCGCTCCCGCGTTGATCTCGTGCGACCGATCGGGCTGGCTAGGCTCTTCAATCTCCGGCTTGTCCGGCGACGGAGAACCTGGCAGATCGGGTACTTCTGGACCCGGCGCTGGTGGCGTCGGTGGCGTTTCCGGAATGCCAGGTACTGGTTGCATTGGATCAGGCGTACCGGGCGTCTGCGGAATCATATCGGCTGACGGATAAATTGTTGCCGACAAAGAATTGCCGCCCATCGTCGGAATGGCAAACGAGCTGGTAGCCGTTGAGTCATTCTTGCTCGATGGCTCATCTTCCGTTGGCAGTCCTGCGTTCACAGTAGCGCCCGCGTCGGGGTTGCCCGTGATCTCGGCGTCCGCGTGCGGATTTTCCGGCATCACTTGATTATCAATAACTTCGCCAGCCCGCAAGGCAGCGTCTGAGTTTTCGTATGTTTTAGACCGTTGCTGATCGCCCTGCAAACTCCGCTCCTCGTCGCTGCTATAGCGATTTCGCAGCTGTTCGTCCATGACGTCATCGTGGGTGTCGCCCATTTCGGTCAGTTTGCCGTCAACCAGCTTAACCATATTGGTTTCGCCCTGGTCCTGTCCGTATTTGGTTTCGGCGTTCTCGTTCGAGACCATATTGGCCTGTTGAGCGCCGTCGGTGAGTGCTGATGAGCCTTCCATAATTGTTGGGTTTATCGTATGATATAAAAACCCAGTCTAACGGAAAAGGTTTAGTACCCAGTGTTCATCCGTGACTAGAGCAGTGCGTCAAATAAAATCTCAGCCGGATGCTGCGCATGCCGTTTTGTTCCATCCTTAATCTGATGGCGGCAACTGGTGCCCGCGGCCGAAATAATGACGTCGTCAGTCGTTGCCCGTACGGCGGGGAAAAGGACCATTTCACCTATTTGCATCGATAAGTCATAATGTTCGGCTTCGTAGCCAAACGAGCCGGCCATGCCGCAGCAACCAGACGGAATCAACTGAACACTATAATTGCGGGGCAGGGACAAGACCTTTTTCACGGGTACCATCGACGACAGCGCTTTCTGGTGACAATGACCGTGGACTTTCACCAGTCGGGTGTCAGTTGTGAACTGATTCCGGTCAATACGATTCGCGTCTACTTCGCGGGCCAGCCATTCTTCAAACAGAAACGTATTTTTAGCGATGTGCTGAGCAGCTGCTTTCAGATCAGACGGTACCAGGTCAGGATACTCGTCGCGGAAGGTCAGAATGGCTGAGGGTTCCAGGCCGATCAGTGGGTTGTGATCGGTAACGAGGTCTTTCAGGGCCGTTACGTTCCGAATAGCCAGTTTCCGTGCTTCATCGACGAGTCCTTTCGAGAGATACGTTCGTCCGCTTTCCGCGTGTTCCGGCAGCGAAACCGAATAGCCCAGCCGTTCTAGTAATTGAATAGCTTTCTGCCCAACTTCTACGTCGTTGAAATTGGTGAATTCATCCGTGAAGAGGAGGATGGAGGAGGGGGAGGAAGGGTTTGGGGCAGAGGGCCGGGGACGTAGGGCATGGGGTTGTGCTGGGTTATTATCCTCCGTCCCCGTCCCTTTGCCCTCAACCCTACGCCCTTTCGCCCATTTTCTGAGCGTTTCTTGTCCTAATCCCGGCATCGTGCGATCGGGGTGGAAACCGACGGCTTGGTTGGCGATTCGGCGAAGAGCGGGGGTATCGTAGATAGCGTTGTAGGCCCAGGGAGCCATGCTGGCCAACGACATTAATTTCGTGAAGTTACCAACTAGTCGCGCCCGGAATGGTATGCCCGACTCACGGTACTGCTGCTGAGTGAACTCCGATTTCATGCGGGTCATGTCCACGCTCGACGGACATTCCGATTTGCAGGCTTTGCAGGACAGACACAAGTCCAGCACGTCCTTCACAGCCGCGTAGTCATGCTTCGACGGCTTGTCCTGCGAACTATAAAAATGGCGGAGGATGTTGGCGCGGGCGCGGGTTGTATCGTGTTCGCGCCGGGTAGCCATGTAACTGGGGCACATAGTACCGCCCGATATCTCGGTCTTGCGGCAGTCGCCGGAGCCAGAGCATTTCTCGGCCAGCTCCAGTAGGCCCCCGTCTTTCGAGAAATCGAAAACGGTTTTGGGCTGTGGAATTACCTTGTCGGCCTCCGACCGCAGCGACTCGTTCATGGGTGGCGTGTCGACGACCTTGCCAGGATTGAACGTATTGTTTGGATCCCAGAGTGCCTTTACGTCCTTACATAGCTGGTAATTTTCACCACCTAGCATAAACGCAATGCACTCCCCACGCAGTCGCCCGTCGCCGTGTTCGCCCGAGAGCGAACCGCCGTATTTTTTAACCAGCTGGGCTGTGTCCATCAGCAGATTCCGGAACTTGGTACGGCCTTCTGATGATTTGAGGTTGATCAGCGGTAGGACGTGGATTTCGCCCGCCCCGGCATGGGCTGAGTATTCAAGTTTCAAACCGTGCTGTGCCCAGGCCATGGTGTCGAGTTCGTCGATGTAGTCAGGCAGGTCATGTACATCCACCGCCGTATCTTCAATGACGTTGGCCGGTTTGTCATCGCCGGGGATGTTGTACATGATACTCAGTCCGGCTTTACGTAGCGCCCACGGCTTTTTTGTCTCCTCATCGAACAGCACCGGATACGCGTAACCTAGACCCTTTGTCTGCAAGTCAGCCACAAAACGCTGTGCCCGCTGTTCCACGCTTTCCGTCGTTTCATCAAAGAACTCAACCATCAAAATAGCCTTGGGATCGCCTTCAACGAACGTTCGGTTCTTCGTCTGCTCAATGTTGGTTTTGGTAAGCTGCAAAATGTAATCGTCCACTAGTTCCGACGCGTAGCACTGGTGATCCAACGCTACCAGATTCGCTTCGAGCGACTGACGAATGGTATTAAAATGCGCGCATACCAGCGCCGTTTCTTTCGGCGGCAACGGCAGCAGGTTTAGTTTCGCCCCCGTGATGAAACACAGCGTCCCTTCCGACCCGGCAATGAGGGGGGAGAAATTGAATTTCGAGGAGGAAGGGAGGAGAGGAGGAAGGGAGGAAAGGTCATTCGGTTCGCTTCTTTCCTCCTCTCCTCCCTTCTTCCCTTCTTCCCAAAAGTTTAAAAGTGCATCCAACGCGTACCCCGTGTTTCGGCGGGTGACGGTGGGTTTGGGGTAACCGTCGCGTATTTGCTGCTGAATAGTTGGGTTTGAGAGCCAGTCGCGAAACTGAACGTAAAGCCGCTGTTCAAGGGGGCTCACGACGTTTTCGCCCCGGCATTTAGCATCAAACTGCGCCTGGGTGAGCGGTCCGAATGTTACTTCCGCACCGTCGCTCAGAACGGCCTGTACTTCAATAAGGTGATCGCGGGTCGTGCCCCAGACGATGGAGTGTAGTCCGCAGGAGTTATTGCCGATCATCCCGCCGATCATAGCCCGGCTGGCCGTCGATGTTTCGGGTCCGAATAAAAGGCCGTGTGGTTTCAGATACGCGTTCAGATCGTCGCGGATAACGCCTGGCTGTACCCGAACCCAATTTTCGGCTACGTTCAGTTCGCCGATCTGGCCGAAATACTTGGAGATGTCGACTACAATCCCACTGCCCACCACCTGACCTGCCAGTGACGTGCCGGCTGCCCGCGGAATTAATCCTAGTTTGTACTGCTGGGCAAACCGAAGCAGCCGCTTGATGTCGGCCACGGTTCTAGGCAATGCTACCGCTATCGGCATCTCCTGATAGACCGACGCATCCGTTGCGTACAGAATCCGCTGGGCCGTATGCTCGGGTGATTCATCGAAATACAGATCACCTTCAAACGAAGGCAGCAGACTGGCGAAGGGGTAGGGCTGAGTCAGACGAAACATACCCCAAAGTTACGAAGAAACAGGGGTTACTGGCGTGGCACCAGCCGGTAAGCTCGTCGTAGAAAGAAGCCAATTACCAGAAACATGCTAACTATCAGGGCGGGTAAAAGCCAGCGAATGAGTAATGTCTGTCCAGAAGCGACCTTCCAAATTGATTGCGTCTGTATGACCAGAAACATGCTGATGATTAGAGGGCGCAAACTGGCTAACAGCAACGTACCGTTTTCAACTTGACGGGCAATGTTTTCGGGCGTTCTCGGACCGGGAAAATTCATCATCTCAACCGGCATGCGCCTGGGAAGCCGCATGATAAAGGCAATGAATAGTCCAATGCCAGGCAAAATCAGCAGCGTCGCCGGGCTACCATACCGGTCTACTTCGCCCCGGAAATTGTAATGGACCGGTATTCGATCCGGCAACCAGATCACACCGGCAACGGCTTCGATCGTCAGGGCGATGAGCAAAAAGATAGTCAGCCGGCCGGCGTTACGTTCGAATTTACTCATAATGGTTTTGTCGATTTACTAACGTTCACCATAGCAATAGCAGAGCCCGTCGGGAGCTACAACAAAGAAAACCTTCCAACGGACATCACCATGTTGTTGCACCGTAAAATCTGCCTTTTCATTGGCTAGACCATTATCTTTTAACTCATCAAACGCCGTAGTAACGCTATCAACCTCGAAGAAACAGCCATCTTGCTCAGGATCGCCACCGTTCTCGGCTAAGCCAATCTGAACCGAATCTCTGGTTAGAATTGCCGAACGGATCGGCGTATCGGATCGGGAAACAAGCTGGAAGCCCAATACCTTTTCGTAAAAAGGGAGGGCTGCTTGGAGGTCGCGAACGGGCAGATTCAGGCTGTCCTGCTGAAAAGGTGATACGTGTTTGATCGTTGCTTTGGCCTGTTGCATAGGTCAGAATGTATTGGAAGGGGTGTGATCTAATTCATTTGTTGTTTTACTGCCAGCAAGGTTAACTAGTGCTCAACGTAATCTTTTTGAGGTGGTAATTTTTGATTTGTTGTATAACTACAAAAGCCCGCTGAGCTAGAATCAGCGGGCTTTTGTATGGATGTTTTAAAAATTACTGGTTGATCGAGACGCTACCGCTGTTGGCGGTCATATTCACGGCGATGCCGCCCCCGTTGAGCTTACCTCGCACGCGGTCCTTTTCGACATTACCCTCAAAACGGGACAGATTGTCGGGGAGGTTCACCCGGTTACCACTCAGATTCAGGTCCATACCTTTGTTGAGGGGCATGTTCACCCGGATGCTGCCCGCGCTGGTGTTCAGCCGAACGTATTCACCTAGTTTGGTCAGGCTAACTTCCACACTGCCCGCACTGGTGCTGGCGTCAAGGCTACCCGCTATGTTGGCGAGCCGCACCGAACCACCGGACGTACTGGCTTTAATATCACCTTCGATGTCCTTGCCCTGTACGCTGCCACCACTGGTCTGAGCGTCGATATCTCCTTTCAAATCCGCTAGTCTGATGCTACCGCCGGACGTGTGCAGCCGCAGTTTACCCGACGAGGCCGTTGCTTCGATGGAGCCGCCCGAGGTTTGCAGGTCGATACCGCCATTCGATTCAGTCTGGCGAATCCGGTCGGCGTGGATCGAACCGCCTGATGTCTGTCCGTTGACGCTGCCCTCAATATCGTTCAGATGCAGGCTTCCCCCACTGGTGCGGAACCGTTGGTTGCCCGCCAGGGCGGACAGATGAATGGAGCCACCCGACGTGCGTAGGTCCGTCGTTACGTTCCGGGGGGTGTAAAATTTAAAGCTAATGCTCAGGGAGCGTTTCCAGTCGTTGTTATTATTCCGGCGTTTCACCGTGGCCACGAGCGTACTGCCCTCTTTGGCAATCGTAATGTCGTAGTCTTTCAGCCGGTCTTCGAGTTCGTCTTTGTCCAGGTTATTACGGCCGTTCCAGTTGTTGGGGTGGACAAACATTTCAACTTTGGCTTCCTTACCCGAACCCCCTTCGACTGTCAGGCTACCTCCCGAGGTTTCAGCACGAACAGCGCTGATGCCACCCGAGAAATTCTTGGTTAGGTAAGGTGTATCCCGATCGTCGAGAGGTTTGTTAGGGAGCGTGAAAGCACTCAGAGTCAGGATGCTGGCGCTGGCAAAGGTTAAGAATTGATGACGGTTCATGGCGGTTTCTAGTTTATGCTGGAAAGATGTTTAAGTCGGGGTAAGGGTTGCATGGGTGGTGAAATTTTTCAGAAATCACCGGCTCCTGCGGATCTATTTAGTCAATACGCAGGCTCTTTATGGGATTCATCAGGGCGGCTTTGATTACCTGAACACTAATGACGACACCGGTTAGTAAGGCCAGTACGAGACCAACCTGAAAGAACGATAGCCAACCTAGTGTCTCGTGGTAGGCGTAATCGGCAAGCCAATTGGTCAGAAGCCAGTAGGCCAGCGGCCAGGCCAACGCGTTCGCAACAACCATAATCCACGCGTATTCTTTTACGAACAAAAAGACAATATTGGGCACGGACGCTCCCAGTACTTTACGGATTCCTACCTCTTTGGTGCGTCGGGTTACGCTCAGCGACACCAGCCCTACCACACCCAGAATGACAATCAATAAGGATAACACCGTAGCTACGTAGGCCGCCTTTTCTAACTGTAGTTCTGTCTGGTATAATCGCTGAAGCGTCTGGTCCATGAAAGCGTAATCGAATGGCGCGTCGGGGAAGAGACTTCGCCATTTCTGCTCAATATCAGCCAGGGTTTGGCGTGTGCTGCCCGGTGCGATTTGGAACGAAAAGAAGCGGTAAATGGACGCCTGTTGAACCTGACCAATGGCCAGCGGCCGGATTGCTTCGTGCATCGTGTTGACGTGGAAATCCTGAATAACCCCGCGAATCTGGTACGGTTGCGGAAAGTTCTGTATTCGGACTGATTGACCAATAGCGGCTTCGACTGTTTTGTAGCCCAGCGCCCGAACCGCGGCTTCATTAATAACCAGACTGGTTGAGTCGTAGCCACTGTGATCCTGGTTGAAATATTGACCGCTGCGCAGTGGAATCTGATACGTCTGCGCAAAATACTGATCGGTGGTCATGAGTTGCACGCTAGCGCCCTGCGTTGAGTCCCGGCCTGCGCGATACAAATTTCCACTGTTCCCAATGTTGCCGTTGGGAATCTCGAAGGATAGACTAGCTGATTGGATGCCGGGGATACGGGCAAACTGATCGCGGGCGACTTCCATCTGGGCCACGCCCTTAGCCGACCAGTCGCGCGGTAGTGAGGAAACCGTTAGTACCGCTTCTTTTTTGAAACCCAGATCGGTGTCGAAGAAATAGGTAATCTGCTGGGAGACGATAATGGCTCCCACAAAGACAAAAATGGCGATGGTAAACTGAACTGTCACCAAAGACCGCCGAAGCCAGGCTCCTTCAGCAACTGATTTTTCCTTGCCCTTCAGCGAGTCGGTGGAGGAATAGGCCGACAAACGTAACGCGGGGTAAGCTCCCGCCAGAATGCCAACAACCAGCAGTAAGCCTACTATGACCAGGCTGTACTGCCAGGGAAGACTCTGTAACGAGGGAATCGGTTTCCCTACTACGTCGCTGAACAGAGGCCGAAACAGGACGTACAGAACCAGTGATAGTACGACGGATAAGGTTGTTAAGGTAAGCGCTTCAAGTAAGAACTGAGCCGTTAGCTGTTGACGTAAACCGCCCAATGCTTTTCGGACGCCAATCTCCCGCAGCCGTGACGACGAACTGCCCATCGACATGTTGACGAAATTGACAACTGCCATCAGGAGAATGAACACGGCGACTGACGCCAGTGTGATGATCATTTTTTGGATCAGACCGTTGTTGCTCGTCAGGTAATAATCGGTGAGGGGAGTAACGTAAGCGGTTAGATTCTTCTGGATGTCAGCCGGCGTATTGGTTTTGATGAGTTGAGCCAGCGGTTTTTCCAGCGCCTGCGGAGAAACGTCGGGTTGTAGTTCGACGTAGGTAACAATGTATTGATTAAGCCAGGAAGACATCGGGCCTTCTCCCCCGAAGAAATACCTTAGGCTACTCAATGGCATAAAGATCTCATTCTTCTCGGTAAGAAGATTAGAGACTGAGTTGGCTGGGAGTGGAGCCAGAACGCCGGTAATCAGAAAGGTTTGCTTACCGGCGGCTGTGGTTTCAACCTGCAACGATTCATTTATTACGTCCGTCCTGCCGAAGTAGCGCATGGCTTTGTCCGCCGTGATGACCATCGAATTGGGACCGCTCAGTGCCGTGCGGGGATCGCCATGCAGTAAGGGAAAACCGTACATGGCGAGCAAGGTTGAGTCACCAATCTGCATGGATTCCCGGGCCTGTGTAGTCCCTTTTGATAACGTAGCGCTGACACCATAGAACCGATAGAAATTGGCAACCAAGGTGGGATACTGAGCCTTGAGAGCCGGGCCGAGCGGGGCTAGCGTTGTAAAGGCTATGCCCATGTTTTCGTCTTTCCAGCGACTCTGAACAAGGTAGTGGCGGTCCGCTTGTCTCAACTGTCGATTCACCTGAAACTCGCTCCAGATGTAGCTACCGATCAGGAGAAAAAAGGCCAGACCAGCGGCTAAGCCCGTGATGTTGAGCAAGGAATAAAACCGACGCTGAAGCAGGTGGCGCCAGGCTATTTTCAGGTAATTGCGCAGCATACGCCTATTGATTCACAGGACGAATCCCTAAATTACGTTCCGTTTCCTTAATGATCGCCTGCTTTTCGCGCTCGGTTTTGCCCAGCACATTGGCGGTGCGTTCGACAATAAGCTCCTCGTTGTCTTTGCGAAAAACGTACTGCATCCACAGGCGTCCGTTTTCCTTGTCCTCCCGAACCAGCATGGAAGCCGGCGATACTGTATCGGGCGACAAGGTCAGCGCGATACGGGGCTCTACCGCCGACCGAACATAGACCGAATCATTATCAATCAGGACGGCTGACTCCTGCGTGCTACGGATGCCCCGTTCACGCCTGGCAGACTGCTGAGCGATGGTCTGACTACCAATTAAGCAGAGGATTACTAACAGGAGGATTTTCATAAAACCAGCAGAAATTAGTTGGTTGAGCTATTCTGCCGGAAACGTACGCGCTAGGATCATGCCAGTTATTTTAATTGTTTAATAATGAAATAGTTGTCTCCCTTGTAGAGCGGGGAGACGTCCGCTGTCGGACAATATTCCGTACGACAGCGGACAGGATTGAGCGCTTGGGGGTTGGGGCGAAGGGCAGCAGTAACAGCCCCCAACCCCTTTCCCCATACCCCTTACTCACTCCGTAGACTCTTCACCGGATTGACCAGCGCGGCTTTCGCGCTTTGAAGACTAACGGTAAGCAGGGCAATGCCCACCGCGAACAGACCGGCTAGGGCAAACACCCACCACGTTATGTCAACCTTATACGCGAAATCCTGTAGCCAGCGGTGCATGCCGTAATAGGCAAGGGGAGAGGCAATAATGATGGCCACAAATACTAACTTGAGAAAATCTTTGGAAAGTAACGTAACGATGCTAACCACACTGGCACCGAGTACCTTGCGGACACCAATCTCTTTGGTACGTTGTTCGGTCGTAAATGTAGCCAGGCCGAATAATCCCAGGCAGGCAATAAAGATGGCCAATGCCGACCCAACCGTAAATACCCGGCTATATTGTTGCTCATTCCGGTACTGACGGTTGTAGTTCTCGTCGGCGAAGAAAAACTCGAAGGGGTTGCCGGGATAAGCCGCTTTGTAGAGTTGTTCCAGCCTGGCTATTTTATCCTGCACTTGGTCGGTAGTTAGCTGAACGGTCAGATCGCTAGCCGACCGGCGTGGCAGAAAAATGGCGGGTTGAATAGCTTGCCGCAAGCCCTGATGGTGGTAATCGGCGATGACCCCGACAATTTCGAACGGCTTTCCCCAGGTAATAGGTTGTCCCACTGCCTGACTGGCCGACGCAAAACCGAGTTGACGTGCCCCCGTTTCGTTGATCAGCACTTTGGCACTTTTCTCGTAGCCCGACTCGGCTTCCTGCCGGGTAAAGTTCCGACCGGCTAGCAGTTTGATTTCGTACGTAGTCAGGAAACGATCGTCAATGATGCCCATCGAGTACGACTTCTTGTCGTCGTCCGGCCGCGGATTCTGTTTTGTTATTCCGTCGGCGGTGAAACTGTAGAAATTGCCGGGAACAGTGCCGGACTGACAGAAGCTCTTGACGTAAGGGAGATGGCTAAGTTCGTCTTCCAGGGCAGCTGTTGCTGGCTTGAACGAACCGTTCTGGGCTAATTCTGGACCTTTAACGACAACGCGCTGCGTCAATTGAACGCCGAGGTCTTTGTCCTGCATGTACTGAAGTTGCCGGTACAGCACCAGCGTGGCAATCACCAGCGCAATTGATGCGCTGAACTGCGCCACAACCAGCGTTTTGCGAAGCCAGCCATTTTTACCGCCCTGATACGTACCTTTCAACGTCTGGATCGGCTGAAATGACGTCATCGTAAAGGCTACGTAACCCCCTGAGGCAATCGCCCCGATCAGTAACAAAACCAGCCCGACCAGCCAGAAACCATCAATATCGAGCTTGCTGATTGACAGATCTTTCTGAATAAATTCGTTGAACGATGGCTGAAGCAGCGTAACCAGCAGTAAGGCCAGGAAGAAGCCCATCCCGTTCAGCAACAGCGATTCGCCCAGAAACTGCCCGGCAAGCTGACCTGACCCGGCACCGATTACTTTACGAACGCCCACTTCTTTGGCGCGTTTTAACGCACCCGCCGTCGATAAATTGACGTAGTTAAACCAGGCAATCAGCAGAACTAGCCCGGCGATGCCGCTTAGTATGTACACAAAACCCAGGCTGCCGCTGGTCTGATAGACATCGCTCAGTGAAGAAGCTAGATGGAGCGTGGTAGCTGGCTGAACGATGAACCGGTTTTGCTCGGCTGGATTACGTTGCTTAGCCAATGTATTGACCTTTGCCTCGAGTGCCTTGTAATCCGCCGGGAAGCCGGGGCTGCGCTCTGGAATTTCAAGAAATGTGGTCAGGTACGTACCGTAAAAACTATCCAGCCGCGCCCAGTCATTCCCGTTCAGATTAGCTGGGTTCGCCAGCGTTTGTAACGCAAACACGGCATCGAACGACAGGTCCGAATTTTGGGGAATGTCGTCGTAAACCGCCGTAACGGTGTACAGCGTCTTACCGAACTGATTATTGAGGGTCAGGGTTTGCCCGATTGGGTTTTGCGTCCCAAAATACTTGCGAGCCTGTGACTGCGACAACGCAGCCGTATTGGGTTGGATAAGCGCTGTAGCGGCTGTTCCCTTGACGAGTGGAAACGTAAAAAGCGTAAAGAAGCTGGCATCGGCGTACGCGAGCTTACTTTCCCGAAACGACTGCAGTGAACGACCATTGGGAAAACTGACGATTCCGTTAGCCGAATTTTCCGCAATGCGACAGAAGTTACGCACTTCCGGGAATTTTTCTTTGGCAAGCGGACCGACGGGCGGAGACATGGCTGACCAAAGTTCACCCGATTGGTTTTGGGTGAGCAATCGATACAGCGTCGGCAGGTTTTTGTGGAACTGATTAAAGCTCCGCTCGTAGGCGACGTACTCCAGAATAAACACAAAGGCCGTGATGCCGAGAGCCAGGCCAGTGATATTGATGAGGGAGAAAACCCGATTCTTGCGTAACGTACGCAGCGCGATTTTGAGGTAGTTCTGTAGCATATCAGCGCGTATGTGTCAGGGTTAGGAACAGTCAGTAGTAAGGTGGTTACAAATGGCGTACCAGGAAAATAATCGTTGACAATCAGAGAGTTTACTATTTAATGGTATAACAAACGTCCGCTGCCGGACAAGTTTCTGTACGACAGCGGACGATAAGAAAAGCTATAGTTTGATAATCAGTGCCTTGGTTTCAGTAATCTAACCGCGACCCGTTTCTTTTTCTAGAGATAAAACTGACAGAGCATCTCTTTTTGTAAAGAGAGCAGACCAACAGTTTTTAACTGGTTTGAGCTTGGTTGTTAGGGGATTACGCGCTGAGAGTTAGTAGAACCGGCTGGCGCAAAAATTTGCAGGGGCGCATTGTTGCGGGCAATTAGCCAGCGTGGGCCATTTGTCGTCTTAATTGATTTTATATCCCGTACTTCGCCCGTCAGCACGAAACCCGTTTTGTCCGACGTAAGCGCCGTGAACGGTGCCTTTGCCTTCGGATTCGCCGTCTGATTACGGAGAACAAGGCCATAGTCGGCGTCGTAGCGCCCCTGATATGTACTGACCCCGTAGAAGTTGCC
Source organism: Spirosoma pomorum (assembly GCF_054776615.1). NCBI lineage: Bacteria > Pseudomonadati > Bacteroidota > Cytophagia > Cytophagales > Cytophagaceae > Spirosoma > Spirosoma pomorum. Next base: position 23,829 of record NZ_BAAHBP010000027.1, read on the forward strand.
CCCCGCCAGCAAATCAGGCTTTCCGTCATTGTCAACGTCAGTAATGGCAAAGGAGAACAACTTTGATACCTGAGCCATCATGGGCAGGGGCTTGACCACAAACTGACCATTCTGGTTGTCCAGATAAACCGACGCAAACTGATTGACTACGTGTTTTTCGGCGTTATCCAGCTCACCCGCGTCGAAAATTTCGTTAACTGTTTTTCCCGCGATTTTCTGGTAATTCGTGAATTTTCGGTTGATGATTCCTGGCATCTGTTTGCTCAGTTCGTCCTTAAAGGCAACCGGGTACCATTTCGAGTTACCGTCTTCGTCGGTTCGCTTGTACGCCAGAATGTGGTCAACCGTTTGGTTACCGTCAAGATCCTTGACCCACATCGCCAGTTCGGGCGCCGACTCCTTATTGAACTTGTTGTTCAGTCCCAGATTACCGGCGACCAGATCTAGATCACCGTCGCCATCGAAATCAGCTGCCGTTACGCACTGCCAGAAACCGGTGAGGGCTGCGTCCGGACCGGCTATGTCTGCACGCGGTACTAACTTGCCGCCCTGGTTACTGAAGATCCGAATAGGCATCCAGTCACCCACCACGATTAACTCCGGCCGTTTATCTTTGTCCAGGTCCGCCCAGACTGCATCGGTGACCATACCCACCCGGCGAAGTTCCGGGGCAAGCTGATCGGTCCTGTCGCTGAAGCGGCCGCGGCCATCGTTGATCAGCAGATAGGAGCGGGGGCTCTTACCGTACGCCTGGGCTTGTACCCGCCCGCCGACGAACAAATCCAGGTCGCCATCCCCGTCAACATCGCAGGCGCGAACGCAACTCTTGTTGTCGTACATAGGCGGTAGGCCCATTGAGCGGCTGAACTGCCCGTTTCCGTCGTTAAGATACAGCCGATCGAGAAGCTGGGGCGCCTGACCAGAGAACTCGTTTCCCCCCGATACGACGTATAAATCCAGGTCTTTATCACCGTCGGCATCAAAAAAAAGCGCATCGACGTCTTCGCTCAGCGAGTCGGCTACAAAAGCTGGCTGCTTCGACGAAATAAACTTTCCGTTAGGCTGCTGTAACTGCAATACCCCAGTCTGCCACTTGCCACCACCGGCGTAAAAATCGTCCAGCCCATCGCCATTTACGTCGCCAACGGCAAGTTTGGGTCCTTCCGTCGATACCTTGAAGGGCATTAGCGACTCCCGGAAGAAATCGTAATAATCGGTATTCTCGCGGTGGGTGTATGTCGTTGGGTACTGATCGGTCACCTCAGTGAACAATGAGGGCGTCTGCGGAGTGAATTGGTAATGACTGGCGTCAAGCGTTGCCTGCGCCTGTTGCAAAACCACCTGCTGGTTCGTCTTAACCTGGGTGCGGACTTCCATGCGCTGGTTAGGCCAGATCACGATTAGCGAATCGATAAGCTGTTGGTTGCCCAGACCAAATGTCAGCACGGGTTCCACCGACGACTCGAAGCCGCGGGTGGGCATCAACTGCTGCAACTGAAGACCATTCTTGGTTTTTAGAATTACTTTGGCTCCGACGCCAAACGTATTCGGCTTGCTGCCCTGTAAACTGACTCGCAGGTAACGATTGTCCGGAAATAATTCGTTCGTATGATTCAGGTAAACACCGCCCGGCTCGTTCATGTCGTTGGTGATCAGGTCCAGATCCCCGTCGTTGTCCAGGTCAGCGTAGGTGGCTCCGTTCGAAATACTTGTCCGGTCGAAGCCCCAATCCATCGATTTGTCCTCGAACTGAAGACCGGGCGTTCCCCGATATAGATAATTATGAACGTTTCCTTCAGGCATCAACGCAATCGCCTTGTCGCTTACGGACTGGGAGGTGCTCATCGCCATTTGAACCGAATCATTCATGACGTACTTGATGTAATCCAGGTTGTTCGGCCGACGAGGAATACCGTTCGCGATAAATAAGTCTTTGATGCCGTCATTATCGTAATCAGCCAGCAGGGGCGACCAGCTCCAGTCGGTAGCAGCTACACCCGCCATGGTACCCACGTCGATAAAGCGCTTTCCGCTCAGATTCAGCTGTAAGCAGTTGCGACTGTACTGGTTCATGTACCCGTACGACAGCTTGTAGAGGTAAATGTCGAGCAGATCTTCGCCCTGCGATGACTTTTCCACCGTTTCGTCGGCCGGGTACATGTCCAGCGTCATCACGTCAGGGAAGCCGTCGTTGTTGACGTCGCCAATGTCATTTCCCATCGAGAAGCGACTCACGTGCGCGAAGGCATCCTGAGCCTGTTCCGTAAACACGGGACCCGTCGTCTGCTTGCCACCCTTGTTGACGTAGTAATAATCGTTTTCGTGAAAATCGTTGGAGACGTAAATATCCTCCCAGCCGTCGTTGTTCAGATCGGCCACCGATACGCCCAGGCCGTAGCCCATAGCCGCGCCATAAATACCGGCCTGTTCACTGATGTCCTTAAACTTGACCGACTTCGCGGGTGTCGACTGCCCTTCCGATATGAGTGGGTTCTCGAATAGGTAGTCGCCTGACTCCGGCTGGCGGGTGGTTCGTGTGGCAGCCCGGTCGTAACTGCGCGAGGTATGAACGGCGTGATTGAGCAGAAAGCAGTCCAAATCCCCATCATGATCATAATCAAAAAAGGCGGCCTGCGTGGAAAAACCGGTAAAATCTAGCCCATACTCCGCTGCTTTCTCACTGAACGTAGGCCGTCCGTCCGGGCCGTTGCCGTTGTTGATGTAGAGTTCGTTATTGCCTTCCAGCCCTTTGTAGTTACCGACCGCGCAGACGTAAATATCCAGGAGTCCGTCGCCGTTGACGTCGGCCATTGTAACACCCGTCTGCCAGTCCGAAAAGCCTGCCACGCCCGCCTGTTCGGTAATGTCCTCAAACTTCGGCGCCTGCCCCGGCTCGGTTTTGTTCAAGTACAGCCGATTCTTCCCCTGGTTCGATACGAAGTACAGGTCTGTCTTGCCGTCATTGTTAACGTCACCCGCCGAAACGCCCCCGCCATTGTAGAAGTACAGGTATTCCAGGATATTTAACTTGGCCGTGCTCGTCACCTGATTGACGAACGAGACGCCCGTTTGGGTAGAATCCAACTTCGTAAACAGGGCAGGTCCGGTTTTTTTAGTGCAGCAAAAGCAGGTACTAAAAACAAGTGCAATGAATACACCGGAAAAAATTGATTTCATATTCACGAATATACGGTAGGAATCGGTCAGGGCTTTTGCGGAGCGAATACCTGAGCCGGTGCGTTATTTTTTGCCAGAACAAACTGGCCCTGGTTCAGTCGTTTTACCCGACGAACCTGCCCGTTGGCGACGAACCCGGACGTCTTGGAAGGCAAGGTAGCAAACTGTCCGTTACCCAGCCCCTGTAACACGAGTCCGTAGCTGGCGTCGTAGCGCCCTAACTCTGGTAAGACGTCGTAGAAATTGCCGGCCAGCAGTAGGTCGGGCTTGCCGTCGCCGTTGATGTCGCTTAGCTCGATACCGCAAACCGGCGATAGCTGCGCTTCCAGCGGTAACGGTCTGGCAGTTAATGTTCCCTTGCCCGTATTGAGCAGGACGATGGATTCGGCTAAGTTCGCCTGCCTGACTACGGCGCTACGTAACTGGGTCTCGTCGAGCAGTTGGTCGAGTGGTTTCCCGGCGTAGTCCGTGTATTTGACGTACTTTTTCTTAATGCCCGGCATCTGCTTCTGGAATTCCTGTTTTAACAGCATCGGGTATAACTTACCCGTTTCGTCGGCGCAATTGATGATCTGCTCGATGGTCCCATTCTGGTCGAAGTCGGCCGTGTACAGCTCCGCCGGAGTTGTTTGGGTTGCTTTTATGCGGCTGTTGGTGCCCAGGTTACCCAGAATTAGATCGATGTCGCCGTCGTTGTCGACATCGCCCGCCTTGATGCAGTTCCACCAGCCGCCGGTTTTCAGAGGGGCGTTGGTCTGGCTGGTGATCGACTGCTCGTTACGTAGCACAAGTTTACCCCGCTGATTATCGAAAACCATGATGGGCATCCAGTCTCCGGCAACGATCAGTTCGGGATAGCCGTCGGTATTCAGGTCGGCCCAGACAGCGCTGGTAATCATGCCCAGCTGAGTCGCCTGGGGCAGGTATCGTTTGGTATAGTTTTTGAAAACGCCTGTGCCATCGTTAACCAGCAGGTAACTGGACGGAGCGTAGCCATACTGCCCCGGAATCAGGCGCGAGCCGACAAACAGGTCGAGGTCACCATCGTGGTCAAAATCGGCGGCCGTTACGCAGGAGCCGCTGGCCGCCAGGCCGGGCAGTCGCGTGTCCCGACTGAACGTACCACGCCCATCGTTGAGGTAAAGCCGATCCTGCAACTCGTCGGCGTCTGGCGCGAATTCATTACTGCCCGACACAACGTATAAATCCTGATCACCGTCTTTATCGGCGTCGAAGAAGAGGGCATCCACCGCTTCGTACTGCCGATCCTGTTGCAAAGCCGTGGGCGTTTTGTCGATAAACCGACCGTCGCGTTGCTGCACCAGTAATTTGTGCGGTTTCCCGGCGGCACTCCCGAAGAATACGTCGTCCAGTCCGTCGCCATTTACATCGCCAACGGCCAGGGCGGGTCCCTGGGTCGATAGCATCTGCTTCAATAGCGGATCACGGTTATAGTCGACAAACGCACTTTCCTGATGGGTGTACGTCAGACCACTATGCGTCGTTACGTCGGTAAGGAGTGGTGAGGCTTGAGACTGAGCGGCCGTCCAGGTTGCGGTAGCGTCCTGCTGACGGAGCGTCAGAAGCTGGTTCGCGTTAGGTTGCCGAATCGTCTGCATGCGATCGTCGGGCCAGATAACCACGACTGAGTCAATGCGGGACTGTTTTCCCAGACCGAACAGCAGTGTGAGATCGACCGACGACTGAAAGCCCCGGTTCGGCATCTGCTGAAGCCGCTGCTGACGCGGAGTGCCGCTTGAATCCGGCCCGTAGACATAGATACTGGCCCCGATGGCGTTGCGATTCTTCTGCGTTCCGATCAGCTTTACTTTCAAGAAGTTAGCCTGCGTCTTTTCCCGGGTCAGGTTTTTGTAGATCGCCACGGGGCCATTGACGTTGTTGACAATCAGGTCCTGATCGCCGTCGTTATCCAGATCGCCATACGCTGCGCCGTTGGAGAAATCCGGTTCGCCCAGCCCCCAGTCCGTCGCTTTGTTGACGAACTGTAGGTTACCCGTATTACGAAAGGCATAATTGGGTACCGGCTCGGACGGAGCCTGGTCCAGAAACTTTTTCGGGTCGAGGGTTCCCTGTCTGGCAATCTGAACCATGTTCTCGCGGTCGGCCAGAAAGCTGACAAAGTCCTGGTTGGTTAAGTCTTTGGCGATGCCATTGGCGACGAAAATGTCTTTCTGCCCATCATTGTCCATGTCGAAGATGAGCGCGCCCCAGCTCCAGTCGGTGGCGTGTACCCCGGCAAAGCGGGCCACATCACTAAACATCGGCATGGCTGATTTACCCCCCGACGGAGCCCGGTTCCCCCGGTTCAGGTGCAGCATGTTCTGCATGTACTGGTAGTGGAAATCGCGGCCGAGTTTCAGCTGGAACAGGTCGTAGCCCTCAAAGGTTGACGTTAGTTTTAGCCGCCGGTCGTTGCCGGGCAGCATATCGGTTACGAAAATATCCAGCTGGCCGTCGTTGTTAATGTCTGCAATATCCGCCCCCATCGACGACAGGCTGATGTGCGGCATCGATTCTTTGACGGCTTCCTGAAACGTACCGTCGTGGTTGTTGAGATACAGGTAATCGCGCTCGTAGAAATCATTGGAAATATATACGTCCGGCCAGTTGTCGTCGTTAACGTCGCCGATGGTGATGCCCAGTCCGAAGCCGATCAGGCTGCCGTAAATGCCGGCTTGCTCGCTGACGTCGGTGAAGCGATTGCCGTCGTTCCGAAACAGTTTGTGCCCCCCCAGCGAATCGCGTTCGTTACGCATGTTCGCGTATTGCAGTCGCGACACTGGGATAAAACTGTTGTTAAGCAGGTACATATCCAGGTCGCCGTCCCGATCGTAATCGAAGAAAGCCGCGTGGGTGGAGTAGCCCCGGTCGTCCAGGCCGTATTCGTGTGCTTTCTCGGTAAACGTGAGATTCCCGTTGTTGATGTACAGCTCATTCGCGCGGTCGTCGCCGGGACGGATGCCGGCGTTGCACACGTACAGATCCAGCAACCCGTCGCCGTTGACGTCGGCGAACGTAGCACCCGTACTCCAGGCTCGTTTGCCCCCTACGCCCGCCTTGGCGGTGATATCAGCGAATTGCATGGGCAATTCGCCCTGCTTGCCTTTGTTCAGGTAGAGTTTGTTATCGCCCATGTTGGCAATCAGGAAGACGTCAGAATACCCGTCGTTGTTGACGTCGCCGATGGCCACCCCACCCCCGTTGTAGAAGTTGCGGTAGTTGAAAATGTTGAATTCTTTGTCGTCGGTTACGGTGTTGGTAAACGAAATATTTGTTACGTCGGCAGGTAGTTTTTCGAAGAGCCTGCCCTCCGTTTCGGAGTCGGGCTGGCAACCAATAAGACTGAAAAGCAGCAGGAGAAATAAGCTGGCACGCATGAAAATTTGTTTCCTGGTAATAAAACAGACTTGACAGGCAGCAATACCCATCAAGTCTGTCTGATAAAACGTAAGCGAAGATAGCGTTAGTACCCCTGATTCTGTTTCAGAAGGGGGTTACTCGACAACTGCGTGGCCGGAATAGGAAAGACCCGACGGCTGGGATCGCGGCTGACCAGTTCGAAGGGGGTGGTGAAGTTTTCGGATTTGGTGGTCCAGTTGCCTTCCCATTTGCCAAACCGGATCAGGTCGCTCCGACGCCAGCCCTCCCAGGTCAACTCCCGGCCCCGCTCAGCCAGTAATTCGTCGAGCGTCAGCGTGGTCATGGCCGCCAGCCCCGCCCGTACCCGGACTGGATTCAGCGATGCCAGGGCCGTAGCCGTATTGCCCAGCCGCAGCGATGCCTCGGCTTTCAGGAGTAGTATGTCGGCGTAGCGCAGAATAGCCCAGTCGTTGTCGGCATTGTTACCAGGTAGGTTCGACTGAACCTGATACTTGATAAGCCGGACACCTTCGTTCTGAGCCGCTTTCTCAATGGAGCTGATCTTGGGCGTAAAGTTCAGCGTCTTGTTGGTTTCACCCGTCACCGCATCGTTGTAGACAATCGGGCTACCATTTTTATCCGTCTGAACGCCCTGGAGCCACTGATTTTTCCGTACGTCGTTGCTGGTGAAGGTACCGTAGAAATCAGCGTAGGTCGCGTAGCCGTTCCACGGGCTGTCGGCCCCCAGGCTGTACTTCGCCTTGAAGGTTGGGTGCAGCGTTTCTAGGGTTAGGTTATTACCGCTAGCGTAGTTTTTGTCAAATACGCCGACGATGATGTTTTCGACGTTGGCGCCGTTGCTTTGGTTATTCGTCGCGAACAGCGCGAAGAAATCACTATTCAGCTTGTAGCCCAGCTTGGTAACGGCATCGCAGGCGTTGATGCAGTCCTGCCAGCGGGCCGTTCCCGTGTACACTTCAGCGTTAGCGTACAGCTTAGCCAGCAGCGCCTGGGCCGCCCCCTGCGTCATCCGCCCGTAGGTTTCGGTACTGATGTCGGCTCTCAGATCGGGCTGGGCCGCTTTCAGTTCGTTTTCGATGAACGTAAATACATCCTTTCGTTCGCTTTGCGCCACACTACCCGCCGGAGACGACTCCGTGATGATGGGTACCCGGCCAAAGAAATCGCAGAGGACGTAATAGTACCAGGCGCGCAGCGTACGCAGCTCGGCCACGGTGGTAGCTTTGCCGGGAATGGTCAGCGTACTAGCGTTCAGGTAGGAGAGGTACAGGTTCGTCTGCGCAATGCCGGTATAGGCATAGTTCCAGGCATCGTTGATCTGCGGGGGCGTTACCGACGAGAAATCGTGCCGCGCAAATTTTTGCCACCGCCCATCGTCGAACCAGTCGGGGCCGCGCGTCGGAACGACCATTTCATCGGAAGCCGCTTCGTTACAGGTCCGTACGGAATTAATGGCATATCGGAGCTGGCCGTACGCCGAACCAACGATTGAGTTCAGTTCATCGGCGGACGACGGGAATTTATCAGCCGAAGCCTGGTTAAACACCTGCGAATCCAGCCCGGTGCAGGCCTGACCAATCAGGGTAATGCCAAGTAAACTGGCAACAACGGAATTTTTCATACAGATTAAGTTCAGGTTTTAGAAGGCAACAGAAACACCAAGTACGAAGGATCTCGTCCGCGGATAGAAGCTAACGGGGTCGATACCCGGCGACAGGTTGACGCTGTTGTCGCCCGGTCCGCCGTACACGTCACGCGATGATCCTGTCCGTAACTCGGGGTCGATACCCCGGTATTTGGTAATCACGAACAGGTTCTGCCCCGACAGATACACCTGTGGGTTTCTAACGTAGCGATCCAGGCCCGGAATCCGGTAGCCCAGCCGGAAGTTGTCCAGGCGAATAAACGACGCATCTTCAATCCAGAGGCTGGACAGTTGCGAGGCTACCCCTTGTCCGATACCACTCTGGAAAGCGTAAGCCAGTACGTTGTTTCCGGGGAAGTTACCCGGATTAGCGTATAGCAGGTACGGGCCGTTCAGGGCTTTCTGGCCCAGCGAACCCCGGAAGAAGAAATTCAGATCGAAGTTGCCGTACTGGAAATTGTTGTTCCAGCCCAGCGTCATGTACGGCTGCGAGCTGCCCAGGTACGTCCGGTCTTTACCGCCCGGATCGCGACCGCCACCCCCGTTGTCTTCGTAGACGTAGTTACCCCGTTCATCAAAGCGCAGGAAACGGGCGGTATAAAACTGTCCAATCGGATAGCCCTCCTGAAGCACGATCGGGAACGTGTTGGCAAAACCACCCTGTCCACTGCCAATACCGCCGTACGTGGTCGGATTAGCCGTATTGTACTTGTAGAAGTCATTGGTTAGCGACACTACCCGGTTGCGATTGTGCGCTACGTTGAGCGTTGTCTGCCAATTAAACTTGCCTTTGTCGATAACCTGGTAAGTGAGGCTCAGCTCGACACCCCGGTTGTTGACCCGCCCTACGTTGGCCAGTACACTGCCCACCACCGCTGTCAGGTTTTCGGAGCCGTATTTCTGACCAATCGACAGCGGGTAGTTGAACAGCAGATCCCGCGTGTCTTTGTTATAAAATTCCAGCGAGCCCTGCACCCGATTGTTGAACAGCGCAAAGTCGAAGCCCAGGTTGGTCATGGCCGAGGTTTCCCACTTCAGATCGGGGTTGGCGTTCTGCGTAAAGGCGTAGGCCGACCGGAAGCCGCCGTTGGTGGGATAAAAACCGCTTTGCGAGAAGATCAGCCGGGAGGCATAATCGCCAATCCCATCTTGGTTACCCGTAACGCCGTAACCCAGCCTGATTTTTAGGTCGTTGATCACGCTGCTGTTTTTCAGGAAGGACTCCTGACTGATTCGCCAGCCTATGGAGAGCGACGGGAACACGCCCCACCGGTTGTTGACCCCGAACCGGGATGATCCGTCCCGGCGAATATTAGCCGTCAGCAGGTACTTTTCGTCGTAGGAATAGTTGACCCGCCCCAGTAAACCGACCAGGATCGCTTCGTACTTGTTTGACCGAACAACCCGCGTGTTACCGCCGTCGGGTAAGGGGTTACCCGCTTCCAGGTTGTTATAGCCGAAGATGTCCGGAAAGTCGCGGTTCTCTGCGAACACCTCCTCGCTGCTTAATTTCTGGTACGTATGCCCGGCCAGTACGTTCAGATTGCTTTTTCCGAACGTGGTATTGTAACTGATCGTCGACTCGATGAGCTTATCGATTACTTCCCGCTGGAACCGGTTGGCCAGTGATTTGCCCGTGTTGGCGTAGCCGCGGAACGTGCTGGGTACGAAATAACCCGAGAAGTAATTAAAATCGCTCAGCGATGCGTTGACACCCACTTTTAGTCCTTTGAGTACCTCCAGCGAGACTTTACCATTGACCAGCGTCTGCTTCTCCTTGGCATCGTTGGTGATCTGCGAAATCCGCGCCACCGGATTTTCCTCTTCGATCTGGGGACTGGCCAGTTGGAAGAACGACCCATCCGCATTGTATACCGGATAGGTTGGGTTTAGCTTGGTAGCCGCTCGGAATGCGTTGTAGTCAATGAATTTTTTGTTGGAAAACTGCTGCGACACCAGCAACTGGATTTCCATCCGGTCATTGAAGGCTTTCTGAACCAGGTTAAGACGGGCATTCAGGCGATCATAGCCCGAATTTTTAACAACCCCCGGCTGGTTCAGGTAAACCAGCGATCCGCGGTACGTAAACTTGTTCGACCCGCCCGAAATGCCAATGGAGTGGTTGTGGCTAATGGCCGTCCGCTCCATTTCCTTGAACCAGTCGGTGCTGGCTCCGCCGTCGATGGCTTTCGTGCCTAGTTCCTGCGCTTTCTGCCGAAACTCATCGGCCGTCAGCACGTCCGGGTTCTTCGTTACGTTCTGGACCCCTACGTAGCCGTTGTATTCGATCTGGGTTTGACCGCTTTTCCCCCGTTTGGTCGTAACAACGATAACCCCGTTGGCACCACGCGATCCGTAAATGGCGGCTGCGGATGCGTCTTTCAGGACGTCGACCCGTTCAATATCTTCGGGGGCAACGCTGGTCAGGTTCGCGCCTGCTACTCCATCAATGACGATCAGTGGTTCACTGTTGGCACTCAACGACGACGTGCCCCGCAGCCGGATCGCGGGCCGGTTGTTGGTTGGGTCGCTGTTAGGGGCCTGAATGACCAGACCCGCTACCTTACCCTGCACCGACTGGAGCGGGTTATTGATCACCCCGGCGTTAAATTCTTTCTGCGTGACAGTCGACGTTGCGCCAGTTACGTCGGTTTTTTTCTGCGTACCGTAACCGACCACGACAACTTCGTCCAGTGATTTGGTATCGGGCTTCATAATCACGTCGACACTACTTCGGTTTCCGATGGCTACGTCCTGCGCCAGATAGCCGACAAAGCTGAATGTCAAGGTTGTTGCGCCATCGGGTACGACAAGTTTATAGTTTCCTTCTGCATCCGTTGTCGAACCGCGCTGGCTTCCCTTGACAACGATCGACACACCAGGCAGACCCGCGCCCTGGTCGTCGGTCACCCGCCCCGTAACGGTCCGGTCCACCGGCTTGACCCGCTTGCCTTCCATCGGGTGTAAAGCCAACCGCGCCAATTGAGTCGACCTGCTTTCAACTACGGGCACTAGTCGGCTAAGGGCGATTTCCACCCGAATAGCCTCATGGGTATTGCTCAACGCTGGCGTGGCAATCGTACACAGCGGCAAGGTCAGCAGCTGTGCACAGCCGACGTAGATAAGCCAGCGTCTTGGTTCAGTTAAACGTTTGCTCATAATTTAACTTGAATTTAATTTACGTAAAAAAGTGATTTTTTTTCCATAAAAAGCACAATAATATAAAAAATCAAGTGTCATAAGTACACTTTTATTATGTAATGGGTTTCTTGCGGTTATACTGAGCCTGGTAAGTACTTTCGGTGGTGGGTTTGGAAACACAGGTTGGGGGTGAGAATTTCGACTTCTTCAGCGCTTCCGTGGGTGCACTGTACCTGTTCACCGCAACGTAATAACCTGAGTAAAACAACAGTGAGCAGAACCAAATGCGGGGTAGAGGCAAACCCGTCCTTCGTGCATACTGTATTGTTGCGGTCTGAAGTCAGGGCCTAACGCCGGTAATTCGTGTTAGCCTCAACGCCGTCCCCAATAAGTTCGTCGGCCAGACGGTTGAGTCGTTAGTTTTGGCGGTTGAGGTATTAAAACGGCATTAAGTTAGGCGAGGGGACTTACCTTTGATTGCCTAATAAACATGCAACGTGAAGCATATCCAACTCCTGAAAAATCGTTCCCTGCTCTTTTACTTAGTACTATTGAGTCCCCTAATCGGGCTACAGGGATGCGGTTCGGCAGCCGAAGACAAACCGGCTGAGCAGCCAGTCGCGCAGAAGCGGCCCGTCGTTACGTTGAAAGAAAGCGCCGTAACGCTGACGAAAGATTACCCCGCCCGCATCGAAGGAAAAGTCAATGTCGATATCCGGCCGCAGGCGGAGGGGTACCTGGAAAAAATCTACGTGGAAGAGGGGGCCTTTGTAAAAGCGGGGCAACCCCTCTTCAAAATTGCCGATGCGCCGTACCGCGAGCAACTCAACACGGCCCTGGCGAATCTGCACGCGGCTCAGGCGGAACTGAAACGGGCGGAACTGGAAGTCGAGAAGTTTACCCAGTTAAGCCAAAGCCGGGTAACGTCTGATTTTCAGCTCAAAACTGCCAAGGCGGCTTATGAATCGGTCAAGGCAACCGTTGCTTTGCAGGAAGCCGCCGTGGCCACCGCCAAAATTAACCTGGGTTTTACGTTGGTGAAAGCCCCGGTGAGTGGGTACATTGGCCGAATTCCGAAGCGAATTGGTAACCTGGCGTCCCGGACGGACGTAGAGCCGCTGACGACGTTGTCGGACATTCACCAGGTATACGCGTATTTCTCCATGACCGAGCAGGATTTTCTGGCGCTAAGCCGAACGTCCGAACAGCCACTTTCTCAAACCATCCAAAAGCTGCCAGCGGTGCAACTGGTGCTGGCCGACGGGCTGCCTTACGCCCAGAAGGGTAAGGTGCAGATGGTGGACGGAAAGTTCGATACGGGGACGGGCAGTATTAGCGTTCGTGCTATGTTCGACAATCCGCGCTACCTGCTCCGTTCCGGTAATACGGGCCGGATTACCCTGCCCGAAACCCGCCAGAACGTCCTGCTGGTACCGACTCAGGCCACGGCCGATATTCAAAACAAGATTTACGTATTCCGGCTCACCAAAGACAACCGCGCCGAACGTGTAGCCATTACCGTGAACGGGAAAAGTGGCGATAACTACGTACTCGCCAAAGGGCTTCAGCCGGGCGACCGTATCGTGGCGAAAGATGCCTCGCTGGTTACAGAAGGAGAGCAGGTACGACTGTAACCCGTACTGACCCATCCCGCCAACCATTTGAGCTGCCAACCGGCGGCCATTTCACCTCGACATCATGCTCCAACAAATTATTCATAGGCCCGTTCTGGCTACGGTTATCTCGATCGTGCTGGTTCTGCTGGGGATCATCGCCCTAACCCAGCTCCCGGTCACCCAGTTTCCCGATATTGCCCCGCCCACAGTGTCGGTCGCAGGCGTTTATCCCGGCGGAAACAGCGAAAGCGTTACCCGTTCGGTGATTACCCCCCTGGAGGAAGCCATCAACGGCGTTGAGAAGATGCAGTACATCAAATCAACGGCGGGGAGTGACGGCTCCTTCTTCATTCAGGTCGTTTTCAATCAGGGGACCAACCCCGATCAGGCGGCCGTGAACGTACAGAACCGGGTGGCGCAGGCCAACAGCCAGATTCCGGCCGAGGTTATCCGGGCCGGGATCACGACCACCAAGCAGCAGAACAGCAACATCATGTTCTTCAATGTAGCCAGCGAAGACTCGGCCAAGTTCGACGAGCTGTTCCTGCAAAACTATTCGAAGATCAACCTGGTGCCAGCGCTAAAACGCATTCCGGGGATCGGCAACGTACAGCTTTTTGGTAGCAAGGATTACTCGATGCGGATCTGGCTGGACCCGCAAAAATTGACGGTGAATAACCTGGTGCCGCAGGACATCGAAACCGCCATCACAAACAGCAGTCTGGAAGCATCGCCCGGTAAGCTGGGCGAGGAATCGCAGGCGCCGATGCAGTACACCGTTAAGTACAAAGGCAAGCTGAACCAGCCCGAAGACTTTGAGCAGATCGTACTGAAAGCCAAACCCGACGGTTCGATGCTGCGGCTGCGGGACGTGGCCCGGATTGAGTTCGGTTCGGCGTTCTATTCGAGCGACAACAAAGAGGATGGCCGGCCCGCCGTTACGTTGGCTATTCAGCAGGTGAGCGGTTCGAACGCCAACGAGATTGAGATCGCGGTCCGCAAAACGCTGGATCAGGCGAGTAAGTCTTTTCCGAAAGGCATTAAGTATAACATCATTCAAAGCGTAAAAGAGCGGCTGGATGAGTCCATCAACCAGGTGAAACAAACGCTGATCGAAGCGTTCATTCTGGTATTTATCGTCGTGTTCCTCTTCTTGCAGGATTGGCGCTCGACGCTGATTCCTGCCATTGCCGTGCCCGTTGCCATTGTCGGTACGTTCTTCTTTCTGTTGCTCATCGGCTTCTCGATCAACGTGCTTACCCTCTTCGCGCTGGTGCTCGCGATCGGGATTGTGGTCGATGATGCCATCGTGGTGGTGGAGGCCGTGCACGCCAAAATGGCCAACGAACACCTGGAACCCGAGGAGGCAACTGCGTCGGCCATGCAGGAGATTACCGGCGCAATTATTTCGATTACGCTGGTGATGGCTGCGGTGTTCCTGCCCGTTGGGTTCATGAGTGGGCCGGCGGGGGTATTCTATAAACAGTTCGCCTTTACGTTGGCCATCGCTATTCTGATTTCGGCGGTCAATGCCCTGACGCTGAGTCCGGCGCTGTGCGCGCTGTTTCTTCGGAATACTCATGCCGACGGCAATGCCTCGAAACGGACGTTTAAGCAGCGGTTTGATCTGGCTTTCAATACCGGATTTGAGAATCTGACGGCAAAATACGTTCGTAGTGTTCGCTTCCTGATCGACCGGAAATGGATTGGGCTGGGAGCGCTGGCGCTGGTGGCAGGCCTGGCCTTTTTCATGATGAATCGGACGCCCAAGGATTTCGTACCCAACGAAGACGATCGATTTGTGGTCTACGCGCTATCGCTGCCGGCCGGAAACAACCTGAAGTTCACGACGAACGTAATTCGGCGCATCGACCAGGCGCTGAAGAAAATGCCGGAGGTCGAGACCGTAACGAGTATTTCGGGATTCAACCTGCTCAGTAACAGTGCTGGCCCGTCGTACGGCGTTGGATTCGTTCGCTTAAAAGCCATCAAGGAACGGGGTGAGATTCAGGACATGAATCAGATTATCGAAGCGATGACCCAGCGGCTGGCGAGCGTCAAAGAAGGTGAATTAAGCTTGTTCCGCTCTCCGCCGGTCGAAGGGTTTGGAAGCGTAAACGGTGCCGAACTCGTCTTGCAGGATCGAATGAGCCGGAGTCTGGACGACTTTAGCCAGCAGGCCCAGCAGATCCTGGGTGCCCTGAACCAGGACCCCGCCATCGGCGCGGCTTTTACTACCTTCCGTTCCGACTTTCCGCAGTTTGAAGTGATTGTCGATGAGGACAAAGCCTTCCAACTGGGTACGACGCCCCGCGACGTAATGACGACCCTGCAACTGTTCTACGGGGGAGCCCAGTCCAGTGATTTTGTCCGGTTTGGTAAATTTTACCGGGTCAACGTCAAAGCCGAAGGCCAGTTTCGCATGGACGAAGAATCGCTGAATCAGGTCTTCGTCAAAAACGCCAGCGGAGCCATGATTCCGGTCGGAAACTTGGTGAAGCTACGCAAAGTGTATGGGCCGGAAGTGGTGGATCGCTATAACCTCTTCAACAGCATCACGGTCAATATCATGGCGAAGCCGGGCTATAGCAACAGCCAGATCATGGACGCTACCGAACGGATTCTAAGCGATAAACTACCGGCGGGCTACGGCTATGAATGGAGCGGACTGAGCCGGGAAGAGAAAGAATCGGGTGGCCAGATGGTGCTCATTTTCGGGATGTGCGTCCTGTTTACCTACTTCCTGCTGGCCGCTCAGTACGAAAGTTACCTGCTGCCGCTGGCGGTCATTCTCTCGCTGCCCACTGGAATTTTAGGCGTCTATTCGGCCATCGGGCTGGCGGGGATCACGAACAACATTTACGTGCAGATCGGCCTCATTATGCTCATTGGACTACTGGCCAAAAACGCCATTCTGATCGTTGAGTTTGCCCTAAAAGCCCGGCAGTCGGGTATGTCGCTGGTCGATGCGGCCATCGAAGGAGCCCGGCAACGGTTCCGGCCTATTCTGATGACCTCGCTGGCGTTCGTTGCGGGGCTGATTCCTCTGATGTTTGCGACGGGGGCGTCGGCGGCAGGGAACCGGTCCATCAGTACCAGCGCAGCAGGCGGTATGGTTACCGGCGTTGTACTAGGATTGGTCTTCATTCCGCTGCTCTTTGTGATTTTTCAGTCGCTCCAGGAGAAGATTAGCCGAAAGCCAAAGCCAAAACGTAAAGAAGAATTCGCCCACGCGTAGGGTGTGAACGCTTTCGCGTGTCTTCGGGCACTGCTCGCGACGGCGGCTACTATGGTACCTGTAGTCTTGCAAATGTTTCGGGAGATGGTGAATCAAGCGTAGTTTTTCACCACCCCCCTGCCCCCTCCTAGAAAAATAGGAGGGGGTGATTGAAAGGGCACTACTGCTCATCCCCCTCCTGTTTTAGGAGGGGGCAGGGGGTGGTAAATGGCAGAAAACAAGAGAGATGTCCCTTCACAAGAGTAGGTTTTAATAGGGGCGGGGCGGCCCGTGCCAGTGGTCAAATAGAGCCCTTACAAGATTAGTCTAAAAACCAGGATAGGGTTACTTAATCAGACGACTGTTGCAGTGAGATGGAGTACGGAAAAACAAATAATTACAGCCATTAAAATGAAACCCATTCACCTTCTTTTCCTCCTTATCCTGCTGCTCGCATCGTGCCGTGTCAGTCGGGAGCAGCCCAAACCGGACGTAAAATTGCCTTCGCAGTTCCGTAGTGAGCAGGCGGTTGATTCGACGCTGTCAACGCTGCCGGGTGTACAGAATTTCTTCACCAATGCAGCCCTACGAACGCTGATCGATACGGCGCTGGTTTTTAATAACGATCTGCGGATTGCCGTCAAAAATGTGGAGACGGCGCAGACGGTTCTGAAACAAGTCCGGCTCAACTACCTGCCCGATCTGAACGCGCAGATTCAGGCGAGTCGCAACCGGACCGCCCGGAACAGTTTTGCGGGATTGGGAAACGAGGCTTTTCTGGGTACGCTGACGCTGAACGACTTTAACGCCAGCCTGGGGCTCAACTGGGAAATCAACCTATGGGGCCGGGTTCAGAAACAGAAAGAGCAGGCGTTGGCGACTCTGCTGCAAAGCCAGGAAATCAGACGAGGAATCCAGACGCGGTTAGTAGCCGACGTCGCGAGCGGGTATTATAACCTACTAATGCTCGATGAGCAATTGCACATTGCGCTGGACAGCCGCCGACTCGCCGATAGCACCGTTACCATCACAAACGCCCAGTTCAAGGTTGGCGAAGCAACGTTGCTGGCTATTCAGCAGGCCAAGGCTCAGTTGGAAGCTACCCAGCAACTCATTCCCCAGATCGAACAGAGCATTACGCAGCAGGAGAATGGACTGAGTCTACTCTGCGGCCAGTATGCCCGCAGCATTAGGCGGCAGACGCAACCCGGCGAAGCGTTTACGGTCAACCCAAAAGGCGGCTATGAAATTTCATTGCTGGCAGCCCGGCCCGATATTCACGCGGCTGAATACGCGCTTCGGGCGGCCAACGCGCAGGTGGGCCTGGCGCAGATCGCCATGTACCCCCGGCTGACGATCACGGCGCAAAGTGGTCTTACGTCCTTTCAACTGGCTAACTTGGTTAGTGTACCGGGCTCGTTCTTCTGGAATATTGCCGGGGGCTTGGTCCAGCCAGTTTTCCAGCGTCGCCAGTTAAAGACGCAGTACGAGCAGACTATGCTGGAGCGGGACCGGGTGGCGCTGACGTTTCAACAGGCGGTTCTGGTGGGCTACACCGAGGTGTCTAATGCACTAGTCGCCAATCAAAAAGTAGACGAACAAATTCAGGCCGCGTTACGTCGTCGGCAGGCGTTGGAAGAAGGAATTGGTTCCACCCAGTTGCTGTTTCGGAATGGGATGGCCAACTACCTGGAAATTATTTCCGCTCAGAGTAATTACCTGCAGTCGCGGCTGGCCGTTACGCAGTTACAACGAGAAAAGGCCGCGGCCACTATCGAGCTATACCGGGCGCTGGGGGGCGGCTGGCGTTAGAGCTATAAAACGGTCTAAAAATTATTTCATAACGAGTCAGAAACCCCTAAAACCCCTAAAGGACGGTCGGCCGTTGCCGGACTTTACTTACTCTGGAAAAAAGTTCGGCAACGGCCGACCGTCCTTTAGGGGTTTTAGATAGTTTTTTAAAGCATGGACACCTTACCGCTACTGCTGAATCGCAACAACCACCGATGGTATTTTCGGCTGGCGCTGGCACCCGTTGTCATGCTGGCGATCTACGCGGTATCCTTTCTGATCAACCCCAACGGAACGTATTGTCCTGGCTGGAGTGGGCCCTGGCAGGAGTTGGCGGTAAGTCTGTCGATTGACTTGTTCTTCTGTTGGCTCATTATCGAGGTAAGCATTGGCATCGCTCACCTGCTAGAACGGTTCTATCCCTGGGAAAGCGTACCGCTGGTCCGTTTCCTGATTCAGACGATTCTGATTTTAGTCGTCAACTGTGGCATATTCTGGACACAGGATAGGCTCTACTCCTGGCTGTACCCCGGAACGCTGACGCCCCAGCAGATTCTTGAAGTCTGGCAGTTTTTTATCGTCAACCTCATTATTGGTTTGATGATCAGCGCGCTGCACACGAGTTATTACTTGCTGCAACGCTGGAAAACAACGCTGGAAGAGGCTGGTGAACTGAAAGTCAAAACGTTGGAATTGAGCCGAATCGCGCTCCAGGCCGAATTGCAATCCCTGAAGTTGCAACTCGATCCGCATTTTCTGTTCAACAACTTCAGTACGTTATCCGAACTCATTCTGGAAGATCAGACGAAAGCGTCTCTGTTTCTGGATAATCTGTCGAAGGTCTATCGGTATATGATCCAGGCGGTGAAACAGGACCTTGTGTCGCTGAAGGATGAAATTACGTTCGTGAAGGCGTACTATTATCTAATCCAGATTCGGCACGGCGAGCAGGTTCGTATTTGTTTCGATCTGAATCAGGAACTGATGAGTAAGTGGTTACCACCCATTACGTTGCAACTGCTGATTGAAAACGCCATCAAGCATAACCGCGCTACGTTAGCGGAACCCCTAACGATTGATATTTCACACACGGGCGATTACCTCTGCGTGTCGAATAACCGACAGCCCTTTCCCAAGCCTTTGCCTTCCACGGGGCTGGGATTGGAGAACATAAAAAACCGCTACCAGATTCTGTCCAGCCAGATTCCGGCAGTAGGGTCTGATGCCAAAAGATTCTGGGTGAAACTGCCGCTGCTGGACCCTTGCGCCCCACGGCACTATACGGTAAAACAGGGCCAACTGGCAATCGACTAGCTTTCATTTCTATCCCCGCTTTGCCGTATGAATACGTTGTCCGTACTGATTGTTGAAGATGAGCAGCCAAACGTGAATCGTCTACGTCGGCTGCTCCAGGCCATTCGGCCGGATCATCAGGTGGTGGCCGTGTTGGGAACCGTGCACGAGAGCGTCGACTGGCTACAAACGAATGTAAAGCCGCAGCTTATTTTTATGGACATTCGCCTGGCGGATGGAATTTGCTTCGACATTTTTTCACAGGTAAGCGTCACCAGCCCGATCATCTTCACGACGGCCTACGACGAGTATATGATGCAGGCGTTTAAGGTCAATAGCATCGATTATCTACTCAAACCCATCGACAGTGACGAACTGAAGCAGGCGCTAGACAAGTTCGATCAATTGCAGACGGCTCATGACTCGTCGGCTTCAGACTCCCCGGACCGGCATCAATCCGATTCGTCGGCTTTGTACGCTGAACTTGTCGACCTGTACCGAAAGCAGCTAAAAGTCTTCCGACAACGTTTCCTGTTGCCCTTTCGGGATGGATACGTCACGCTCAGCGCACAGGACGTTGTCTACTTCTTTTCGGAAACGAAGATTACGTTCGCTGACCTCAAAAGTGGTGACAAAACGATGGTCCCGTACACGCTGGAGGAGTTGGAGGAAGAACTGGACCCGCGCTATTTTTTCCGGGCTAACCGGCAGTACATCATCCACGTAGACAGCATCCATAGCATTCACAACTACTTCAACGGCAAGCTCAAGGTACTGGTTGGTAAGAAGGACGCCGTCGAAATCATCATCAGCAAAGAAAAAGCCCCCCTGTTCAAGCAGTGGCTCAACCAGTAGGGCCCCGAGCTAACATTGTCGCGGGGAACGAGTTAAGCCAACGTTGATTTGATTTCCATCGCATGGCTTTTACGTTCTTAACCGCCGAATGGCGCAACCTGATTTTTGCCAATTACGCCATCGACCGGCGCGTGCTGGAACCGCTGGTTCCCTACGGCACCGAACTAGACGAGTTTGAGGGTGTCTGCTACGGCAGTCTGGTTGGCTTTTACTTCCAGAATGTCAAAATGCTGGGTAAGGTTGCCGTGCCGTTTCACCGCGAGTTTGAAGAGTTTAACCTGCGTTTTTACGTTCGTCGTCGTACCGATGCGGGCTGGCAGCGCGGGGTTGTTTTTGTGAAGGAGATCGTGCCCAAGCTGGCCATTACGTTGGTGGCAAATACGCTCTATGGCGAGCCCTACGCTACCCATCCCATGCGGCATCGCTGGCAACCCGATGGTAATCGGCAGTTGATTGAGTACGAATGGAAAGTGGGAGCCAATTGGAATCATATCCGCGTGTTAGCTGATCAGACTGGACACGCGCTCATCCCGGGCAGTGAGGAGGCTTTCATCACCGAGCATTATTGGGGCTATACGAAGCGAACAGCACTATTCAGCTCAGGATCGCGGACATCGGAATATGAAGTTGTTCACCCGCAATGGCAGATCTACCCCGTCTACGACTATTCCGTTCGTTGCGATGTTGCCACGCTTTACGGGCCACAGTTTGCTCCCTTTTTCGAGGGATCTCCCCATTCCGTTTTCCTGGCCGACGGCTCGGCAGTGGCTATCCGCTCCGGTGCTACGTTGCGGGGGTGAGAAGACGCTCGCGTTGGTCCGATAGTGCCTGTCGTCCGCTGCACAAAAAAGTGGGGGTAAGAGTGCGTTGCTACTTCTTACCCCCACCAGATTAGTGTGTATGTTCTTCTTATCGACCACCCCGACCACCGTGGAATCCGCCGAAACTGCCTCCGCCGAAAGAATGCATACCGCCACCAAATGAACGGGCTCCGCCGAAACCACCGCCCCAGGACGAACCCCGGTTGAGGCTGGCATTCGCATTTGGGTAGCGGCTCATGGGTGTTGCCATGCGGGCGTTTGCGCTATTCCAGGTATTCGGACGGCTGTACGTTCGAGGTGTCGTGAACCAGTTTGGGTGACCACCCAGTGTCCCGTAAGCAGGACCAAACGCCTGGTGGGCGGCAGTCATGAAACCGGAGTTGCCTGGCGACCAATAGCGGTGAAAACCGACGTTGTTGGTGTAATACGTATTGAAGCGGTTGTACAGATGGGGGTAATACGAGTAACCTCGGTTGAAAAACCAACTTGAGAACCCTACGGAGGGTAACCCAAAGACCACCATATTTCCTCCAGCACCGTAGTAAAAGCCAGTTCCAGACCACCAGGCCGATGGATACCAGACCGGAGACGCGTACCAGTAAGGATAGCCAAACCAGTAAGAATACGGATTCTGATAAGAGTAATTTGTGGTTACCCAGGCTGGGTTGGGGTTGATGCCGGTATGGTAGCCGTTAGCCTGTGCGTAGGCCTGACCAGCCTGTTGCAACTCCTGCTGAGCCTGTGGGTCCTGGCTCAGTTCGCGCTGATAATTGGCCAGTTCCTGCTGATTCTGGGCATCCAGTTTGTCGTGGGCGTCAGCCAGATTTTGCGTTACGCCTGCTGAATCGGCCTGATACGCCCGGCCCAGTTTTGCCGTTTTATCCATCTGCTGCGTCAGCAGCGTTAGTACGTCGGGCATGTTGAGCAACTGCCGAAACGCATCCTGGGTGGGGTGATCCAGGAACGCTGTCAGATCAGCTAATGCCTGATCGGCCTCTTGATTCAGCTTGTCGGCCTGAACCAGATCGTTGTGGTGATTATGATACAGTTTCCAGGCGGGCTCCTGCAAATCCGAAGGGAGATTTTTGGTAATGGCCTGCACCGTCGCCTGACTCGAACCGGTTGGCAGCGTAGCTAAGTCATGCAGGACGTCCGGAAAGCGGGCCAGATCGTAGAACCACCCCTGCTTGGTCTGGCCGTAAAACTGAATTAGCTTACTGAAAGCCTGCTGGCTATTGGCCTGTTGCTCGGCAAGCTGGGTCAGCACGTTAGGTTGCTGACTGGCCAGAAGAATTGAGCGACGGACGTCGTCGCGGTAAGGCGCAATGGCCGAGACGAGCGATTGGTCGGCGTTAGAGACAGCCGGTGTCCGGTTATCGTCGAGCGTCTGAGCGAATGTCGTTTGTCCTGGTGCGATCAGTAGTCCCAGCCCCAACATCAGGGTTGTTGCCGTAGGGAAATGAATGAGCGCTTTCATGGCGGAACTCAGAAAAAATGAATGTTTGGATCTGTTGATCACCCGCGAAAATATCGTTCGGACGATCACATAAATAACAGAGGTGACGATATAAACCGTGCGCGGGATGAGTTAAGCATTGATTAAAAAAGTATTATTACTCATCCTGCTTGCAGGAGGGTTATCTGACGCATCGAGAAAAAAGACGTTCGGATAAGCGGAAAAGAGAAAACAATCTGTATCGACAATAACTATAGATATATCTTACTGTAGTTGTTTGGTTTTCAGTATGTTGTATAAGCAAAGGGTTCTAAATATAGCCTGAAGAGTAATCTCGTTCAATAGAAATGAATGACTTTGGCGGGGCACTTTCCTAACAAAAAGGTTACCCATCATAGTGCTTTTTTTATTTACCAATAACCGAGAGTGTTATGATCAGGCCAAAAAAGATAGCAGTACTACTTATGTTTGTTGCTGCCCCACTATTACTACCATCCTGCAAATCAGGCAGCAATCCATCACCTGATGATCCAAATGATACGTTTGGAGCAACCATGAGCGGTACCAACGAGGTTCCACCCGTAAGCACCAGTGCTACGGGAAACTACACGGCCAATTACAACCGCGTGACACGGGTACTGAGCTACACGGTAACCTATCAGGGACTAACGCCAACCATGGGGCACATTCATTCGGTTACGGCCTCTACGGCTTCGGGTAATAACGGGCCGGTAACGATTACGTTCCCATCGCTGACCAGCCCGATTGTCGGCCAGGCGACATTAACGCAGGGGCAACAGGATGACATGTACGCTAACAAGACGTACGCGAACCTGCACACATCGACTTATCCTAACGGATTGATCCGCGGTAACATCGTACAAACCGACCGGTAGGCATACGTAACAAGCAAGGGGTTGTCTATCTAATTCGATCAGATAGACAACCCCTTGTCTATTTATACACAGAATACCGTAATAGCCGCGAAACGTACGGTTAGTAGCTTGCTTCCTCCTTATTCTGATCGCAATGACTTCACCGGGTTGACCAGTGCCGCCCGGACACTTTGGAGACTGACCGTGAGTAAGGCAATGCCCATAGCAATCAGGCCCGCCAGTACGAACATCCACCAGGCCAGTTCAATTTTATAGGCGAAATTTTGCAGCCACTGGTGCATCGCATACCAGGCAATGGGTGATGCAACAATAACGGCGATCAGGACCAGCTTCAGAAAATCTCTGGAGAGCAGGGCGACGATGCTGGCGACTGATGCGCCCAGAACTTTTCGCACGCCAATTTCTTTGGTCCGCTGTTCGGCTGCAAAGGCTACCAACCCGAACAGGCCCAGGCAGGCGATAAAAATGGCCAGGAGTGTAAACGTCAGCAGCACATTACCCTGTTTTTGCTCAGCCTGGTATTGCTTCGAAAAGTTTTCATCCAGAAAGTGAAAATCAAGCGTAGCCGTGGTGGAAAACGTTCGGTAGACCGTTTGAATGTGCGCCAGTGCTGCCGTTACGTTACCCGCCCGAACCCGAACGTACAGATTGTCTTTGTCAGACGCCGTGGGCATCTGCAATACCAGTGGCTCGACTTTGTGCTGAAGCGAATAGGTGTGAAAGTCCTTGACGACGCCAACGATGCGGGCTTCGGCGGTGTGATTGGCTTGGTCGATAAAGTAGCGGACCCGCTTGCCAACCGGTTGAGGACCAAGTTGTCGGGCCAGCGTCTGATTGATCAGAACGGCGTTCGATGCATCGCTTTTGAAAGACTCAGAAAAATTACGGCCGCTTACCAGGCCTATTTCCAGTGTTTTCAGGTAGTCCGGGTCAACGAGGAATTTCTGAACTAGTTGCGCGTTGGGGCTAAACGCGCCCTGTTGCTCGAAAAACATCCCGCTACCGCCGATGTTGTTGTTGCCAATCGGATTGCTGGCAGCGGCTGCGCTTTCGATCAGCGGATTCCGGACTAACGCTTCCTTGAGGGCGTCGATACGTTGCCGGACGGTTTCGTCGTCGATGTGAAAAGTAAGTACCTGTTCTTTATTGAACCCCAGATCCGCCTGACGGACAAATTGCATCTGTCGGTACACAATTCCTGAGCAGGCGATGAGTGCCACCGTGGCTACGAACTGAAAGACAACCAGTGCTTGCCGGAGCACAACCGGGTTCTGATGATTGCTCAGTTGCCCACGCAGAGCCGATACGGGTCGGAAACCGGACAGACGCAAGGCAGGGTAAAGCCCACTCAACGCACCAATGAGCAACGAGAACAGGGCGACCGTCAGCAACGTACTGGACCAGCCGCCGAGCGACAATGATTTGTCGGCGAGCTGGTTGAAATACGGCAACGCCACGACGACTAGCCCGGCACTGACCAGTCCCGCCAAGAACGTCATGAGCAGCGATTCGGTCAGGAACTGCCCGATTAGTTGGTGCCGGAACGAACCAACCGCTTTTCGGACGCCTACTTCGCGCGTGCGTTTGAGGGCGCGCACCGTGTTCAGATTTACGTAGTTGATGCAGGCAATCAGCAAAATCAGGGCGGCTACAGCGGCAAAAATAGAAACCGTGCGGGCGTTGCCATTCGGACTGATTTCGTAATCCAGATGCGAGTGCAAATGAATGGCCGACAGAGGTTGCAACTCCAGCCGATACGTTACGTCGCCCATTTCTTTCTTCAGGTATTTCGGGAAGAAGTCCGTCAGCTTTGCCGATAGCATGTCGGGTTCACTACCTTTTGTTAGCAACAGATAGGTGTAGAGCTCGGCCTGCTGCCAGCCGCTCGTATAGTTGTCAGGGAAGGAACGTAAAGCGCCGAATTGTAGATGCGAGTTGGTCGGTACGTCCTCAATAACGCCCGTTACGGTGTTCGGGAAATGCTCACTGAACTCAACGACCTTGCCGACTGCGTTGCCGGCACTGCCAAACAGTTTTTCGGCTACGCTCTTCGTCAGTACGATACGCTGCGGACCACTGAGGGCAGTACGTGGGTCGCCGTACAGAAAGGGAAACGTGAACACGTCGAACACCGTCGAATCGGCGAAGAAGATGGCAGGAACGTCCAGTTTTTTGTCGCCAACCGTAATCAATCCACCACCTTCCGGGTGAAAGCGGACCGTTTTTTCAACCTCCGGGTAGTCTTGTTTCAGTGCTTCCGCAAAGGGGGCCGACGTAGCCGCCAGGTGAAGGTCTCCGCCTTGCCACTGCGCGTGCTGCACTACCCGAACAATGCGGTCGGCATTGGCGTGAAAGCGGTCGTAACTCCACTCGTTGACCACGTACAAGACCATGAGCCAGACAGCCGCCATGCCGACGCCCAGCCCGATTATGTTGAGACCGCTGAAAAGCTTGTTTTTCCAGAAAGTCCGGATGGCGATTTTTAGATGGTTGCGCAGCATAATCGGTTGGTTGTCGGGATAGATGGGAAGAACAACAATCTATACTGCCCCAAATGCTGTACCAAGTCTATAATTGGTTGATATACAGTAGGTAACGTTAAGGTTGGTCCGGCTTATGTCCGCAAATGGACGAATTGCGTTCACTTATGGACAGAATAAAGTAGCCGAAAGTGACTGAGTAACAGAGGTTTTGTCTACGTAAACGAATGACTTATGGTAGGTTCAGACTAGTTCGGATGTCAGCAACGGTACGCTCATACGACGCGCCAATGGGTATGGTATGGCCAGCCACGGTGATCTCCTGGCGAGCTATCTTGTCAACCTTACGAACGGCGACGGCGTAGGACCGATGTACCCGAATGAACAGGCTGGACGGCAGCAATTGCAATGCATCAGTCATGGTCTGCCGACTGAGCAAACGACGGTTTCGCAGTACAAACGACAGGTAATTCCCGTCGGCTTCGAGGTACAGAATATCATCGACCCATACCTTCTCTTCTTCGTAGCCCGTTTTGACAAAAATAAATGGGGCTTCGTCCGAACGTAACGTGTGTATGTCGAGCGCTTTCGTACAGGCTTTCAGAAAGCGAGCCAGCGAAAACGGTTTCAATAAATAATCAACCGCATCCAGCTCAAAACCTTGTACGGCGTAATCAGAGTAAGCCGTTGTGAAAATCACCATCGGGTTTCGGGGGAGACACTTCACCACATCGATTCCCGAGATGTCGGGCATCTTGATATCCAGAAAAACTAGGTCGACGCGGTGCGTTTGCAGGTACGTAATGGCTTCAAAGGCATCGGTAAACGTAGCGTCCAGTTGTAGGAAGGGTACCTTGGCCGCGTGAAGCCGGATTACGTCCAGCGCCTGGGGTTCGTCGTCGATAGCAATGGCGGTCAAGGCCATACGAGGTTATTTTTGTTTTGTCCAGCGATCTTCCTCGAAGGAGAACAAACCGGAAATGGCGCCGTCGGCAGCAATCTCAACGGTACATGATGCGTCATTCGTCTGTAGCAAAAAACGTAGCCGCGGTGGCTCATTGAGGGGTGGTGCCGAACTGGCAGACACAAAGCCTAACGCCATTTGAGCGATCACAACAGGAACAAGCCAGAGTAAGAGCAGGGGAAGATAAAAGCATTTCATGGAAAAGAAAATTTAAGTGGATCGTATGAATTTTGGGTATTGTGGTCATCTCTCGGTAAACCGACGATTTTCCGATGAGAGCAGCCCGTCAGCGGTACAAACTTCCTCAGGTAGATATGGCTCCATTTGTTAGCGTAGTTCTGTTACTGATTACGTTTTTTATCTGGATGAAGCAGATAGAGCGGCATAAAGTCGTATCTGTCTACAAGAGCCATAATGGGAAAGTCGAGTATTACCAGCCGCTTACGGGCATCCTATTTTTGCTGGAGAATGATAGGATTGGGTACCTTTTGTATGGAACTGACAGTACCGCCAGTTACGTCGAGATCGATTATTCAGCAGACAGATTACAGCATACGTTACGTCGTACCGCTTTGTTGATAAACCCTGTTTTGGTGATCAAGCCGACAAGTCAATCGATCATCAGAAACCTGGTGGACGTTGTTGATGCGTTAGCCGTAAATGGGCGAATCGCTTGTATACTGGCGGATCAATTGGCTGAGGAGGAGCAGTGTTTACTAACAAGGTATCGGCAGTATAAACAGACGCGTCCGCAGTGGCCTGTCGTTCTGAAAATCCCTGGCCGCCGACGATTTCTCCCGGAATGCTGTGATTACCAGTACACCAGCGTCAGCGATACAAAATAGTCCTGTTCCGACTGCTGAATATCGAGTGTGTGTCGACCCGGATAAATCAGCTCCAGGCGCTTACGAACATTATCCAGCCCAACGCCCGATTGCTCTTTTTCGGGATCGGCCGATTCGGCCGGACGCGGATGACGGGAGTTGTGAACCTTGAAATACAGCTTCGTCGCATCGAGCGTTAGCGTAACGAAAATCCAGGATGGATTTCGCAGGCTGATGCCGTGCTTGAACGCGTTCTCGACGAAGGGCGTCAGCAGCATGGGGGCGAGGTAAATCTCACGCTTCGGTTGTTGAATGTTGACCCGAATCTCGATCGGGTGACTCTCATCAACGCGCATCCGCTGAAGCTCGATGTAGTTGTGCAGGTATTCGACCTCCTTGTCGAGCGGGATGCGATCGTGGTTATTCTCCTGAAGCATAAACCGCATCATATCGCCCAGCTTCTGAATGCCGTCGGCCGTTTTTTCGCTGTTCTCCTTAAGCGCCGTAGCGTACAGACTATTCAGCGCATTGAACAGAAAGTGCGGGTTTATCTGTGCCCGCAGACTGGACAATTCGGCCGATTTAGCCGAGACCTGAGTTTGAAGCACTATTTTCTCCCGGTTCAGCACCCGGCGTCCGTAGGCAATCGCCACCGAGCAGATTACAACGATGGCGCTGAACGTAATGATTGGATCAAGGGAGTGATAATAAAATTGGGTGCTGGCTTCCCAAATGATAGTCGTCACAAAGAGCACTGCCAGCAAAAAAGCACCGATCGAGTAGGGCGAAACCTCCCTAAAATTAACTGACTGACTAACTGCGTTTTTGTAAATGAATGACTGAAGAATCAGGGTTTGACTGCTCAGTCCCAGCAGCAGCAGCAGATCACGAAACGATCCCCGCCAGAGTGTAGGCGGTAAGTTGCCAACGAAGGCAAACCGCACCAGTAGTACCATAATGCCGCTGAGTAGCAGATAACTGACTACTCGGAAATGAGTTGGTAATTCCTGGCGGGTTTTGTCAGATAAGTAGACGTAATAGCCCCGGATAATCTCGTATGTGGCTAGCAGAATACCCAGTCCGATCGCGTCGGCCAGTACGGTGCGTTTGCGGTAAAGCGAATACACTTTCAGTCCGAAAATATCGCCCGATTCGAGGTGCTTGTAACGGACGTAAAGCTTTAGATAGTGGTAGATAAGCGCGCTTGATAGAAGCAGAAAAACGGTCAGCCCAACGTACAGCCAGCCTGCGCGGCTACCAACTTCTTCGGAAAGGCGGGGGTAAGCTAGGTAGTTAAACACGTACCAGGCCCCCAGAAACAGACAGACGCCCGCGATAAGTGGTACGTTGTTGTTCAGCGTATGATCGTAGTTGCCCAGCTCCGGCCAGTAGGTTCCGGCTGGAATACCATTGCCGCTTGACGCCAGACCAATCATGCCGTCAAGCTTGTTAACCTCTACCAGCAGTCGTCGTATGACGTAGATAGTTGCCAGGCCGACCAGAAATAATGGTTCGGCGTATCGTTTGAGTGAATGTGCCTGCATAGCTATTGCTCGATTTTTGACCAAAGCTATGATGGTGCCACGCGCTCGTGGGAAAAATGGGTTAAACCGGGCGAAAAATGGGATGAAAAGGGGGGGGGGAGCAGGAAAGGGAGGAGGGAGAAAGGGAGGAAGGTATGCTTGACTATCCCTTTCCTCCTTTTCTCCCTCCTCCCTTTCCTGCTCTTATTCCGTTTTTAGCGACTTGACGGGGTTGACCAGGGCGGCTTTGAGGCTTTGGAAGCTGACCGTTAGCAAAGCAATACCTACCGCCAATAGTCCGGCTACGGCAAACACCCACCATTGGATGTCGATGCGGGAAGCAAAATCCTGGAGCCAGCGCTGCATGGTGTACCAGGCAATAGGGGAGGCTATAACGATGGCGATCAGCACCAGTTTGACGAAGTCCCGCGCCAGCAGACTGACGATGCTCCAGACCGACGCGCCGAGTACTTTGCGAACGCCGATTTCTTTGGTCCGCTGTTGCGCCGTGAACGTAACCAGACCCAGTAAGCCCAGACAAGACACCAGCACTGCCAACAACGTGAAGAAGCCAAACACCTGCCCGAAGCGATCGTCGGCGCGGTATTGCTTGTCGTACTGCTCATCCAGAAACGCAAACTCGAAAGGGTCTGTGGGGAAGAATTGTTGCCAGGCTTGTTTGACAACTGCCACCATACGGGTTGATTCGCTACCCGCCATCTTGATAGAAATGGCACCGTTCACGTTGGGATCAAGACGTAGAATGAGCGGTTCGTAGGCTTCGCGGGGCGATTGCTGGTGAAAATTGTCGATTACGCCGACGATGGTGAGTTTATCGCCCCAGAAGTCAATCTGTTGACCGATGGCTTTATCCGGGTTGGCGAAGCCCAGTTGCAGCAGGCCCGTTCGATTAAGAATAACCGCATCCTTCTCACCCAGTGCCGAATTGAAATTTCGACCCGCCAGCATTTTTAACCCATACGCATCGATAAAGTCGTAATCAGTCGTGATGATTCTGTATTGTTTTCCGTCTTCGTTGGGTGCGCCGAGCAAACGAATGCCGCCTGCGTTAAACTCCACTTTTTCGCCCGGAACGGTTGACGAAACAGCCACGCGTTGCGTACCAGACTGGTTGAGCAAATACTCTTTGAAGGCCTTGGTTCGGCTGACTCGCGTCGAATCATTGACGGGCCTGCCCAGCACCATTGTCTGGTCAATAGCAACCCCGAGCTGCTGACTGCGCATGAACTGAAGCTGGCGAAATACGGTAATGGTAGCCACCAGGAGGAATACCGAAGCGGCAAACTGAATGACGACCAACGACTTACGGAGTGTAACGCCCTCTTTGAACCCAGCCATGCCGTTTTTAAGTACAGCAACCGGTTTGAAGCCGGATAAGACAAAGGCGGGATAGAGACCAGACAACAACGTTCCCACAACGTACATGCTGCCTAATCCAAGCCAGAAACGGTTGGACGCGACAAAGTCGTACGTCAACTCCTGATCCGTAAACTCATTGAATACGGGCAGGGCTATGGTAATCAGCACGAATGCTGCACCGACAGCCATCCCATTCAGTAAAGCCGATTCGATCAGAAACTGGCCGATCAATTGACCCCGATACGAGCCGATTGCCTTACGAACGCCCACTTCTTTGGCCCGACCGATGGCCCGCGCCGTAGCCAGATTGATGTAATTGATCCAGGCAATACTGATGATAAAGAAAGCAACGCACAATAAGACATACACTGCGTTGCCGTCGCCGTTCGGACCGGCTTCGAATAACAAATGCGAATACAAATGGATATCGGTAAGCGGCTGTAGCTGGAGCAAGAGGCCATCGCCCGTTTTGGGGTCGCGCTGATCCTTACGTTCCGTAAAGGCGGGCAGCTTGCGTTCCAGAGCCGCTGCGTCTACACCCGGCTTCAGCAGCAGATACGTTAAGCAGCCATCCTGGTCCCAGGCATTATCGAAGTTTCTGTCAGGTTCATTTTTGGGGTTAGCTAACTTCTGGAATGTACTGAACGACATCAGGTAGTCGGCCTGAATATGCGAGTTCTTCGGGAAGTCAGGATAAACGCCGGTTACGCGAATGGGCAGCTCGCGCTCCACATGCATCAACTGACCAACTGGGTTCGCTGTCCCGAACAACCGCTTTGCCAACGACGCGGAAACGACGCCCGTGTTGGGTTCCGTCAGCGCTGTTCGCGAATCACCCTCGGTCAGTGGAAACGAAAAAATCTTGAAGAAGGAAGGTGTTACGAAAAAACCCTTATCTACCCGGAAATCACGCTGGTGGGCCTCCAGAACTAGCTTTGGCCGGGCGAATAGTTTGACATAGTCTTCGACTTCGGCAAATTCATCTTTTAACTGGTTGCCTGCCGCAAACGGCCCTCCGGCCCAGTTGGTCGACAAAACCCCATGTTCGTAGCGCTGGGCCGTTACGCGAACAATGCGACCAACGCGTTCATGGAAGCGATCATAGCTGCGTTCGAAACTGACGTACTGGAAAATGAGCATGGTGGCCGCCATACCGACGGCCAGCCCGAAAATATTGATTGCCGTGTAGCCACTCTGCTTGCGCAGGTTCCGCCAGGCGATTTTGAGATAGTTCTTGATCATAAGAAGGGATGGCGAAAGGAGGAAAGGGAGGAAGGAGGAGAGGGAAGAAAGGGATCGTCAAGCCTTCCTCCTTTTCTCCCTCCTCCCTTTCCTCCTCTTACTCCGTTTTTAGTGATTTGATGGGATTGACCAGGGCAGCCTTTATACTCTGAAAACTGACCGTGATGAACGCAATCGCCAGCGCCAGGCCCCCGGCCGCCACAAAGACCCACCAGGAAATGTCGATTTTGTAAGCGAAACCCTGTAGCCATTTATCCATTGCATACCAGGCCAGGGGCGAGGCAATCAGAATGGCCATGCCGACCGGTTTCAGAAAGTCGCTGGAGAGCAGGCCAACAATGCTGCCCACCGATGCGCCCAGGGTTTTACGAACACCAATCTCTTTGGTACGTTGCTGGGCCGAAAAGGAAGCCAAACCGAACAGACCCAAACAAGCAATGAAAATGGCCAGTCCCGCAAAAATGCTCAGAATAGTTTGCTGACGCAGGTCGGCCTGGTACATCTGGTCGAACTGCTGGTCCAGAAAATGATAGTTAAGCGGATACGCAGGGCGCGTTTTAGCGTACAGTTGCTGGATCGTCTCG
The DNA here is from genome assembly GCF_054776615.1 of Spirosoma pomorum. Classification (NCBI taxonomy): domain Bacteria; kingdom Pseudomonadati; phylum Bacteroidota; class Cytophagia; order Cytophagales; family Cytophagaceae; genus Spirosoma; species Spirosoma pomorum. Next base: position 56,136 of record NZ_BAAHBP010000027.1, read on the forward strand.
ACCGTGGCGGACAGGTTACCGGGCTTCAATTTTATAAGAGCGACCCGTCGGTCATCGTTGGGGGCAATAACCAGTGGTTCGATCGACTCTTTCAGGGATAGAAAATTGAAATCCTCGACCACGCCGATGATTGTCCGCTTCGTGCTGTCGCGCAATGTATTTTTCAGCCACTTGCCGATGGCCTGTTCCGGTGTCCAGCCCAGCCGCGCAGCCGCCGTTCGGTTGATCAGGGTCGCCTTCACCGTATCGGAGGGAAACGCGGGCGAAAAGTCCCGGCCTGCAATCAATTTCAGTCCCAGCGTTTTTACGTAATCGAAGTCGGCGAATTCCGTCCGGGCTCTCCATTTGCTGTCATGTGCTTCGACATCAAACATATGTCCGTCGAAATAACCACCCGGCTCACCCGACATCAACGAAACGGCCTCAATCCGGCTCTGGGCGAGCAGTTCTGGTTTGTGTCCCCTGAAGAACATATCGGTGTCTTCGTTGTCAATGGGTACAACCAGCGTCTGCTCCTTATTGTACCCGAGCTGTTTATTTTTGAGGTAGCTCATCTGCTGGGTGCCAATGGCGGTGCCGAGCATCAGCAGGATCGAGATACTGAACTGCACCACAACCAGCACCTGCCTCAGCGAAACGCTACCTTTACCCAGTCGCAATCTACCCTTCAGCGCCTGAATGGGCGAAAAGGCCGCCAGGACAAAGGCAGGGTAGCTTCCCGCCAGAAAACCCGCTACCACGATGATACCAAGCAGGAACAGTACGATCGGTAGGACGTGGGTTGATAGGGCCAACGAGTAGCCCAGTAGCTGTTGGTAAAACGGCAACACCAGCGCCAGTAAACCAAGGGCGAGTATACAGGAGAACGCCGTCAGCAGGATTGATTCGCCGATGAACTGCCAGACCAGATGCCCCTTAACGGCCCCCAGCACTTTGCGAACCCCAATCTCTTTCGAGCGTTCTACGGCCCGAACCGTTGATAGGTTCATAAAATTGATGCAGGCTACCAGCAAAATAAGAATCGCAATTGACAGGAAGATGAAGACGACCCCTTTATCGCCATGTTTGCCGTTATCGAAAGCAGCCTGTTCAAAATAAATATCCCGTAAGGGCGTAAGCGACAGGGTGAACTTAAAGCCGGATTCTTTCATAACAAGCCCCATGTGTTTATCCATGAAGCGCGGAAAATTTCGCTCGATATGTTCTTCTGTCACCGTCGGGGCTAGTTGCACGTAGGTGTAGAGGCCGTTGTTGATCCAGGTGGTCATCCAACCCTGGTCTTTGTAGTTTTCCAGCGGTATCACCAGGTCGAAATCCAGGTGGGAATTCGTGGGTACATCCTGCGCGATCCCGGTGACTTTAACGGCCAGTTTTTTATCAACCCTGACGATTTTACCCATCGCGTTGTCGGCGCTGCCGAAATACTTTTTGGCTGTCGACTCCGTCAGCACTACACTCGCCGGGTCGAGCAATGCCGTAGCCGGATTGCCCTTGAGCAGGGGAAAGGAAAAGAACGTAAAAAAGGTCGGGTCAGCATCGATGATTTTCCGCTCGTGAAACGATTTGTCCTGGGCCGTGATCAACGCATTGGTCGGGTTTACCCGAATCGCCTGCTCGATCTGCCCGGTAAAATCGGTCAGCAGCGCCGGTGCGTACGGCCCCGACAGGTAAGAGACATCCATCGCTTTGCCATCAAGGCTGATACCCCGCATGACGCGGTATATGTTCTTGCCATTCTTGTGAAAATCATCGACGCTGAACTCGTTGCTGATGAACAGGAAGATCATCAGGCATACGGTGATGCCCGTCGACAAACCCAACAGGTTAATGATCGAGAAAACCTTATTACGGGTCAAATTGCGAAACGCAATTTTGAGATAGTTCGTAAACATGTTGGCGTCGTTTATTCGGAACGTAACGATTTGATGGGATTGACCAGGGCGGCCTTTATACTCTGAAAACTGACCGTTGCCAAAGCGATAGCCATTACCAGCGTAACTACCGAAGCGAATGTCCACCACGACATATCAATGCGGTAGGCGAAGCCCTGCAACCAGTTATGCATGAAGTAATACGATACGGGCAACGCAATGGCAACGGCGATGATAATCAGCTTGATGAAATCTCTGGAAAGCAGCGCAATGATTCCGGCCACCGACGCACCCAACGCTTTGCGAATGCCAATCTCTTTAGTTCTACGCTCGGCGGTGAAGGTTGACAGACCGAAAAGACCCAGGCACGAAATAAGAATCGCGAGCCCGGCGAAGTAGCGGGACAAGATCGACACCCGTTGCTCTGATGCGTATTGGGCCTGGAAATCCTGATCCAGGAATTTGTATTCCAGTGAATAACCCGGATTGAATTCCTGGTAAACCTGCTGAAGTCCGGCGATTGCCTGCTGCTGTTTTTCCGCATCAATGGAGGCCATGAGGGTCATGGTTTCCGACGGTTTGAGTTTCATGAAAACAGGCTTGATTTCGTCGTGGAGCGACTCGAAATTAAAGTCGCTCACCACGCCCACAATTTGCCGGTTCTGCCCCCACAACTGAACAATCTGGCCAACTGGGTTTTTCAGGCCCATTGCCTTGATGGCGGCTTCGTTAAAGATGATGTTGCTACTGTCGGCGCCGAATTTCTTGTCGAATGCCCGGCCCTCTTTCATGTGCATACCCAGCGTTTCGATGGCGTTGTAGTCGACCGTCATATTAATGAACCGGATAGACTCTTTAGGGTCTTTGCCTTTCCAGTCCAGGCCTACTGTCCCGCCCTGATTGCCAATAAGCGACTGTTGCATACCCGACGCATTCAGTACACCCGGTATTTTTTTTACCTCCGCCAGAAAGGTTTCTGTATTCTCCGCAATTTTTCCCTCTCTCGAGAAGTAGATGACATTATCTTTTTTGAAGCCTACGTTTTTGCGCTGGACGTAACTGATCTGCTGGTAAACCACCAGAACGGATACAATCAGGATAATCGACAGCGCAAACTGAAACACCACGAGCCCCTGCCGTGTCCAGACTTCACCCACCGAATTCGTTAGTTTCCGGGATAGCGTTCCCCCTTTCAGTACCGTTACCGGATTGAAACCCGATAAGTACAGGGACGGATAGCTACCGGCTATAATACCGGTGAGTAACGTAATGGCCAGAAAGGCCAGTATAAGCCTGCCGTCGACGTTCAGCGACAGATGTTTCTGGGTGATTTCGTTGAAGGTGGGGAGCAAGATAACGACCAGCAAAATAGCCACCAGCAACGACAGGAAGGCCATAAACATCGACTCGCCCATGTACTGCAAAATGAGCGTTCCCCGGCCCGCGCCGATGGCTTTTTTTACCCCCACTTCTTTGAGTCGTACCGACGCTTTGGCGGTAGACAGATTCATGAAATTGATGCAGGCAATGACCAGAATAAAGAGGGCAATGATGGAGAACAGATTCACATAATCGATCCGGCCACCGACCAGAACCCCGTTCCTGTAGGTGTTACGTAGATAACTATCCGAAAAGGGTCTCACGAATAGCGTGACCGTTGACTCGCTGGATTTGGTTTTGAGGTAGCCTGCAATTTTTTTGTTAAACTGGTCAATGTTTGTTTCCTTCTTCAACACCAGATACGTAGCTGGTGCGTGATTATCCCAGGATACAGTACGGTGGAAAAGTTCGGGGTCTCTAAACGCCTGATCCGTTAGTAAAAGGTCAAATTGTGCCGACGAATTAGCAGGTAGTTTTTTGAAGATTCCGGTTACCAAAACCGCCTTTTTAAATTGCGCCAATTGCCATTGAATCGTTCGGCCAACCACATTTTGGGTAGTATGAAACAGCTTCATGGCCAGCTCTTCGGACAGGACGACTCCATTTTTATCTGCCAGAACGTTTTCTTTGTTTCCTGCGAGGAGTGGGTAGGAAAAAATGTTAAAAAAATCCTTGCCCGCAAATTGTCCGGCCGCCTTTATATTGACGCTGTTTGCCGAAACGGTGAGCAGCGATGGCATGGCGGACGCGGGAAGAACAGCCGCAGCGTACGCCACTTCCGGAAGTTCGGCCGCCATCGTTTCAGCCAGTAAATCCGGCGTACGATCCTGCGTCCTGATGCCATCCGCATTCGGGTTGTTCTCCATCACCTGATACAGTTGGCTGTCGTTCGCATGGAACCGGTCAACATGCAATTCATCATTCACCCACAGGTAAATAAGCAGGGCGCAGGCCAGGCCCGACGAAAGCCCGATGAGATTAATGAAAAAGGTGCTTTTGAACCGTTTGATAGTACGATAGATGAGTAAAAGATTATGTTTCAGCATGAGCTTGATGGCTAGTGGTGGGGTTGAGGGAACTAGAAAACCCGCCGTAACGACAGATCGGCTACGCCCCTCGTTCCACGCAATTTTATTCGGAACGTAACGATTTGACCGGATTAAGTAGCGCGGCTTTGATGCTTTGAAAGCTGACCGTCAGCAGGGCGATACCAATGGCTAGCAAGCCCGCCAGACCAAAGACCCACCAACTGATATCGACGCGATAGGCAAAATCCTGAAGCCAGCGGTGCATGGCGTAGTAGGCAATGGGTGAGGCAAGGATTAGGGCCACCAATACTAGCTTAAGGAAATCTTTGGAGAGCAGGCCTACAATGCTGAAGACGGAAGCCCCCAGCACTTTACGGACGCCAATTTCTTTGGTTCGCTGCTCGGCGGTGAAGGTAGCCAGGCCGAACAAACCCAGGCAGGCGATGAAGATGGCTAATATCGAAAATGTCAGCGTGAGCATGCCTATACGTTGCTCGACGCGATACATGCGGTCGAACTGATCATCCATAAACTGGTAGCTGAAAGGTTGGCCGGGCATTAGTTTCTGCCACGTCCCTTCTAGTTGAGTCAGCAAGCCAGGTACGTTGGCGACGTTGATCCGGAAGGATACGGCACCGGGGTCTTGGCCAAGGAAAAAAGCCACGGCTCCCACTTGTTGCCTTAATGATTCGTAGTTGAAATTCTGTAAGACCCCAACAACCGTAAACGTTTTACGCTGGTCAGTGCCCTGAAATACGTCGACCCGCTGGCCAATAGGATGCTGAAAACCGAGAAGTTTGACCGCGGCTTCATTGATAATAATTTCCGAAGAATCGGCGCCGAACGAACGCGAGAAATTACGTCCCTGTCTGATTTGCATACCCAGCGTCTTTACGTAGTCATAATCCACCGTCCAGCATTGGGCCGAGACAGCTTTTCGCTGGTCGGTTTCGCCTACCGGGAACAAGGGGCGGTCTGAACGATCGGACGGAACAGGCAGGAAGCCGGACAACGTACCGCTTTCTACGCCGGGGAGCTTAAGCACTTCCTGCCGAAACGTTTCATCCTGTCTAGATCCATTGGTGTTGACTGTCAGTACGTGGGAACGATCGAAACCAATATTTCGGGTTCGGATGTAGTTCAGCTGGCGGTAGACGACGAGCGTACCAATGATGAGCAGCACTGATATGGCGAATTGGAACACAACCAGTCCGCTGCGCAGACTTAGCCCTCTGTTTCCCACCCTTCGGTTGCCTTTCAAGACCTGAATGGGCTGAAAAGCAGATAAGAACAGCGCTGGGTAGCTCCCTGCTAAAATCCCCACCGTGATTGGCAAAATAACCAGGATAGCCAGCCAGCCGGGCGTAAGCAAAGTTGACCAGCGTAGTGTTTTAGCTGCCACCTCGTTGAACAGCGGTAGGGCGATATACACCAGTAACAAGGCTAGGGCTAAGGCAAACATCGTTGTCAGGACTGATTCGGTCATGAACTGTCCGACAAGCTGTGCCCGCTCCGAACCCAGCACTTTGCGAATACCGATCTCCGTAGCCCGCTTAGCCGACTGAGCAGTGGCTAAATTCATGAAATTGACGCAGGCAATCAGCAAAATGATCAGCGCCACCGCCGAGAAGATATAGACGTACTGAATATCACCTGGTGCCGCTATTTCCACCGACTGTTTCGAGTATAGATGCAGATCGGTCAGGGGCATCATCCACAGCCGAAAGTGATTGCCCGACTGCCTAAACTGGTTCATCGTTATACCAAGTTCCTTCTTCAGGACCGGGCCACCATACTTTTCCACAACCGCGTCGAGATACTGCCTGAACGAACTCGGGTCAATGCCGGGCTTTAGTACGACATACGTATAATGGTTGGTGCTCAGCCAGTTGCCCCACTGATAATCGTCGTTGAGCATAGTCGGAAAAATGTCGGCCCGGAAGTGAGCGTTCGTGGGCATATCATGCATGAGGCCAGTTATCTTGTACGGCTGATCGCCCAGCAACATCGTTTTGCCCATTGGTTGCTGGTTGCCAAAATGGCGTTTTGCCGCCGACTCGCTAATTACCACTGTGTTAGGAGCCGCCAGTGCCCGCTTTGGATCCCCGGCAATAAGCGGTAGCGTGAATACGTCGAACAGAGTCGAATCGGCGAACATGACGTTATCCTCGCTGATAGCGGTAGACAGACCGGCCCGCTTAACGAGCCACGTACCGCGGTGGTGCAGGCGCACAAACTGCTCTACCTGCGGGTAGTCCTGTTTGAGTGTTGGGCCAAGTGGGTCGGGAGTAACGGCCAGCGCCACGGTCCGGCCACCAAATCTGGCGTCGGTGTTTATCCGGTAAATGCGGTTGGCTTTGACATTATACCGATCGTAGCTTAGCTCGTCGTTGACGTAAAGCACAAGGAGGAGACAACAGCTGAGCCCTACCGCCAGTCCGACGATATTGATAAACGTAAAGCCACGTTGCTTACGAAGGTTACGAAAGGCGATTTTGAAGTAGTTTCGGAGCATAGGGCGGAACGAGGAATGGAAGAGTAGGGGACAAAGAAGAGGGAGAACGAGTGGCTATCCCGTTCCTCCGTCCAGCCCTATTCCGTTTTTAGGGACTTAACCGGATTGACCAGGGCGGCTTTGATGCTTTGGAAAGAGACCGTCAGCAAGGCGATACCGATGGCTAGCAAGCCCGCCAGGGCAAAGACCCACCAACTAATATCGACGCGGTAGGCAAAATCCTGCAGCCAGCGGTGCATAGCGTAGTAGGCAATGGGCGACGCAAGGATCAGGGCCACCAACACTAGCTTAAGGAAATCTTTGGAGAGCAGGCCCACAATGCTGAAGACGGAAGCCCCCAGCACTTTACGGACGCCAATTTCTTTGGTTCGCTGCTCGGCGGTGAAGGTAGCCAGGCCAAACAAACCCAGGCAGGCGATGAAGATGGTCAGCCCCGCGAAGATGCCGAGAATCTGACCGGTTCGCTGTTCGGCCCGGTAGGTTGCGTTGAAGCTCTCATCCAGAAAGGAGTAAACGAACGGTTCATCGGGGAGCAAGGTTGCCCATTTCTCTTTGAGCATGCTCAGTAAACCCGTTACGTCCTGCGTTTTTGTTTTGACGATTAGAAAACCACCATTTTTGCCCAGCGTCATCACTAGCGGAGCAATGCGTTCGTGCATCGATTTGAAATGAAAATCTTTGACGATGCCAATCACGCGATACGTAGTTTTTGCCCCGTCGTTTTGTGGGCGGGTGAGCGTGTGGCCAATGGCCTGCTTACCCCAGCCGAAGGTTTTGGCCGCTGTTTCGTTCAGCACGATTGCTGTGGAGTCAGTACCGAAATCAGTTGAGAAATTTCGCCCCGCTACAAGCTTCATGCCCAGTGTTGGCATGTACTGGTCGTCGACCTCATAGCAAAGTGTTTTGGTAAGCTGCCCCTCCCGATTGTCAGCGTAGATGATAAAATTATTCGAGTTCGACGGACCAGCTGGCAGGAATGGGGATACGCTGGCGCTCAGGACGCGCGCATCCCGTTGCATCTGGTTTTTGAGCATATCGACGTTACGTCCCAGACGCCAGGCTTCGGGAAGGATCAGCACCTGCTCCCGGCTGTAGCCCAGTTTCTTCTGCTGAATGTAGGTAAGCTGTTGGAAAACAACAACAGTGCCGATCGTTAGCAGGATACTAACGAAGAACTGAAACACGACCAGACCGCTCCGAAGACTAAGGCCCGATTTGCTGGTCTGGTTAAACGTCGTTCTCCCTTTCAGCACCGCGATGGGCTTGAACGACGCCAGAAAGAAGGCTGGATAACTCCCCGCCAGCGTACCGACCAGTACGCCAACGCCCAGTAGCGCCGGTAGGAGCCAGGGTGTTTTTGAGAATGATAAAGTCAGCTGTTTGCCCGCCAGTTCGTTGAAGAAAGGCAGACTTAGGTAGAGCAAACCAATGGCTAGTATCAGCGATAGGCTGGTCAACAGCATTGATTCGATGAGGAACTGCTGGACTAACCCCTGTTTCTCCGACCCCATTACTTTCCGGATACCCACCTCTTTAGCCCGTTTCGACGCGCCTGCCGTCGACAGATTCATGAAATTGATGCAGGCAATCAGCAACATGAAAAGAGCAATGGCGCTGAACAGGTATACGTATTGGATCGTACCGTTTGGCGATAACTCGCCCGTCAGGTTGGAGTGTAAGTGAATGTCGGTGAGCGGTTGCAGGTATAAGCCAACGTCGTTGCCCTTCTGACGAAACTGCGCCATGCTCATGCCAAACGCCTGTTTCAACTGGGGAGCCATGTACTTCTCGACAACTTGAGGGAGCTTCGCTTCTAACCGTTTGTAGTCGTAGCCCTGGGGGAGTACGAGGTACGTGTAAAAGCCCGATATCAGCCAGGAAGGTGATTTGGCATCTGGACGACTGGCCATCGAGAGCAGCAGACTAGCCTGGAAATGGGCGTTGGTCGGAATGGCGTCGATCAGCCCAGTGATGGTGTAGGTGGTTGGCTCTCCTTTGATCGTCAGCACCTTGCCGATTGGGTCAGCACCCCCAAAATACTTACGGGCCGTGGCCTGATCGATCACCGCCGTGTTCGGTTGTTGAAGGGCTGTTTTGGGATCGCCTTTCAGAAAAGGGAGGCTGAACACGTCGAAAAAATTAGCGTCTGCGAACGCGACGGCGTGCTCTTTAAAGGTTTTGTTCTGGTGCGTAAACAACGTCGATCCGCCCGGGCTAAGCCGAGTTACCTCCCGCACGTCAGGGAATTCGGCTTTGAGTGTCTGCGCCGTTGGCGCCATGACGATCGCTTCATTGATGTTGCCTCCCTGGATCGTTCCCCGAAAAATGACCCGGACAATCTGATCGGCCTTGGCGTTAAACCGGTCGTAGCTCAGTTCATCAAGAACAAACAGGCTGATAAGTAGGCAAACCGTCAGTCCAATTGCCAGCCCCACTACGTTAATGATGGAAAACGCTTTGTTGCGCATCAAACTGCGCCAGGCGACAAGGAGTTGGTTTTTAAGCATGGTAGGCGTCCGTAAGGTTGAGCGACGTAACGAACTGTGTCAAATGCGGTGCCAACCGGGAAGAACAGCGTAATCTGCTCAGCAGACGCTCTTTTGCTCAAAAGCTACCTGGTAGAATTGTCCAAAAGCGGACAGTGACTGTACTGGAACGGACAAGCCAACCCAGTACGAGTTGGCTTGTTGCGTTGATGGTCTGGGTAGCCTTATGGATACAGCAGATACTTTTTGCGCGTCTGTTTGAACGCTGTCAGACCCGGCTCCCAACTCTGGCGAATCTCCTTCTCGCTCTTCCCGGCAATGATCTGCTGCTTCAACGTCTCCGTGCCCGCTAGCTTATCAAAATTGCCCATCTGTTTGCTCTGGCTCATGTCGAAAAAGCGGGCTTTGTCGGGGTAGGCTTTGTACAGATCCATTAGCCACTTCAGGTTAAGCTGCTTCGTTTTGCGGAAGAGGCTTGTGTCATAGTTGCGGAGATCAAGCCCGTAGCAATCCATGTTCTGGTGCAGGGGTGTTTCGCTCATGCCTTTCAGACTAACCGGGCGGAAGGAGAACGAGTACTGCCCTTTCAGGGCCGGAGCACCCAGCACCGTAAAGGGCATGTACGTACCGCGCCCCTGGCTGATGATCGTTCCCTCGAACAGGCACAGGCTGGGATAGAGTAGGATCGACTGCTGTGTGTTCAGATTTGGAGAAGGCATTACCGGCAAGTCATAGGCTGTATCGTGCGTGTAGTTAGCGACCTTAACGATGTGTAGTTTGCACTGCGCCTTATTAGGCAACCAGCCTTCGCCGTTGATAAGTTGTGCAAACTCAGCGATGGTCATGCCGTGCGTAATGGGAATGCGGTGCATACCAATTCCCGAATGCAGATGATCTTCTAGAATGGGGCCGTCGACGCAGAAACCGTTGGGGTTAGGCCGGTCCAGAATCATGAGTTCCTTACCGTTTTCGGCGCAGGCTTCCATGACGTGGTCGAGGGTGTTGATGTACGTGTAAAAGCGGGCGCCCACGTCCTGAACGTCGTAAATCAGCAGGTCGATGTCGGCCAGGTGTTCTTTCGACGGTTTCTTATATTTTCCATAGAGCGAGATGACTGGGATGCCAGTTTTGGAATCAACGCTGTCATCCACTTTGGCGCCGTTGCTGGCGTTACCCCGGAACCCGTGTTCAGGGCCAAAGATGCGAACAATGTTCACGCCCAAACCAACAAGACTGTCGACACTGGGCGTGCGGCCAATGATTGATGTCTGGTTAACGACCATCCCGATCCGCTTGCCTTTCAAATAGGGGAGGTAGGTACTAACCTGATCCGCACCGGTCAGTAGCCTAGCCGCCGGTATAGTCGCTACGTCATCGTTACCCGGTGCCGACAGGCCTAATGGAGTAGTGGCCGGACTTGCTACCCAAAAACAGGCTACCAGCAGAGGAAATAAAGCAAGCGAATTAATTTTCATGGCGGAAGGGTTCGACGGTTGTACAACGGCAAGTTGTTCATAAAAGTAATCGAGCACAACTACTGATGCTTTGCGGGACCTCGTCGACTGTCGGGATATTCCAGTAGAGTTGATCAGTATCGCTACCAAAAGCCGCCGTTTGTCACATACGTATTGCCCGGACCAGCCAGCTACGCTACATTGGGAGACCTATACACCCAAGCTGACTTTCCCGCATGAAAAAGATCATTGTCTCGTTCACGACGGCTCTGGAGAACATCCGCTCCCGGTTTTTTCATACCATCTTATCCATTCTTGGTATCGTGATTGGCGTGGCGGCTCTGGTGGCTATCTTATCGTTGATCGATGGGATGGAGCAATACGCCCATGAGCAGATCACGAAAACGACCTCACTGAATGCGATTATGATTCAGTCGAACCCGTACAAGTCGGTTAATGACGTATCGGTCAGAAAAGACGACTATGTGTATTTCACCCACGATACGTTCCGGAAGATGGTAGCCTCGCTGACGAAGCCCGTTATACCTTATCTGGAATGGCGGCAATCCAGCGAGATTGTTAGCAAGGCAACTAGTCGTAAACTAGGAACAGTCGTCACCGGAACAATATTGCCACTTCATCCGGGTATTACGTTGGTTCATGGCCGGGCATTTACGGAAGCAGAACTTGAAAATAAACGTCCGGTTGCGTTCATCAACCAGCGGATGGCCCGACAACTGGTTGAGAAGCAATCTGAGAGGCAAGCCGTTGGTCAGCAGATTGTTTACAACGGCACAGCCTTGACCGTAGTTGGTGTCTGGACGGATAAAGATGTCAGTTACGGTCAGTTGCTGATGCCACTGACCCTGGTATCCGACAGTGCGCTGAAAGCCACTCCGCCAATGGGAATTATTGACGCAAAAAACGTAGAGAACGTAGTTGGGTTGAAGTCAGAAATCGAAAACTGGCTGAAAGCCAATATCAGGAACAAACTGGATGATTTCACTATCATCACGAACGAGCAGCGGGTAAGCCAGGCGACCAAAGGTTTTCTACTTTTCCGGATCGTGATGGGGCTGATCGTTGGGATTTCGGTACTGGTAGGCGGTATTGGTGTGATGAATGTTCTGCTGATTTCAGTTACAGAACGAACGGTTGAGATCGGCGTTCGCAAAGCCCTTGGCGCTAAAAAACGGGATATTCTTTGGCAGTTCCTATCCGAATCAATCACCATTTCGACCTTCGGTAGTTTGCTGGGGCTGGCACTGGGCATACTCAGTACGCTGACCTTTATTCCGATCGTAAAAGCGATTACTGACGTATCCTTTCAGGTCGCCTACACCTGGAACACATTTATGGTGATCGTAGTCATTGCTATGTTAATTGGAATTGTATTTGGTACATATCCCGCTATGCGAGCTGCCCGGCTCGATCCAGTCGAAGCCATTCGGCGCGAATAATAATCTTTACCGAGAACAAGTAGATCGACGGTACCAATGAGATTTACGTCCTGAGCTGACTACAGTAAGCGCTTAGAAAACATTGTTCTGTGCGGCTAACTTATTTCCATAAGCTGTTGATTCAGTGTTTTTTGCGGAGGCAGGTACGATGTTTGTGTCCACCAGAGTCAACCAATGGTAACCTACGTTAGTTGACATAGATGAAATAATACGGCAAACGAGCCGTAAAGTAATGTTGACCGGTCATCAAAAAAAGGGTGCAGCAGATGCTATTCTTTTTGCTGATGAGCGTTATTCCGTATGGACAATTCATAGATTTTCGCAATGAGTTTATCAAACAAATTGATTTGATTGATAAATACTAATACGTTAATATTGCCCAAAATAGGACCGAATCCTTCTAATCAATTACCACTGTTTTAATCCTATGGATAATTACTCAGGGGACATTAGCAAGTGCCCATTTTACAGCGGGGTTCAAAAAAACGAGCCAACCGGACAAACAAAGGTTGCGGGTAATGGCACGCAGAATCACGACTGGTGGCCTAATCACCTAAAAGTTAATTTACTTCGTCAGCATTCGTCGGCGTCGAACCCAATGGGTGAGTCGTTTAACTACGCTGAAGAATTCAAAAGCCTCGATCTGGAGGCTGTAAAGCAAGATCTACACGCGCTGATGACCGATTCGCAGGACTGGTGGCCAGCTGACTTTGGTCACTATGGCCCGCTGTTCGTTCGGATGGCGTGGCACAGCGCGGGTACGTATCGCATCGGCGATGGCCGGGGTGGCGCCGGTTCTGGTCAGCAGCGGTTTGCTCCGCTCAACAGCTGGCCCGATAACGTCAGTCTTGATAAGGCTCGTCGGTTACTGTGGCCAATCAAGCAGAAATACGGCCGCAAGATTTCCTGGGCTGACTTACTGATTCTGACCGGTAACGTAGCACTGGAGTCGATGGGTTTCAAAACCTTCGGTTTTGCCGGTGGCCGGGAAGACGTTTGGGAGCCTGAACTGGATGTGTACTGGGGCTCGGAAGACAAGTGGCTGGGTAGTGACAAGCGATATGCAGGTGGCTCGGAAGGCGTAGACGAAGATCATGGTATACTGGTGTCTGACGAGGACGCCGACGGCCAAATTCACGCCCGTAATCTGGAAAAGCCGCTGGCAGCCGCCAATATGGGGCTTATTTACGTAAACCCGGAAGGTCCAGACGGAACGCCCGACCCGATTGCTTCAGCCAAGGATATTCGTGATACGTTCGGTCGGATGGCCATGAACGACGAGGAAACGGTAGCGCTGATTGCCGGTGGACACAGCTTCGGTAAAACCCACGGTGCCGGTCCGTCGGAACACGTAGGTGCTGAGCCAGAAGGTGCTGATATGGAGCATCAGGGTTTTGGCTGGGCTAGCTCGTTCGGTACCGGAAAAGGGGCCGACACCATCACCAGCGGTCTGGAAGTAACCTGGACAACCACGCCGACGCAGTGGAGCAACAACTACTTCGAGAACCTGTTCAACTTCGAGTGGGAACTGACCAAGAGCCCCGGTGGGGCGCATCAGTGGGTGGCGAAAGATGCGGGTGACATCATTCCCGATGCTTATGATGCCAGCAAGAAGCATCGGCCAACCATGCTGACTACCGATCTGTCGATGCGGCTGGACCCTGCCTACGAAAAAATCTCGCGGCACTTCCTGGAAAATCCGGATGCGTTTGCGGATGCCTTTGCTCGTGCCTGGTTCAAACTGACGCACCGTGATATGGGTCCGATTGCCCGTTATCTAGGTCCGGACGTACCACAGGAAGAACTGATCTGGCAAGATCCGATTCCGGCGGTAAGTCACGAACTGATCGACGACAGCGATGTCGCTGCGCTAAAAGCAAACATCCTGGCGTCTGGACTGACGATTCCTCAACTGGTATCGACGGCCTGGGCATCGGCGTCGACCTTCCGGGGTTCCGACAAGCGCGGTGGGGCTAACGGTGCCCGTATCCGGCTGGCTCCCCAGAAAGACTGGGAAGCGAACAATCCAGCCCAACTGGCGAAAGTACTGGGTACGCTGGAAAGCATCCAGGAAGAGTTCAACAGCACGCAGACGAGTGGTAAAAAAATATCGCTGGCCGATCTGATCGTGCTGGCGGGTGGTGCCGCCGTCGAGAAAGCCGCAAAGGCCGCTGGTGTTGACATTACGGTACCGTTTACGCCCGGCCGGATGGACGCGTCCGATGAACAGACCGATGCCCATTCGTTCGCGGTGCTGGAGCCGATCGCCGATGGCTTCCGCAACTACCTGAAAAAGAAATACACGGTATCGACCGAAGAACTGCTGATCGACAAGGCGCAATTGCTGACGCTGACGGCGCCTGAGCTAACGGTGCTGGTTGGTGGTATGCGTGCTCTGAACGCCAACTTCGACGGCTCGAAGCTCGGTATCTTCACCGACCGGCCTGAAGTGCTGACCAACGATTTCTTTGTGAACCTGCTCGACATGCGCACGGCGTGGAAAGCGACGGCTGATCACAAAGAAGTGTTTGAAGGCCGTGATCGGACAACAGGCGAACTGAGATGGACCGGCACGCGTGCCGATCTCGTTTTCGGGTCGAACTCGGAACTGCGCGTGATCGCTGAAGTATACGCCAGCTCCGATGCCAACGAGAAGTTCGTGAAGGATTTCGTTGCTGCCTGGAGCAAAGTAATGAACCTGGACCGCTTCGAGCTGGCGTAAGTCATCGCAATATCGATTACAGTGCAGCCGCCCCGGAGTCCGGGGCGGCTGCACTCGTTTAGGCCCTGTGGGGCATCTGTTCTTGCATGGTCATATTTTCTTTGTCGTCCGTCACGATCAGGCTGAGCCGGGCCAATTTGTTCGTTGGGTACGTTTTTCACCAGGTTCATCAACGCAGGTTTTGTATTATTTTTAGGCGATTTACGTTCACACCAAATTAATCGCGTCTACATGGCCTACCAAACGGCTACCCTACCCCAGCTTGTCAATCTGATTGGCGAAAAATTCGATAACTCCAATGTGCCGCGTTGTTGCCTGCTGATTGGCGCGGGGTGTTCCTTCAATTCCCAGATTCCGCTGGGTGGCGGTCTGGTTGATCTGCTGAAAATGGAATCGTTTCGGCAGCAACACATTATTGACAGGATTACCTGGCCTCTGGACAGGGCCGATGGTTATAAAAAGCAGTTCGACACCTACGTTGATGCCAACCAGCTACTGGCTAAGTACGATGCGTTTTGCGAACTGCATCAAGATCAACTCCGGCAACAAATTAATGCGCTTTCCGACACCATCAGAACGAGCAAACTACCGTTGCCGCTTCAGCAGCAGAGCCTTGAGGAACAGGAGAAGTTTTTTGAGGACAAAAAAGAAGATTTTTACTGGGATGCGCAATATGAGTACTGGTTCAGGCAGTACAGCGAAAATGCCAGCGACCGGCAACGGTTTGTGGAGCGTGTTATTGATGGCAAAGACACCGGATACGGCTATGTAACGTTGGCGCAGCTAATCAACGAAGGCTACATACGGAACGTGTTTACCACCAATTTTGACGACCTGCTGCACGATGCCCTGATGCTGTTTTTTAATGAACGGGTCAAGGTTTACGCCCACTCTGACCTGAGCGATTTGCTGAACCTGCGCGACAAAAAACCCAATATTATCAAGCTGCACGGCGATTTCCGTTATCAGGACATGCGGAACACAACGTTTGAAATTGACGAAACCCGCAACCGCCTGTCTGAAAAGCTGGCCGATGCCCTGGCCGAAACGCCCTGTTTCAACCTTGTGGTGATGGGCTATGGCGGGGCTGATGTGTCGATTATGAACCAACTGCTGGAAGCCAAGCGTCGTACGCCACCCAGCCCATTCCGGCTCATCTGGACCGACCGTAAACCGGTTGACCAACTCCACTGGCGCGTTCGCGATCTGCTCGACACTACCCGTAATAATTTTTTTCTTCAGATCAAGAGTTTCGACCTGCTAATGCTCCAGTTGCACGAGGCACTCCAGCTCAAACCGGTGCAGATTATGGGGAAAGCCCAAGAACGGCAGCGGGAAATTAACGCCTACTACGGCCTGATGCAAAAGCAGGTCGACGAAGCCGATCTACCGGCCGAAGAGAAGTACGAACTGACTAAATCGCTGGAAGCATCTTCACTATTTACTCAGGCCCACAACAGCAGTGATTTTCAGGAACAATGCCGCTTGTACGAGCAGGCCGTGCAGTTAAAACCCGATTTCGCCGAAGCGCTCGTCAACTGGGGTTATGCCTTGGATGAATTAGGGCAGTACGAGCCGGCCATCGAGAAGTACAAACAGGCCCTTGCCCTCAAACCTGATTTCGTCGAAGCGCTAGTCAACTGGGGCATTGCCCTGAATAAGTTAAGGCAGCACGAGCCGGCTATCGAGAAGTACAAACAGGCCCTTGCCCTCAAACCTGATGATACCGATGTGCTAGTCAACTGGGGCGTTGCCCTGAGTCATTTAGGGCAGAACGAGCTGGCCATCGAGAAGTACAAACAGGCCCTTGCCCTTAAACCTGATTATGCGAATGCGCTTTACAACTGGGGTAATGCCCTGAGTCATTTAGGGCAGTACGAGCCGGCCATTGAGAAATACAAACAGGCCCTTGCCCTTAAACCTGATTATGTGAATGCGCTCCATAACTGGGGCATTGCCCTGAGTAAGTTAAGGCAGTACGAGCCAGCTATCGAGAAGTATAAGCAGGCCCTTGCCCTCAAACCTGATGATGACGATGCGCTCATCAACTGGGGTTATGCCCTGAGTAAGTTAGGGCAGTACGAGCCGGCCATCGAGAAGTACAAACAGGCCCTTGCCCTTAAACATGACTATGCCGATGTATGGTTTAATCTAGGCTGTGCGTATGCGTTACAGGGTAAGATTGATGAAACAATTCAGGCACTCGACACATGGCGTACGGTAAACAAAAGCGCAAGTCCCGAGGAAGTGGTAGCTGACACAGACTTTGATGGTATTCGTGCCGATCCGACTTTTCAGGGCTATATGCGTGATTGGACCGCGTAAGTCCGCTCGATTTTATTCACTACGTAATGATTTTACCGGATTGACCAATGCCGCCCGGATACTCTGGAAACTCACCGTCAGCAGTGCGATGCCCACGGCCAGCAGTCCCGCCAGAGCAAACACCCACCAATGGATATCAACACGATACGCGAACGCCTGTAGCCACTGAGTCATGGCATACCAGGCAATGGGCGAGGCCAGGAAAATAGCAATGAGTACCAATTTGAGGAAGTCTTGAGAAAGCAGGGCGACGATACTGGCTACGGATGCGCCTAGTACCTTGCGCACCCCAATTTCCTTGGTGCGTTGTTCGGCCGTGAAGGCGGCTAGCCCGAGTAGTCCCAGGCATGAAATTAGAACAGCCAGCGACGCAAAATAGGTGACCAGTTTGCCAATAACCGTTTCGCTTTTATACTGTTGTCGGTAGGCGTCATCGGCAAACTCATACGTAAAGGGATAGGTTGGGTTGATCGACTGGTACGCCTGTTTCATGACTGACAAGGCTGCCTGCGTTTTGCCATCCTGAATTCGAACGACACAATTACCACGTGGTTGTGATTCGAAGTAAACCATGAGCGGCTCAATCGGCTTATGCAGCGATTGCTGATGGAAATTCTTCATCAGACCAATGACGGTGCCCTGCTTGCCCCATAAGTGGATGGACTGACCGATCGGATTTGACAAATGCATCTGTTGAGCAGCCGCTTCGTTGAGAAGAAAACCGGTGGTGTCGGAGGTGAAGGCCGAAGAAAATTCACGACCTTCTTTGAGCGTAATATCCAACGTTCTGGCAAAATCGTATGATGCGCCCATGAGCCAGATCGAAAATTTGTCAGTGGGTTTTTTCGCCGTCCATTGCACATCACTGGTCGCATCCCCCACGTCAGTCGGAATCGTATTTACAGTGGTTACGTACTGAATCGTACCTGACTGCAACAGCACCTGTTTAAAGAATTCATAGCGTTTGCCTAGCTCCCCGTCTAGCTTGACATAGAGCACGTTGTCGCGGCTTAATCCAATGTTTTTGGTTTGGATATAATTGATCTGCCGGAACACGATCAACGTACCAATGATCAGAATAAGCGATAAGGTGAACTGGAATACGACTAATCCTTTCCGAAAGAGAGAGATGGTAGGTTTTGCCTGGAATGATCCCTTCAGCACATGAACCGGATCGAACGACGCCAGAAACAGGGCTGGATAAACGCCAGCTACCAGCGTAGTTAGTCCCAGTAACGCCATCAGTATGCCAAAGAAGGCTGGATTATCAAGGGGAAGCTCGAGCGCTTTCCCCGTTACGGTGTTAAACGCAGGTAACAGTAGTTGGGCGACCAGAAGAGCGAGAAAAGCCGCCAACAGCGTCATACACAATGACTCGCCAACGAACTGACCAACCAGGTAAGCTTTGGCCGCACCGATAGCTTTCCGTACACCAATCTCTTTGGCTCTTTTCGCCGAACGGGCGGTTGCTAAGTTGACAAAGTTGATGCAGGCTATCAACAGGATAAACAGCGCTACTACCGAAAACAGCCGTACGTATTCAATTCGTCCTCCCACCGGAATTCCATTCTCAAAGTGGGAATACAGGTACTGATCTTCGTACGGTTGTAAAGCTAGCGTCTTTTCCTGAACTGTCTTATCATGCTGGGTAAGAAAGCGACGAATCTTGTCATTGACCTTCTTAAGCGAAGCGTCTGGTCGGAGCATAACGACCGTGGATGGCCCGAAATCATCCCATCCATCGACAATCCACGGATTCCTCCGCGCAAATGATTCAAACGAAATGAGGTAATCAAATTTGATCGATGAGTTAGGCGGAACATTGGCAAACACTCCGCTGACGACGTAATCGTCTTTGTCATTGAATCGAATGAGTTGACCGACCGGATTCGCCGAGCCAAAATAGATACGGGCCAATCGTTGAGAGATGACCAGGCTATTCGGGGCAGAGAATACGGTTTGTGAAGTTCCCTTGAGCAGAGGAAATGAAAACATCTCAAAAAAATCATTACCCACGATTCGACCTTTTTCTTTAGCCGCTTTAGTCCCCACACGGAGTCGATCACTATTTTCCCACGTTACCGTGACGGCGTGACTGATCTCCGGAATCTCTCGTTTTAGCGCCCCCGATAACACGCCCGGCGAATTCTCGAAGCTGTTTGTAATTGACCCATCTTTCTCGACGGAATTGACGATTATCCGGTACAGGCGACCACGATTCTTGTGAAACGAATCATACGCGCGCTCGTCCTGTACCCACAAATAGATCAGCAGACTACAGGACATACCCAGCGAAAGGCCAATAATGTTGATCGCCGAGAAGGCTTTGTTGCGAATCAAATTCCGCCAGGCGATTTTGAGGTAGTTGCGTAACATCGTTATGGCTTTGTTATGGACGCTATAAACAGAATCCGGTGAACGAGAGCAGCGTGAAAAGCGCGGTGAAGGCGTAAGCAGTTTATTTTTTCGGCGAAACGGTAGTACAGTACGCCCACTTGAACGCCTGTAACATGGTCGGCTGAATGCCGGTCAGGTGATTGCCGTCTTTGATGATCGTAGACTGGAGCCGTAGCGATGGATACTGCCGACTTTTTAATACGTCGGTCAGTTTCTGCACGTCTTCCACCAGATACTCGTCGTTTTGCCCCACCGATAGCCAGACCGAGAGTGGTAGGTCTTTGTGCGTTTTTGCGTAGTCTGGTTCGAATCGGCGTAAGATCACCGCATCGTCGGCAAACAAGGAGGGGCTACCGATTAATATCGTCCGAAACAGATCGGGCCGGGTTAGTAGCGCATAAGACGTAAACAGACCACCGTACGAATAGCCGTAGATAGCACGGTTTGCCGTCACCGGATACGTTTTCTCAACCAGCGGAATTACTTCCTTTTCGATGAAGGTCAGAAACGCGGGGCCTCCGCCATCACCGCCACCGCCCCAACTGGTTTTGAAGGCGGTTGGAGTAAAGTCCCGACTGCGTTTATTGCCGGGTTTGCCAATGAGCGTTCCGTCGGAAATGCCTATCAGTAGCGGCTCCCGATAGTTTTTGTCGCATTCGCCGTGCAGGATACCCAGGCAACTGATCGCCATGGGGAAACCATCGATCCCGTCGAGGACGTATAATACGTCGTACCGTTTTGTTGGATCGTAGTCATCCGGGAAATGTACCAGTAGTTGGTAGGTTTCATTATTGAGCGTTTTTGACTGAATCATGCGTACCTCCGTTTGCGGCAACGTAACCGCTTGTGTCACCTGCGCGAACGCGGACAAACCGTGGAGAAAAAACAAGCTGCAAAGCAGTAATCGAACAATTGGTGGTAGCATCGTCGTACTGGATTTATTCGGAACGTAACGATTTGACGGGATTGACCAGAGCCGCCCGGATGCTTTGCAGACCGACCGTCAACAGGGCGATGCCTACCGCCAGTAGTCCGGCCAGGGCGAACACCCACCAACTGATAGCAATGCGGTAGGCAAAGTCCTGCAACCAGCGATTCGTGATGTACCAGGCAATAGGGGAGGCAATGACAATGGCGATAAAGACCAGCTTGAGGAAGTCCTTGGAAAGCAACGTAACGATACTGGATACACTGGCGCCCAGTACTTTCCGGACGCCAATTTCTTTGGTCCGCGCTTCCGCCGAGAAAGCGGCTAGTCCAAACAAACCCAGACAGGCGATGAACAGGATGAGTCCGGCAAAAACGCGGTATAGCAAACCCATCTGCTGTTCAGTGATGTAGTATGTATTGAGCTCATCGTTGTAGAACTTACCCCAGAAAGCTACTTCGGGAAAGGTGCGGGCATACGTGGCTTTGATTTGCTCAACGGTCCGGACCAGGTTAGGCGAGCGTAGCTTGACGCTGCCCCCGTAGAAGAAATTCCGATCAGGAAGTAATACCAGTGGTTGTACACCCCCGTCGCGGGCTGAATTGGTTTGGAAGTCCTTCACCACGCCGACAATCTCAGCGGAGCGCTCCTGGCCTACCCGCAGTCTGCGCCCGATGACGGAGGCCGGGTTGCGGACGTTCAGTTTTTTAAGCAGCGTTTCGTTGACCAGAAACTTCGTGATCGTGTCGTTCGTGGGGTAGGAAGTACCAGCCACCAACTGAATGCCGTAGGTCTTGATATAATCGCCGTCGACCATTTTTATCGAGACCGGGAAGTCCTCGTCTTTGGCCATATCGGAGAAGGCAAAACTGCTCTGAAACCTGACATCGGACGAGGGCAAATCGGAGAAGAACGTAACGTTGCTTACCCCCGGTATTCGCAGCAGTTCGTTCCGCAGGATCGGGTTGCGGTTACCGTATTCGCGGTCCATTTTGAAGTAGAAAATGCCATCTTTCGCAAAGCCGAGGTCCATCCGACTCAGGAAATTCATCTGTTGCAGGTTGATAACAGTCCCGATGAGCAGTACAAGCGCAGCGGTGAACTGCACTACAATCAGCCCCTGCCGCAGCGACAACCCTCGTCCCCAACCTGAAACGACCCGGTTGCGGAACGCTACCAATGGTGAAAACGACGATAGGACCAACGCCGGATATAAACCAGCCAGCGCAGTAAGCACTACCAGCAGCGCCAGTAAACCCAGTGCCAGCTCAGGACCAAAATACAGATTAGAATCGGTAGGCAGGCCGAACAACGACCCCAGCAACGGGAGCGCCGTGTAAGCCAGTGCCACGCCGATGCCAATAGCGGCTACGACCATCAGGACCGTTTCGACCAGAAACTGTGTAACCAACTGGCTTTTGTGGCTACCCAGTACCTTCCGTACGCCGACCTCTTTTGCTCGTTTCGTGGCCAGTGCCGACGAAATATTAATGAAATTGATGCAGGCCATTAGTAAAATCAGCGCACCGACGGCTACCATGTTCCACAGCCGTTGCCGCGGCACAGGTACGGTGTTGGGCGCGAACCCATCAAAACGGGCGTCGTGATGCAGCTCTGCCAGCGGGTTGAGGAAATGCGTTTTTTTATCGCTGCTGTTGAGCCTATCGTAGTGTCGGCGGGAGAAGGTAGCCAGCAGGGCATCGGCCTGGGCCATTGAAACATCGCGGGACAGACGGACAAAAAGCTGGTCGTTGCTGCTGGAACTGCCCCAGTCGTCAAACGAGGTCATGCCAAATGCGCCTGTAAAGTCATGACGCTTGGTTTCGTAGGAGATCACTAAATTCAGCGGGAAGCTGGTGTTTTTGGGAAGGTCGGCCAGTACACCCACCACCTCCATGGTGAAGCGGTTATTAATCCGTAGGTATTGTCCCATTGCCTGCTTTGAGCTACCGAAATACTTACGGGCGTAGCTCTCGGTGAGTGCGACTACGTTGGGGCGGGCCAGTGACGCGGGCGTTCCGATGCGCCAGGGGAAATTGAACAACTGAAAGAACTCCGGTCCGGCCAGAAAGCCTTCCCGCTCTTCCAGAAATTTAGCGGCATTGTTCCGGATGGCGGGCGTTCGGCCCAGTACCGTTACCTGCGGGCGGAGCGTGGCAAAAATGGGAACGACAGTCTCGAATTGCGGAATGTCAGTCTTCAGCGCAGCTGCTACCGGTAGCGGGTAACCGACGGTATAATCTTCGTTCCCGTTGCTGTAGACCTGCTTGCGAGCGATGCGGTAGATGCGGTCGCCATCGGGGTGAAACGTGTCGAAGCTGAACTCATAGCGTACAGCCATAAATAGCAGCAGCGCAGCCGCCACGCCTACGCTCAGACCCAGTATATTGAGTAGGGTAAAATGGCGATGACGCAGCAGATTCCGCCAGGCGATTTTGAGATAATTCGTGAACATGGTCGTGAACTGTTATTCAGAACGTAATGATTTCACCGGGTTCATCAGCGCAGTAGTAATCGTCTTACTGCCAATCGAGAGCAGTACCAGAAGCAGAATCAGGAGAGCGGGAGCCGCAAAAAGCCACCAGCTTAGTTCGATCCGGGTAGCGTAATTGGTCAGCCAGTTTCTGACCAACAGGTATGTGATGGGAAGGCCGATCAGAATAGCGATCAGGACGGTTTTGATGAAATCAGTCGAGAGCAAAGCCATCAGGTTGAGCGTACTGGCTCCAATCGTTTTACGAATGCCGATTTCCTTTGTGCGTTTGGACACGGTAAACGTAGCCAGTCCGAACAGCCCTAAGCAGGAAATCAGTATAGCGAAGCCCGTTAGTGCACCAAATACCTGCTGAAAACGGTCGTCCGTTTTGTACTGCTTGTCGTATTCGCTATCCATGAAGAAATAGCTGAACGGTGAATGCGGAAAATTAGCTTCGTAGGCTTTTCTTAACGTAGCAAGTTGGTCCGTTGCACCGCCCCCCGCAAACTTCACACTGGCATATGAATCAAACGTGGGCGAATACAAATGAATAATCGGAATAAAACGGGCCTTGGGAGATTCGTAGTGGTAATTGCTAACCACCCCACGAATCGTTGCCTGCCGATTCCAGAGGTTTACTTTTCGGCCAATAGCTGCGCGAGGGGATGGGATTTCCCAGAGCCGAAGCACTTCTTCGTTGACGATGAGTTGCCGATCCGTCGTATCCGTAAGGGCTGGCAAGGTGGTCGCATCGAAGTTTTGTCCCGCCAGCAGCTGGATGCCCATCAGGCCAATGAATGACGTATCAATCTCGGTCAGGTAAAAATTGTAAGCGGTTTTCTTCTGCGTATCAGCCAGATTGATCCCCGTTGTTGTACTCAGCTGCGTTAGGCTCAGGCCTGGTACGGTGCTGGAAAACGCGACTGATTGTACCCGCGCCTGATCGAGCAGCGTTTGTCGAAACTGACTGTAATCCTTCTTTACGTTGCTTTTTACGGGGGCTTTCACCACTAGTGTACGATCAAGACTGATGCCCAAATTTTGCTTTCGTAAAAAGGAGACCTGCTGGTAAACGGCGAAAGTCTGCACCAGCAAAATAAGCGTGATGGTAAACTGAAAAACGACGAGTGCTTTACGTAGCGTTGCCCCTTTTGCCGAGTGCGTAAAGTTACCTTTCAGCACAGTAACCGGCTTAAACGAAGAAAGCACAAACGCTGGATAGAAGCCCGATAGCGCCGTACTCAGCAGGATAAAACCTCCGACGTTGAGCCAGAAAAACGTGTCGCCGAATACGCTAAAGCCGTCGGGCAGGCCCGCCACCTCCACAAACACTGGTTCCAGGAGAGCAACGAGTACAACCGACATCGCTCCGGCGATACCATTGACCAGGACGGTTTCCGCAAACACCTGGGTACGTATCTGGCCCTGCGTGGAACCAACGACTTTCCGCAGGCCCATTTCCCGAGCCCGGTCAAGGGCTTTGGCCGTGGTCAGGTTGACGTAATTGACCACCGCGCTGAACAACACCAGCAGAGCTACGCTCAACAGGAAGTAAACCGACCGGGCTTCCCCATTGGGCTCTGACTCAAACGTTTTGTGCGAGTAGAGATGAATGTCGCTCACCGGCTGGGCAATAACCTGCTCGTTGACTATTTTTTTCTCCGTATGCAGCCGGTCATTCAATGCCGCCAGTGACTGCGTGAAGCCCTCGTAGCTGGCGTTGTCGGCCAGTTGTACGTAGGTGAGCGTGTTGTTGCCGTCCCAATTATCCTCCGTTTCCCCAAAGTCCGATACCATCGTTGGGTAAGAGAGCAGCATATTAATCTTCAGGTGCGTATTAGCTGGGCTATCGGGTACGACGCCCGCAATTTCTACTAACAAACTACCGTTCGAACGGGCAATTTTCAGGGTCTTACCTACGACGTCGAGCGTATTGAAATAAGTCTGCGCCAAAGATTTGGTAAGCACGACCTGACGGGGCCGGGTAAACAGGGCCTGGCGACTTCCGCGTAACAGCGGATAGTTGAATAGGGAGAAAAACGACGAATCAACCGCGAAAACTTTATCCACGAGGTGATACGTATCACCAATCTGAATGGTTACAGTAGACTCGCCCACTGGATACGCACGGGTGTAATTGACGACCTCCTTCAGTTCCTGTTTGGCTCTGGGGCCAAGGGGCGGATTCGTTTCGGTATCCTGAACCGTGACCGTGCTACCGTTCATATAGTCCAGGGTCAGGCGGACCAGTCGATTGGCCAGGGGATTGGTGTTCTCGTAGCTTAGTTCAAACCGCACGTACTGGATGATCAGCAGCGCTATCGCCAAACCAGTGGCCAGCCCACCAATATTGATCAGCGAAAACGTTCTGTCCTTTTGTAGGGTGCGCCAGACGATTTTGAGATAGTTTCTGAACATGGTCGTTTGGATCTATTCGGATCGTAAGCTATCCGTCGGATTGGCCAGTGCCGCCCGGTAGGTGCGCCAGCCGATGGTCAATCCGCCCAGTAATAACAGGGTGCCGAAGCACAGTGCCAGCATACCAATGCCCACCGAAATATGGTAAGCAAACGACCTTAGGAAAAAGCTCGTTGCCAGGTAGCCCACCGGCAACGCAATGGCCCCAGCAATGAGCAGCAGTTTCAGAAAGTCCCACGACAACAGCCAGATAATCTGATCGACGCGGGCACCCATTACTTTTCGGACGCCCACTTCTTTGGTGCGTAACTGCGTGGTGTATGTAACCATGCCCAGCAATCCTAGGCAGGCAATCGACAGCGCCAGACCAAGCAGCAGACCCATAAACGAGATGTCGTCGGTGTGGCTGTGCCGGTCATGCAGGTAGTCGTCGTACCACTGACCTGTGAACGGTTCGTACGGACTTAGTTTCTTCCAGATTTGGGCGATGGCCGTTTTTACGCCTTCGGGATTTGCAGCCGAGATGTGTACGTTCAGGTAGCGAAAATCGGCGGGTTGATACCGAAGCAGGAGCGGCTGCCTTTTCATCGCCAGGGTTGTGTACCAAAAGTCTTTTACAACCCCGGCGATCTGAACGTCGGTGCTGTCGTTTAGCCAAAGGGTTTGCCCAACGGCCGCGCCGGGGCTGCCCAGCCGGAATGTTCGCACGGCTTCTTCATTGATGAGTACCAACTGGGACGCCGAATCCGCCACCGAGGGGGGTATGTTCTGCCCAGCTAGCAACGTCAGGCCAACGGTGGAGAGCAGATGCGCATCGGTAGCGAAGACGTCGGCCGCAGCCGAATCCCCCCCGGTTCGTTGCCGGTAAACCATTCGTAAATTGCCCCCGTGATCACCGAACCGGGCAGCCGTAGCCGTTACGTCCGCTACACCAACCAACTGATTCAGGGCGTTAGTCAACCGGTTGGCGGGCACCCCGTTTAGAGGAATCGTCAGTACATTGCTGCGCTGAAAGCCGTAGTCGGCTGTAGCCATATATTGCTGTTGACGGGCCAGACCGAGCAAGGCAATCATGGCAATTAGTGAAATGGTGAACTGGACGACAATCAGCGACTTCCGCAGGGAGATTCCCCGAAACACCCGAAGTCCCGTCTGACTCCGCAGCACCTGCGCGGGCTGAAAACCCGACAGAACCCGTGCTGGCAACAGTCCCGCCAGCAGTCCCGTCACCACACTGAACAGGATGAAAACCAGCCACACCCGGATATCCTGCTCCCATTGAACCCCGCCGATCAGCCATTCCTGCACAAAGGGCATGGGTTTTACCACTTGCAGCATCCCGTAGGCCAGGGCCAGCCCCAGCAGCGACAGAAACGCCGACTCCGCCATAAACTGCCCAATCAGCTGCCAGCGCAACGCCCCCGATACTTTGCGGATGCCCACCTCGCGGGCGCGGCTCAGCGAACGGGCCAGCGTCAGGTTGATGTAATTGAACGCGGCTAGCAGCAGCGTCAGCAGACCCACGCCCATCTCCGTCAGCAGCTTGCCGATGGGTGGCTCGTACGTACCAAAAATCAGTTCCTCGCGGGCGGGTGTGAGTTGCGCCAGGGATTGGCTACGGAACGCATACCCTTTCTCCTGCGTGAATCGAACCCCTTTCGTAACGCGGGCCGACAGGGTTGATAACGCACCATTCAGCGTTTCAACGGGCGTACCAGGTTTCAACATGACGTAGGTATACCCCTGCGTATAGGTTTTCCAGTTGGTTCGGGAGCGCGCCCAGTCGGGGCCGGTGAGTGTAGCCAGCGACACCAGCATATCGAAACGCAGATGTGTCTTGGTGGGTGGCTCGGCCAGCACGCCCGATATGAGCAGCGCGCCCAGTTGCGGATGGTCAACCCGTTTCCCAATGGGGTTGGCCGTTCCGAAGAAGCGTTCGGCTGTTTGCGAGGTCAGTACCACCGTTTGGGGGGAAATGGCGGGTTGGCCACTGGCTAGCTTAAACCCGAACAACCGGAAGAAGTCGGGGTCGACGGCGCTGTACGAAATGGGTAATTGCTTCCGGTTGGCCGTAAATTCGCCGTAGTTTCGGAGCACTCGCGTAGCTGCCTGCACAAATGAGTACTGCGTTTTCAGCGCATCGGTGAGCGGCATGGGCGACGTAGCGTAGGGTTGTTCGTCCTGATCCGTTGTCGTTACGTCAGTCAGAATGCGGTACGTTCGGTCGGGGTGCGGGTGGAAAGAATCGTAGTCAAAAGCGCCTTTTATGTCGATCATTGCCAGTAAGCATACCAGCATACCCGACGCCAGCCCGAACACATTGATAAACGAAAACAGCTTGTGTTTCCAGAGATTCCGAAAAGCCGTAGTGAAAAAGCTGCGCAGCATAAGCAAAAGAACTTGTAGAAGACAAGACTTAATGGACAGATTTCTATTCCGAACGTAGTACGTCGGCCGGTTTGACGCGCGTTGCTTGATAGGTTTGCGACAGAATCGTTAAGATGCCCACCAGGGCCACTAGCCCGAAGCCAAGCAGCAGATTAATGGGGCCGACATTGACCGGTGTCGGCATTCGTTGCTGAAGGAGCGTACCGCAGAACCAGCCCGCCGGTAAGCCCAGCAAGCCAGCCCAAAGCAAGAGTTTAACGAAGGTTTTGGAAAGAGTCCATATGATTGTGCCATCGCTGGCACCAACGACCCGTCGTACCCCAATTTCCCGCGTTCTCACCTCGACTATGTAAGCCGAAAGTCCCAGGATACCCAGACAGGCAATCAGCATGACAAGGCCGCAGAAGAAGCCAAAAAACAAATTGAGTGTTCGAAACCCTTGTGCAAAGTCGTGATGAACCTTCTCGTCGTACACGTAAACTTCGGGTAGGCGGTCAGGAACCCGCTGTTTCCATAGTCGCTGAACAGCCGCAAGTACAGCGGCTTCGCTACCGGGCTGCGTCCGGGCGGCCAGGATCGTAGCGCGATCGATCCGGTGCTGATACACGGTCGGCGGGGACGCTGCCACCTGCCCGGCTGGCTCGATGAGAACCCCGGTAATCAGCCGATCCGTTGAATCGATGCGAATACGTTGACCAATGGCCTTCTCGGGTGAGTGGCCGGGTAGCTGGCGGGCCAGAGCCTCGTTGACCAGTACGTACTGACTGGAGCCAGTGGATGAACCGCCAGGAAGATTCTGACCAGCGCGTAAGGTCAAGCCAAAAACTGGTACGTATTGCGTATCAATCGACCGGCTGGTTACTTGCCGGACCGGTTCATTCGCGACTTTTAGTGAGCAGAAGCCTGATCCCGAGTAGATGGCCACCTGATCCGTGGCGGTAACCTGGGTCACCTGCGCCAGTTGCTCGAGCTGAGGTTTGAGCCGGTCCGCTGCCTCTCCTCTTAGCGACAGTAGAACAACGTTGGTTGGTAAACCACCGCTGAGTTGATCCTCCGTTTGCGTACCAGCGTCGCGGAGCACGACCAGAAAAACCATCAGCATGGTCGTTACGGCAAACTGAATAACGATGAGCACCCGGTAAATTCCCACGCCCTGAAACAAGCGAATTGTCTGCAAGTTTCGCAGAACCTGGACCGGTTGAAATCTGGTCAGTAAAGTCGCCGGAATGGCTCCCGCGACCAGGCCTGTCAGAACGGCGTACAGCACTAGCCAGCCAACCGAATACTGAATAGACACGGTGTTGATGTCTTCAGCCTGAGGAAGCCAGCCGGACTGAACAACCGTATACCAGAGAAATAATCCCAGACCAAGCGAAAAGAGGGCAATCAGTGAAGACTCGACCAGGAACTGACTGAAGAGTTGCCAGCGGAGCGCCCCGTTGGCTTTGCGAATACCAACTTCACGGGCTCGGGTAAGCGATCGGGCCAGCGACAGGCTGACGTAATTGAAAGCGGCCAATACCGTAAGGGCCGCGATTAGGAACAGCGAAGACCGAATCCCCGACCAATTAACCCCCGCGTGCATATCGTTACGAATGGCCGGGTCCCAGGGAGTAATCGATTCCAGTGTTTGAGCGGTGAAGCTCAGCTGAAGTTTCTGTCCGTCGCGCTGGAACGAGCGGCCCAACTGATTTAAGGCGTCGTTGAACGGAGCGATGTCGTCGGAAGACCGCAGTAAGGCGTACAGGCTGGTTGTCTGGTACTGTCGCCAGTCGGTGGACAGTGTCGGAAGACGTCCTGCTTTTTCCAGGCTCTGTGCGGTCTGCAAGGAAAAAACGGCTTCAACGGGTAAGTGTGTACGTAAAGGAGGTTGCTGAATAACACCCGCCACGGTAAACCAACCTAATCCGTCAAACTGGATGGATTGCCCCAGCGGGCTCTCGTCGCCAAATAGTTGCCGGGCTGTACGCTGACTCAGTAACACGGCAGTGGGCGATGTCAGAGCCTGCCGAGCGTTGCCGGTCACTAGCGCAAAACCGAATACCTGGAAGAAAGACGGCTCGGTGAACGTCGTGTTCACGGTGATATCGCCCTTGTCTGTCTTTACACGAACGGGGTTGCCGCGACGAACCTCAACAGTTTGCTCAACCCGCTGCATCGAACGGATGGCGCTCGACAGCGGTGGCGGAACGGTCGCCCAGCGCGACTTCCCGTCGGCGTTTGTCGCTGTGGTCAGGACGCGGTAGGTACGGTCAAAATGCGGGTGAAAATGATCAGTGTCGAAATTGGCCTTTAAGCCAACGATCATCCCAACGCCCACAGCCATGCTGATCGCCAGGCTAACGATGTTGATTACTGAAAACAACTTGTTTCGCCAAAGACTCCGCAGGGCAATTTTAAGGTAGTTGATCAGCATGGTTGTCGGGTTTACTCGGAACGTAACGATTTGACGGGATTGACCAGGGCCGCCCGGATGCTTTGAAACGAGACAGTCAGCAACGAGACAGCGATCGTACCCAGGACAGCGCCCACAAAAATCCACCAGGACAGTTCAGTACGATACTGGTAGTCGTTTAGCCATCCGCTGAGGTAATAGTACGAAATGGGTACGGCGATCAGACTGGCGATCAGTACCAGCCTAATGAAATCTTTCGACAGGAGAGCCCACAGGTTCAGTACGCTGGCCCCCAGTACTTTGCGGACCCCGATCTCTTTGGTACGCTGCTCGGCGGTGAACGAAGCTAACCCGAACAGACCCAGGCAGGAGATGAAAATGGCCAGCACCGCAAAGCCCCCCGCCAGTGCACCGATGCGCTCCTCCGACGCAAACTTCTTACCAAACTCCTGATCGGCAAACGAATACACGAACGGAGCCGATGGTACGTGTTTTTTGAACGTAGCTTCGATAACGGCCAACGAACTCCTGGCGCTTCGATTGGGATTTAGTTTGAATACAATCCAGTTGGCGTTCTCATAATCCATAAAGTAAACCCCCTGCTTTACGGGTTCGTACGGCGATTCGGCCAGTACGTCTTTGATAACCCCCACAATAGTAAAATCCTTTACTGTCGGATCGAACCGGCCCCCGCGCCGGACAACCGTACCAATCGGGTGTTTGAGACCCATGAATTTTACGGCCGCTTCGTTGACGATGATAGCTGATGAGTCGGTAGTGAACGACCGCGAAAAGTCACGACCTTCTTTAACCTGCCAGCCGACCGTTTTGCCGAAATCGTGCGTCACGAAGATGTTCGAGAAGTCCGGGTCGAGGGCGGGGTCTTTGCCGGGCCAGCTAAAGTCACTGCTGTTCGACGAGATACCCGTCAGCGGACTGGACGATTCGGCCATATGCTGGATGGCGCCCGCGTTGGTTAGTTCGGTTTTTAGTACGTCGTATTTCCCGTAGAAGGCCGGCGATAGCATCTCCATCATAACCACGCCGTTGCTGTCGTAGCCGATCGGCCGGTTTTTGGTGTGCTGAATCTGGCGGTACACGATAATGGTGCCGATAATGAGCGTCAGGGAAACCGTAAACTGAACGATGACCAGTACTTTACGGGGAGAAGTCGCCAGGCCGCTCGCTCTGAACCGTAGCCCCTTCAGAACCTTGATGGGCTGGAACGAAGAGAGATAGAACGCCGGATAGCTGCCCGCCAGGAGACCGGTGATGCCGATAAAGCCCAGACTAACCAGCCAGAACGGACCTACGGTCCAGGGGAAGGTAAGGCGCTTGTCGGCAATCGTATTGAACCAGGGCAAGACGATCAGGATCAGTAGAATAGCCCCGACGAATGCCAGACCGACAACCAGAAACGACTCACTGAAAAACTGACTTATCAACTGACTGCGTACCGACCCGACAGCCTTACGAATACCAACCTCTTTAGCCCTTTTTTCGGAACGGGCCGTGCTCAGATTCATAAAATTGATACAGGCCAGCAGCAGCACGAAAATTCCCACCAGCCCGAACAGCCGTACGTACTGGATATAGCCGCCGGTCTGTACACCTTCTTCCCAGGCCGAGTACAGCCGCCAGTCACTCATCGGGTGGAGAAACAGCGTGGAGTTGAATTTCCGGTCCTCGGCGGGTACGTTGTTCAGCTTGGCATTTTTGATGCGTGCGCTCACCGTTTGCATGTCGACGTTGTTAGCGAGCTGCACAAAAAGCTGGTATGAATTATCGCCCCATTCATGATTGTTTAGCGACCGTTTTACCCATGGGCTTATCGACACAAACAGGTTCCAGGGAGCAATGAACGTAAGGTTTCGAAACTCCGTGCTGAAGGGTAGGTCCTCGTATACACCCGTTACTTTTACGTCGGCTCTCCCTTCGATGTTAATGAGCTTGCCCATCGGATTGGTCTCGCCGAAAAGCGCCCTTGCCGTCGATGCCGACAGCAGAATAGAATTCGTATTCGCCAGACCCTGCCGGGTGCCTTTCAGCATGGTCAGCGACAAAATTTCGGGCATCTCGGCACCCATGTAGTTTCCCGACCGTGTGAGTTTTTTCTCGCCAGATGCCAGAATCCGGTCGCCCTCCGAGGTAGCCATGGCTATGTGCTTGAAGTTACTACCGTATTTGGTGCGTAACTCGGCGTCCAGTGGAGTCGGAATGTCCTCTTGCGTACCAATATGCCCGTTAAAGGTTTGGTGCTGCATGACCTGGGCAATGCGGTCGTAGTTAGCAAACGACTTGTTGAACGAGAGTTCATCCCAGATCCATAGGCCAATCAGCATCGCCACGGCCATCCCGACTGCCAGGCCACCGATATTAATGGCTGAATAACCCTTATGCCTTAATAGATTCCGCCAGGCGATTGTGAGGTAGTTCGAGAGCATAGTTGTGAGGGGAAAAGCATGGGGTTCAGGGCTGGGACAACCCGATGCCCCCTGCCCTGAACCCCATGCGGGTTATTCGGAACGTAACGATTTCACCGGGTTCACCAAGGCCGCCCGGATACTTTGAAAACTGACAGTCAGCAAGGCGACGCTAATAGCTACCAGGCCCGCCAGGGCGAATACCCACCACTTGATCGTGACCTTGTAGGCGAAATCCTGCAACCACTGATTCATGGCGTACCAGGCAATCGGCGAGGCAATGAGAATTGCTACTAGGACCAGCTTTAAAAAGTCTTTCGACAGGAGGGTTACGATGCTCACTACGCTGGCCCCTAATACTTTCCGAACGCCAATTTCCTTTGTGCGTTGCGCCGTCATGTAGGCTGATAAACCAAACAGACCAAGGAAGGCAAGGAAGATAGACAGGGAGGCAAACACGCTGAAAATCTCACCCGTACGCGTTTCAGCGCTGTACAGTTTGTTGAATTCTTCGTCCATAAACTGGTACGAGAACGGACGGCCCGGAACGAGCGTTTTCCACTTGCTTTCCAGGAATGTGAGCGCATTCGGTAGCTGAGTGCCCGACAACCTTACCAGCAGTACGTCGCCCCCGTTCTGCGGAAACATGACTAAGGGGCCGATCTTCTGCTTCATGGACGCAAAGTGAAAATCGCTGACGACGCCTTTTATCAGACCAAGGCGCCCGTCCATGTCGAGTCGTTTGCCAATGGCCTGTTGCGGGGTCCAGCCTAACTCACGGGCGGCTGATTCATTGAGAATGAATCGACTCCGGGTCAGGCTGTCATTATCGGAACGACTTACGCGTTCCATATCGGCCGCGTTGAGGTCACTGCCGGCAATCAGACGCAGTCCTAACGTCGAAACGTAGTCTTCGTCGATCGTCAGGCCAGTTACCATTTTTCGTTGGCCGGTTTGCATGGCTGGCTCCCGCATGGTGTATCCGCCTTCCACGAATACCGGTGAGTCGGACGCCAGCGACACGCGTTCTACGGCTGCATTCTGCCGAAACTCACTTTTTATCGCCTGTATATTGTCGTTCACCTGCTTATCGACCGGTAGCAGTAGCACTTGTTCTTTGGCGTAGCCGACGTTTTTTTGCTGGATAAACCGGAGCTGATTTCGAATCAGCAGGGTGCTGATGAGCAAAAAAATGGTGATGGAGAACTGAAAAACGATCAGCGATTGGCGAAGCCGCCCGGTACCGTTGGTCTTCAACTGACCTTTCAGCACCCGGATGGGCTGGAAGCGGGCCAGCACCAATGCCGGATAACTACCGGCAATCAGACTTACCGTCAGACCAATGCCCGAAAGCAGTAACAGGTTAGTCGGCTTAAGCCACACCGTCGGTGAAAACTGCTGATTCGTGAGCGTATTAAACAGGGGCAGGACTAGTACCGCCAACAGCAGTGCACCAAGCAGTGCAATTGCTGTGACCAGGGCCGACTCGCCCATGAACTGCCTGAATAACTGATTTCCGCCCGCGCCCATCACCTTTCGGACGCCTACTTCCTGGGCTCGCTCTACGGCTCGGGCGGTTGCCAGGTTGACGTAGTTGACGCAGGCAATCAGCAGAATCAGACAAGCGATTGCCCCAAAAATGTAGATATAGGTCAGATTACCGTTCGGCTCAAAGTTGCCAGCCACGTCCGAGTGCAGGTGAACCCAGCGTAACGGCTCCAGATTGTACGTCAGGTAGTTGCCGGGCCTCGTTTCTTCGGGTGGGAACTGCGCTTTCATAAACCCGGGAATCCGGGCTTGTAACGAATGGATGGCATCGGGCGAACGCAATAGCAAATACGTCGCGTAGTTGGCTGAATACCATTCCTCCTGTTTGGCAGCGGGTAGCGTCGAAAAGGAGAGGAGCAGATCATACTTTATCTGTGAATTCGACGGGCAGTCGGCTACCACGCCTGTTACGAGGTAATCGCGAAAGCTGCCGCCGGTATTTATGCGGAGTGATTTGCCGATGGGGTTATCGGTGCCAAAATAAGTGGCCGCTTTGGTCGCAGACAGTACGGCCTGATTTGGACCCGCCAGGGCCATCTTCGGATTGCCGACCTGCAATGGAAACGAAAACATGGTAAAGAAGGATGAATCGGCAAAGACGACCCGCTTCTCATCATAGGCTTGCGCACCCGTCGCCACTATACCGTCGCGACTCAGCATCCGGATGCCCGTTTCTACCTCGGTAAACTGCCGTGTAAACTCCGGCGCTACTTTCGTGCCCGTAACGGGGACTTTCGCAGCCCGGCCGTCAACGCTGTATTCCATCGTAACGCGCACAAGGCGGTTGGCTTTCTGCTGGAAGTCATCATAACTCAGTTCATGAGTAATATACATAAACAACAGCAGGCAGGAGGCCAATCCTGCCGCCAGGCCAATCACGTTAATGCCGGAGAACACTTTGCTTCTCCACAGATTCCGCCAGGCGATCTTCAGGTAGTTCGAGAGCATAGTTGTGAGGGGAAAGGTATGGGGTTCAGGGCTAGGATATTCCTACACCCTGAACCCCGTGCGGGTTATTCGGAACGTAAAGATTTGACCGGGTTCATCAGGGCGGCTTTGACGCTGCGGAAGGAGATGGTGACGAAGGCGATCAGCACGGCCAGTAGCCCCGACAGAATGAACACCCACCACGGCATATCGATGCGATAAGCGAAATCAGAAAGCCACTGATTCATCGCGTACCAGGCCAGGGGCGACGCCACGACAATCGCGACCAGGACCAGTTTCAGGAAATCACCCGCCAGCAGAGCGACGATACTCGCTACCGATGCGCCCAGCACCTTGCGCACGCCAATCTCCTTGGTCCGCTGCTCGATGCTGATGAGCGCGACGGCAAACAGTCCCATGCACGATAGTAAAATAGCGACGCCAGCCGCCGACGAGAAAATCGTGGCCAGTCGCTGCTCTTTTTTGTACCAGCGCTCGACGTTTTCGTCGACGAACGATCCGATGAATTCGTGTTTCGGATCAATCTCTTTCCAGGCGGCTTTCACCGTTTCCATCGCACCCGTCAGATTCTGCGGATTCACCCGGACCAGCACATAGCCGATTGAATTCTCGGGTAGCATTTGCAGGGCAATCGGCTCGGCTTTTTTGTGCAACGAATACAGATTGAAGTCAGCAAAGACGCCGACAATCTGATATTTCCTGCCCGAATCCGGCTCGATGTATTTGCCAATGGGGTTGGCTTCGCCCAGTCGCTTCGCCAGGCTTTCCGAGACCAGAATGGAGGAGGTTGAATCGGTGCTGTAGCTGGACGAAAAATCGCGTCCCGTCGTTAGTTTGATGCCCAGCGTTTTCAGGTAGTCGAAATCGACACGTAGCCAGTCGCAGTTAATTTCTCGCTTGTTGTAATTGAAGCCGTACATCGTCCGGGATGAACTGCCGTCCATGCCCCGGCCGATATTGACTCCTGAACCGGTCACGGCCACGATGTTGGGCTGATTGGTCAGCCGCTCGCGCATCTGTCGTAGAAACGTACTTCCGTTACGGTCGCCATCAACGGGCACGCTGATGACCTGCTCTTTGTTGAGCCCCATGGGCCTCTGTTGTAGGTAGGTTACCTGCTGCCGCATAATAAGCGTGCAGACGATAAGCAGACAGGCAATGGCAAACTGCGTGATGATCAGGGTATTGCGCAACACCCCCGGCTTGCTGATCTTCACTTTGCCTTTGAGCACTTCGACGGCGCTGAACCGGGTGACAAACCAGGACGGATAACCCCCGGCTAACAAGGTGATGAGCAGAAAGCTCAACCCCGTCACCAGCAATACGTTGGGCGTGAGGAAATTTTGGATCGACAGGTTGCTACGAAATAACTTGTTGAAGGCCGGTAGTAGAATGTAGGCCATACTCAGACCAAGCAACAGGGCTGTGCCGGAGAGTAGTACGGTTTCGCCCCAGATTTGCCCGAACAACTGACTGCGTTGCGCACCCAGCGACTTCCGGACGCCCACTTCCCGCGCCCGCGTGATGGACTGGGCGATGGTCAGGTTAACGAAGTTGATGCAGGCAATAATCAGAATGAACAACCCCACGGCCAGTAGACTATAGATGTAGACCCGACTGGTGCCGTTACCGTGTGTGGTAACCGTGTCGAAGTGCACATCGGTCAGTGGTTGTAAGAGTAAGCTACGCTGAAAGCCCAGTTCGTTTTTGGGATACCCCTGCTTCGTTCGTTCCGCTATGTCGCCGGCGAAATATTTGTTCATAAAGGCCTGCATCCGATTCTGGAGGACGGCAGGTGTGACACCGGCTTTTAGTTTGACGAATACACTATGGCTGCCATGATCCCACTTGTCTTTATAAGCCTGGTAATCGTCCTGATTCTGGCTGGAGATAAGGGCGTCGAACTGGAGCGATGAATTTTCGGGGGCGTTACCCAAGACGCCGGTCACGGTAAATGGCCGCCATTGATCACCGAGTCGTAGTTGCAGCGTTTGTCCCATTGGATTCAGCGAGCCAAAGACGGCTTTTGCCATTTTTTCGCTGATAACGATGTTGTCGATACCCTGCATGGCGGTGCTGGCCCTGCCCTGGATCATCGGGAAGGAAAACATCGTCAGAAAATCAGCGTCCACTCGCCGGACATCCTCGCCGAACGTTTTATCCTGCCAGCGAACGCTGGAACTCTGATCGAACCAGCGGGTCACGCCTTCAATCTCCGGAAATTCGGCCCGGAGCGCGGGCGAAATCGGGTACGGCATAACGCCACTCGGGTCAGGCGTACCATCGCGTTTGGTATCCAGAAAATTGAGCCGGTAAATCTGGTCGGCGTCTGCGTGAAAGCGGTCGTACGAGAGTTCGAACGTAGCGGTCAGAAACAGCAGGATGCAGGTGCCGAACGCGACCGACAGACCGACGAGATTGATCGCCGTATGCGTCCGGTTTTTCCGAAGCGTTCGAAAGGCGATTTTGAGGTAGTTGCGGAACATAAGCAGGTGGATTCGGTATAAGCAGCAAGTGCCACTTTTATGGGTACTTCCCGGAGGGGTTTATTTTACGATTACTTCGTTCGGCTCGCCTGCTTTCACCGTAAAGGGAAGCTGCATCTGCTCGACACCATTCTGCCAGTACGTGTAGAGATACTTACCGGGTTTGATGTCCACGACGAACGGAAAACCGGCCTTGTCTTTTTTGATCGTTAGCTCCCGCTCCAGCGAATAATCATCACCATTGATAGCTAGCTTAGTCTTGCCCGAACAGGTTGGGCAAAGGAACGTCACTTTTGTCTGATTTGTCGCTGTCGCTGCTACGAGAGGAATCGGTGGTTTTGGTGGTGCGTCACCCAACCCCAGGGAATCCAGAACCCGATTTTTGAGGGCTTCCCGCTGCGTCTTACTCAGGCTCGCTACGTTGAATGTGCGGTTGTATTTAATCGGCTGGCCGTTACGTTGCCCGTCAACCTGAATGGATAGAGTTTTATCGTCGTCGTTGATTTGCGAGTGGGTGGTTGAATACGTTGAATTCTGGGCGGTGGCTACCAGCGATGTACCAAGTAAGAGAAGCGAGAGGAGCAGTTTCATGGAAGTAGTCTTTGATTCTATCTCAGCTAAGCGCGTGCCATGTTTATATTAGTTTGATAATCAGTTTGTTAAATGTCCGGTGACGTACAAAGCCTGTCCGATAGTGGACAGGCTTTGTACGTCACCGGACGACAGTTTCAGGCTTTTATTTCGACGGAGCAGGGGTCGTGGCAAACGTAACGTCATACACGGACGACAGATAGCCGTCCGTTGAGCGGAAGCCGCCGTTCCGTAACCGGAAAGAGTAGGGGTGACCCGGTTCTAGTTTTACTTTCAGGCGTAACGTCCGCCCGTCGTCAGTTAGCCCCAGCACGCTTTCAATGGGCATCTGCTCTTTACCGCCTTTCCCCAGCTGAATCCCGTAGCGTTTGGGTTGTAAGGGCTTGCTAAACCGGACTTGTATCTCGTTGATGCCCGCATCGACCGACTGACTACCATTGCCAAACGGCTCAATGGCAATGATCTGCGGGCACAACTGCTGGTAAGCTACCAGTGCGCTGTCGATGCGCGGTGCCAGCCAGGCATAAAATGCAGTGTGGCGGGGCATGAACGACTGTAACGTTGGGTACTGCTGGCGGTGCGTCACGTACTGACGTAGCAAGCCCGTTAGCGTGTCGGTCCAGACGAACGAGCGGCTTTGCTCTTCCCGAAGCTGATTTAGGGCCGCGGTACCGGTTGAATCATGCTCCTGTAAGTACACAACCACCGACGCCCGGACCAGTGATTCATACAACATCGTTTTACTGTTGGCATAAGCCTGCTTCCGCATGGGTTCCTGGACGCGGGCGTAAATACTGTCGGCATAGGGGAGCAGCGCCGACGCCGACTGGTCAATGAGCGGGTTGACAAACGAATGGTTGAACTCGTGGATGACCGTCGGCAAATAGTCGTCCGTGGCGTATTTGGCCAGCCCCGTACTATCGACGGACCAAGTGCCCATAATGGCGTAGTTAACCTGGGAGCCGTTTTTAGCTGGTAGGTGTGGGCCGTAATTGCCCCCGCCGTTCCCCAGGCCAATCACTAGTCGAAATGCATCGTTGGGAGCCGACCCGTAGTAACGCTGAAACCAGGGCAGGTCGACCCGCTGTACGACCTGGGCAAAACGAGCTTCCGCTGAACGATAGCGGTCTGCCTGCTGCTGAAAGAACGTAGCTACGTGGGCATCTTTGTAAAATTGCCCGATCAGATCCGCGAGCTTGCTGGCATCCTCCACCGTCCAGCGGCTGTCGGGCAGGTGCTGTTTAAAGGCAATCGCGGGTTTGAGCGAGGTTGAGTCGAGTTGAATAGCGTAACTCATGACAGCGTCGAAACCGATGCCACGTCGGGTGCGAACATCTCGCATGTGCGCCACGGCCGGGTGATTTCGGTACGGGCCAAAATGCTGTTCGATGTCCGTTACATAGGCTACGTACCGTTTCTGGGTGTATTCGTCATAGTCCGCCAGTCGGGCCAGAATGCTCAATAGCTCAATTCGGTGATCAACCTTTGGGGTTAGTGATACGGTTGGTTTATACTGTGCTGCCGCCAATAGCGAGGTACAGAGAAAGAGGAAAAGTAAACGAAGGCGCATATGGATTTGGTTATGTACTGTAAATAAGAAAACCCGTTCGGTTATGAACAGGTCTTCTTTGTGAATATAAATAGATAGCTCATTCGGAACGTAACGACTTAACGGGATTGACCAGGGCGGCCCGGATGCTTTGGTAGCTGACGGTTAACACGGCGATACTAATGGCTAGTCCACCCGCCAGGGCAAATACCCATCCCGACAGTTCTGCCCGATACGCAAAGCCTGTTAGCCATTGATTCATGACGTAGTACGCCACCGGGCTAGCAATGACGATGGCGACGAGTACCAGTTTCAGAAAATCTGTCGAGAGTAGAGCTACCAAGCTGCTGACCGACGCGCCCAGTACTTTTCGGATACCAATCTCCTTGACGCGCTGTTCAGCGGAGAAGGTTGCTAGCCCGAACAGGCCCAGACAAGAGATCAGAATGGCCAGCGCACCGAAATAATTGATGAGTACACTGACCTGTTGCTCGCGATGGTAGAGCTTTTCATACGCTTCGTCCAGAAAGTGGTAACTGAATGGATAGTCTTTATTAAACTGTTTAACCAGGTGTTCCAGATCTGCCAGAGCCTGCGTAGTCTGCCCGGCGCGCGGTTTGATCAGCAGATACTGTACACTTGGCGGCATATACGTAATGACAAGCGGCTTGATGGATTCATGTAGCGAGCCGAGGTGGAAATCCTTCATGAGGCCAATGATTGGTCCTCTGCCAAACCAGAACGTAATATACTGACCTACGGGTTTTTTCATTCCCGGCGTGGATTCGCTCATCAACCGAGCGGCTGCTTCGTTGACAAGGTAGCAAGCTGTGTCGGCGAGCGCGTTGGGCTGAAAGTCGCGTCCATCAAGTAGTTTAATACCGGTGGTCTTGATGAAGTCATTCCCAACCGACATGGCTGATACCTCCACCAACTGCTTTTCATTTTGGCCCGACCAATGCAAGTCAGTGGTGCTGCTTTGTATGTTCAGCGGCAAATGGGCAGCTGTCGTTGCGCTCGCTATCGACGGTCGTTGTAGCAGTTCATGGCGCAGGGCTTCCGCTTTTTGGTAGTCGGTTAACTGGCCTTCCAGGCTCAGGTACACTATATTATCGCGGTCAAGACCGAGGTGTTTAGTACGCAGGTATGTCATCTGTCGACCAATGACCAGCATACCGACGATCAGGAAAGTCGACAGAGCGAATTGAAACACAACCAGTACCTGCCGAAGCTGGGATGGACCCAGTGTAGTTTGACGCTGACCTGTTCGCACTGTAAGCCTCTGCAAAATGCGGATGGGCTGTACGCCAGATAAAAACAGCGCTGGATAGCTGCCGGCCAGTAAACCGGTAAATAGCACTAATCCGCCAATACCCAACCAGCGTGATGGATCGGTAAAGTCAAGCGTAATATGTTTGTCGAACAAGGTGTTGAAAGCTGGTAAAGTAAGCCACACCACTATCAGCGCTAAGACTGCAGCTAACAGACTCAGTAGCGTAGACTCGCTCAGGAATTGACCGATCAGTGCCATCCGTCGGGCCCCAACTACCTTTCTGACGCCTACCTCGCGTGCCCGTTTAGTGCTACGGGCGGTACTCAGGTTCATGAAATTGATACAGGCGATCAGCAGAATAAACAAGGCTACTAGCCCGAAAATCCGAACGTATTCAATCTGTCCACCTACGGCAACGCCGTTTTTATAGTCGCTCCAGAGATGCAGGTCTGTGATGGGTTGCAGAATAATCTGCTCCTTGTTGTCGAACGTGGCGTACCGGCGGAACATACCTTTCATGGTGGCTTCTGCCTGCTGAGCTGTGGTTCCGGGTTTCAGGCGCAGGTATGTCTGCACCGCGTTGAACCCCCACTGCGTTTGCCACTCTTCTTCCTGGGCCTTGAAATTGACAAGCCAGTCGAACTGAAGTGTGCTGGTAGCCGGTAGATTTTCCAGGACAGCCCCAACCACAAACCGTTTGTTGTTGTCGAGTTGCAGTGACTGCCCCACGGCCTGCCTGTTCGGAAAGTAAATCTCGGCCAGGCGTTGGCTGATAACGATCTGATTTGGGCTGGCTAAAGCCGATTTGGGGTTGCCCGATACCGCAGGTAAATCAAATACGTCGAAGAAGCCTGCCGATGCATACTGTCCCTGCTCTTTCGCTACTCGATCGCCGACACGAATTAGTCGCTCCGAGGGCCATGTCAGCTTCGTAACAGCGGCTACCTGGGGTACGTCGCGGCTAATGGCTTCCGTCAACGGACCGGGGGTAGCAAACGCCGTTTGCGTCTCTCCACCCCGGAAATTGAAGTTCACCCGTACGTACTGAATCTGGGCGTGGTCAGGCAGGAAGCGGTCGTAACTCAATTCATCATACACCCACAAACCAATGAGCAGACTACAGATCATACCCAGCGCCAGTCCGACGATGTTGATAACTGAGAAAGCTTTGTTGCGTAGCAGGTTTCGCCAAGCGATTTTGACGTAGTTAGTAAGCATATAGGGTGGGATGGAAGTTACTCGGAACGTAACGACTTAACGGGATTGACCAGGGCGGCCCGGATGCTCTGGTAGCTGATCGTCGCAAACGCGATCAGAATCGCCAGGCCGGCGGCCAGGACCATGAACCACCACTTGATCTCAATACGGTAGGCAAACGTGCTGAGTACTTCACGACCAAGCCACCAGCCAATGGGCGTGGCAATCAAAATAGCCAGCATCACCAGTCGTAGAAAATCTTTCGAGAGCAGGAACGTGATGTTGAAGGCCGAGGCTCCGAGCACCTTGCGAACGCCGATCTCTTTGGTACGTTGCCGGGCTACAAGCGTGACCAACCCGAAAATACCCGCACAGGCAAGAAGGATTGAGAGAACCGTTACAAAACTGATCATTTGCCAGATGTTCTCCATCGAGCGATACGAGCGGGCTA
This sequence comes from Spirosoma pomorum, assembly GCF_054776615.1. Taxonomy (NCBI): domain Bacteria; kingdom Pseudomonadati; phylum Bacteroidota; class Cytophagia; order Cytophagales; family Cytophagaceae; genus Spirosoma; species Spirosoma pomorum. The sequence goes on from NZ_BAAHBP010000027.1 coordinate 98,845, forward strand.
CGTCGTCAGACAGGTACGAATACGTAAGGGAACGTCGCGCCGGAATTTTCTTGAATTCGCGCTCAAGTTCAGTAATGACGGCAGATGCTTTGGTTGCATCAGTCAGCCGTACTGTCAGGAAACTGCTTAACCGTTCGGGGCCGCCATACCACTGGACTACGGGCTCAATCTGGCCCGTTAGGTTCTGGTAGTGATAATCTTTCGTTACGCCGACAACGGTGTAAAGGGTGGGATTGCTAACCTGCCTGATTTTCTTGCCAACGGCGGTTTTCCAGCCAAATGCCCGCATGGTAGCTTCGTTGATAATAACCGCATTACTGGCTGAGTCGGCAGCCGTTGCGTCCGAAAAATCACGACCTTCCCGTAACGGTATCTTATAGGTTTCGTTGAAGCGTACCGCCCCGCCCATGTGCCGGACATTGGTTTTACGGGCCTCGTCACCCTCGGGATAATAGGTATTAAAATTGGTCTGGTAGGCAACGGGCGTGTAGTACGTGCTCGTAAACGATGCTACGTTTGGGTTCTGCCGCAACCGGTTCAAAATGCCTTGACCCTGAGCAACCGCCGTTTCTTCGTTTCGGTACGCTAAATCGGTTTTGAAAACCAGCACGTTGTTCCTGTCGTACCCAAGATCCGCTTCTTTCATGAACTGAATCTGCTGACGCATACCGATGGTGCCCAGAATGAGGACGACAGCCAGCGTAAACTGCAACGTGATCAGACTGTCCTGCCGCAACCGACCTTTTTTCGGATTGCTTACCAATTTACCTTTTACGGCGTCGGTCGTTTTCAATCCAAGTAGATACAGCGCCGGATACGTACCGGCAATCAGAGTAACCGTCAGGGCTACAGCCAGTACCGCCAGAATAGTCGGATAATCAGTTGCCAGATTGATGTCCAGTTGCATGTTCTCACTGCGAAGCTGGTTGAAATTTGGAATCAGGTAATACGTCGCAAACAGCACCGATAGAATCAGTGATGCCAGCACGACCAGCCCCGATTCGGTCCAGAACTGACGTAGTACCGACTGACGCTCCGCCCCGACCACCTGCCGCACGGCTACTTCCTTCGCCCTGGGCAGCGCCGATGCCGTATTGAGGTTGATGAGGTTGACACTGACGATGAACAGCAAGAATAAAGCAATCACAATGGACCCCTTAATCAATCCGGCAAACGACGGATTTTCGGTATGAATGAAATTCTTGTACGGGCTGACCAGCAGCGACCGATGTTTGGCCTCCGCATCGAAATGAGTTTTTACTAATTGAGGCAATTTCGCTTCCAACTGACCTGGATCAGCGCCTTCTTTGAGTAGGATAAACGTACTGGCGAAGTTATTATACCAGTTAGCCTGGTTGCGAAAACCGGGGTCATCGGTTAGGTTCGTCGCGGGAATTAGAATGTCAAACTGCTGCGACGAATTAGCCGGTATTTTATCCAATACGCCGGTAACAAGGTACTGTACTGTATCGCTGACTGTTACGTGTTTGCCCACTGGATTGGTGGAGCCGAACAACTGCCGCGCCACTTTCTCGCTGACGACTACCGACCGTTTGTCATGTAGCGCCGTAATTGGATTACCGTACTTGAGCGGGAAAGTGAAGACCTGAAAGAAGGTTGAATCAACGTAAGAAGTAGCTTCCTGTACACTTTTGCCACCGTATTCAAGCCAGGGAGCGTTCCAGTTCTGGATGTGCGTGCCCGTTTCGATTTCCGGATAATCGCGCAACATCTGGCCGAGCAGCGGGTACACGGACTGGTTGTAGGTGCCGTAGTCGGGAATTTTGCTTTGGACGATGTAAATCCGGTCTATTTTTTGGTGAGCCGTGTCCCAGTACAGACATTTCTGGGCAAACAGAATCAGGACTACTACACATGCCAGTCCTAAGGCCAGACCAGCTACGTTGATCGTCGTGAACAGGCGATTCCGCCACAAGCTGCGAAGCGAGATTTTGAGGTAGTTACGGAGCACGGTGATTTTGGGTTAAATTTGACTGGTCGATCAACAGATAGCTATGCCTGAATATCCACACTCCACGTCACTACAATACCTTGTCGAAGAGGATTATATGGGCGTCAACGCTCCAATTATTCATCAGAGCGTTATCGCCCGGCTCACGGCTGGTTTGTATCCCCTGTACCGGTCGGGTCAGGTCCCGTTCGAACCCCTTCCCGAGACGATGCTCACCGAAGGATACGCTAGTCCGGTTCCTGATGTGATTCTGTACGATCATCAGGCCGAACAGACACGGATTATCGTCGAAGTTTGCCAGACAAACGGACAAAAGAATGACCTCAAAAAAGTTGTCTGGCTGATCGAAGAAAACGAATACGGAATAGTCGAAGGATTTGTGTTTAACTACAAAACACACGTCTGGCTTCGCTACAAAAAAGGTGATGGCGGAGCCGCTACCGATTCGTCTTCTTCCGACGTACTGAACCTCGACCTAAATGACTTTCTGTAGGTTCAGACGTGGAAATTCTCCGTTACTACCTTGCCGTCGAACAGGTTAATGACCCGGTGTGCAAACCCGGAGTCATAGGGTGAGTGCGTCACCATGATGATGGTCGTGCCTTCGTCGTTCAACTCACTCAGGAGCTTCATTACTTCCTCCCCATTTTTGGAGTCGAGGTTACCGGTCGGCTCATCGGCCAGTATTAGTTTGGGTTTGGCAACAACGGCCCGCGCAATGGCTGTCCGCTGCTGCTGACCGCCTGACAACTGCTGCGGGAAGTGATTCCGCCGGTGCATAATGCTCATCCGCTCCAGCGCTTCCTCCACACGCTTTTTACGTTCGTCAGCGGGCGTTTTCAGGTAGAGTAATGGTAGTTCAACATTCTCATAGACGGTTAGCTCGTCGATAAGGTTGAAGCTCTGGAACACGAAGCCGATCGACCCTTTGCGTAGCTGTGCCCGCTGCCGCTCCGACATTCTGGCCACGGCCGTACCGTAGAAGTTGTATTCGCCTTCGCTGGGGTTATCGAGCAGCCCCAGGATGTTAAGTAGCGTCGATTTTCCGCAACCCGACGGGCCCATGATGGCCACAAATTCGCCATCCCGGACTTCCATGTTGATACCGTTCAGGGCGGTCGTTTCGACTTCCTCGGTCGCGAAAAGTTTCTGGAGGTTAATGGTTTGGATCATAAAATTTTAGGAGAAAAGCAGGAAGGGAGGAGGGAGGAAAGAAATGTGTACTTTAGCTCTGAAACCACCACGTACTCCTAACTTATGGCAAAAATTGAAAAGTTTGAAGATCTTGTCGTTTGGCAAGAGGGCTTAGCTCAAGCCGTGAATTTGTATAAGCTATTAGCAAACTGTACTGATTATGGCTTGAAAGATCAAATGAGACGATGTTCTGTCTCTGTTCCATCAAACATTGCAGAGGGTTATGAACGGCATACAAATAAAGAGTTTGTTCGATATTTACGTATCGCCAAAGGGTCAAATGGCGAACTGCGGACGCAAATACATTTAGCCGTTGCTGTTAATATTATCGATCCTGAAATCGGACAGCAATTACTCGGTAAAAGCCGACTCATCTCTTCCATGCTTCAAAACCTGATTAAGGTTAGATTGGAGAAGTTTCAGTAATGGAGGAGGAAGGGAGAAAAGGTAGAAGAGGAGGAACGAACATCTTGTTGTATACTCTTTTCCTTTCCTACCTTCCTCCTCTCCTCCTCTTTGAACTCTCCTTTTCTAAAACTCCAACACCTCGTTCTCCCCGAAATTCTCGTAGCTGCTGGTGATCACCTGATCGCCGGGTTCGAGACCGGAAAGGACTTCGTAATATTCAGGGTTTTTGCGGCCCAGCGTGATCGTGCGCTTGACGGCCCGCTTGCCTGATTTGTCAACGACGTACACCCAGTTGCCGCCCGTGTCGGAGAAGAAGCCGCCCACCGGCAGCAGCGTGGCTTTGGCCGCCTTGCCCAGTTCCAATTGTATCGGCGACGATTGGCCACGCTTGATGCCTTCGGGTGCCCCCTTCGGGAAAATCATATCGACTTCGAAACGACCGCTTTTTACTTCCGGATAAACCCGGCTAATCGCCAATGGGTAGGTTTTACCGCTAAATTCGAACGTACCATTCAGCCCTGAGAAGACCCGGCTGATGTAATGCTCGTCGACACCGACGCGCATTTTAAAGCCGTTCATATCGTCAATCTGGCCAATGTTCTGCCCCCGGTTGATGTTCGAGCCGACTTCGACATCGATGCTCGATAACTGACCGGATACCGGTGCTTTCACGACCAGATTATCCAGCGTTTGCTGCCAGAGCGAGACATTTTTCTGCGTCCGGGCCAGCGTTCCTTCGAGCTGTTTGATTTGAAACTTAGCGTTATCTTCCTGGTACTTCTGGGTTTCGGTTTCAATCTTCCGCTGACTGGTTAGCCGTTCGTAAGCCCGTTTGGCTTTCAGGTAGTCCTCTTCCGAAACAACCTTGTCTTTATAGAGCTTGGCCTGACGGTCATAGCTATCTTTGGCCTGATCGATCTGGGCGTCGAGGTCGGCCAGGGTTTTGCGGAGCGTAAAGCGCTCGATCTGAATTCGTTGACGGGTATTCTGCAGGTCGTTCACCAGTCGATTGGCTTCCGTTTCTGATTGTAGAAAGCTGAGTTTCAGACTCTGGTTTTCCAGTTTCAACAGGACATCGCCTTTGTTAACCATGGTACCCCCTTCAACCAGCTTCTGCGTTACGTAGCCGCCTTCAATAGCGTCCAGCCGGATCGTTTTGAGGGGTTGAACCACCCCCGTAACGGCGATAAAATCCTCGAAAGGGCCGGTCGTTACGTCCGATACGGTGATTTTGTCTTTTTCAACGTTCAGCGTTGAACGTCGGTCGGCAAAGAAAAGCGTGTAGGCCAGTACAGCTGCGATCAGCACACCTCCTCCGGCGAGAGCGATGCGTTGGTTCGTCCAGAATCGTTTAGGTAAGACGCGGTCCATTGGTGTAATGAGCGAAAGAATGAAAAAGCGAAAGAGCGCTTAACCTCTTTCGTCAAGCCAAACTTTTCAATAGCCGTGCCAACTGTATTACTTTCTTGTTAATCAGTATGTTGTCGCTTTGCGCTACTTGAAGGGCTGTCCGCTTTCGGACGATTCCTGTCCGCTTTCAGCTTAAGCCCCTGCTAACGTAATCACTCTTTCACCTGTTTACTCCGTTCCGGTGCTCCGGTTCACTCCCTGAATATCTACCAGCACGTACGGCTGAAGCGTCTGGTTACGGGTTGCGTAGTTCAGAAAGGGATACGATAAGCGACTAACCGGAAAATAGGGAAAAACGGCCACCGGCTGAATAGCGAAGTCGTTTTTGGAAAGGGCATCCACAAAAGGCCCTTCGGCGAAAATGCGTTTGGGTCCTGTCTTTACCAGTTCACGTAAGGCGGAATCAGAGCGGACATACGGTGTGGCGCCCCTGGCATAGAACTCGTATGACCAGTAGCTTCCACTCCCTACGCCTGTTCCCGGCTCGTAAAGCCATGTCTGTTGACGAGCCAGGTCGGGGTTGTTATTGACGTACTGGGCGGCTGCCATACCGGCCTGATACTGCATGAACAGTGGGTACAGAACAAAATTCATGACACTCGCCACCACCAGCATGGCACCCACCATGCGCCCCATGAGGCTGAGTAAGTTAGTATGACGAAACAGGAGAACCGTCATGATCACCAGTAATAAGGACCAACTGATGGCACCGGTTTGTTGAGATGGCTTAACCAGGATGACCGCCCAGACAATGACGCCGATCAGCAAGACGCCGATAACGGTTTGCCCAACTGTCCAGCGTTTCAGCGCCATGGGCGAGAGGCTAACCAGATATTGGGCCGTCAGGACAGCGTAGAACGGGAAGACAATATTGATGTAATGGGGCAACTGAAAACCCGATAGGGAAAAGAGAAGAAAGGTCGCGAGTCCAGTACCAAGTGATACGTATTCAGTAAGTGGGTTCTGTCGTTTAACAAGTCCTGCCAGCGCTTTGCCAATACCGACATACAGCGGCAACGACCAGGGGATGAAGGCCCACAGCAGCGTGTGCAGAAAGAATAATTTATCACCCTGTCCTTTGATTGGCCCCGTGTTGAAGAACCGACCAAACTGACTGTCCCAGAAAAAGAATTTTACGCCCGATACGTTGGTTTCGTCGAACACGACTTTTTCGGGGTGCAGGTCAAACTGCTGGTAGAGGCAATAAATTTCGGGTAGCGTGAAGACAAAGGACAGTACTACCGCTATATACCAGCGTGGCTTAAGAAATTCGCGCCACTGACCAGTCAACAGCCAATGAAGGACCAGCCCCGCCCCGATAGGAACGAGCACGAACGGGCCTTTGGTCATCAGCGCGCAGGCCGTCAGGAAAGCGCCCAGAACGAGGTGGTAAAAACGTGCGCCCAGAAAGACGCGGTAGAAGTGATAGACAGCCCCGATAATCAGGCCAGTCAAATAGGGTTCAGCCCTTACGTCGCCGTTCGACAGTATCGTATGAAAGGCGGTTAAAATAATCAGCGTGGCGACCTGGGCAACGAGTTTGGAATACGCCAGCCGGGCGAAAGCGTACGTGTACGCTACACCCATAAGAAAGAACAGAAGTCCTGGTAACTTATAGGCAAAGCTGGTGATACCGAAAAGTAGATAACTAACGGCCGTCATCCAGAACGGGAAATGAGGTTTGTCAAGCCAGTCGGTATCGAGCGCATACAGGTTGACAAAATCACCCGTCTGCGCCATGCGCTTGGCGATGGTAGCGTACAGGGCGCCGTCGGGTTCCAAAATGGCCGAATATAGGCCGGTTGCGTTGAGGAAAACTCCGGCCGCAACAAGTACGTAGAACCAGCGGTCAGAAAAAGGGAACAGGGTGGAACGTTGATCAGGTACTGTCATTCGGGTACGTAGCGAGGGCCGCTGTGGCGGGTAAAGTACGTAAGAAAAGCCCAAAATGCCGTTCATCCATCAGGAACATGCAACAATCCCCCGTCTCGTTTATCTTTGGCGTATGCAAGAGGCTAAATTGCTTATCGTCGACGACGACCCAGACGTATTACTGGCGGCCCGGCTGCTGCTTAAGCGGCATGTTGGCTCCGTGGATATTGAAAAGAATCCTGAGAAACTGCCGTTTTTGCTCAATAATAATCAGTATGATGCCATCGTGCTGGACATGAATTTTCAGCGCGATGTGAGCAGTGGCCGCGAAGGATTTGCCTGGCTCGACCGGATTCTTGATATCAATCCGCAGGCCCGGGTCGTGCTGTTCACGGCGTACGGCGACGTTGAAATGGCGGTTCGGGCCATGAAGGCCGGAGCTGCTGATTTCGTGCTGAAGCCCTGGCAGAACGATAAGTTTGTCGAGACGATCCGGGGGGCAGTAGAGAAAAGTGAACGAGCGAAAGGACGCAAGAGCGAAGGCCAATCAGACCGGAGCGACGAGATCACTTCGGGAGAGAAGGTAGGTCGAAATGGCAAGGAGAAGAATGGTTCACCCAACCACTCAACTACTCAATCGCTCATCGGCAGTGCTATGCGACCGATTCTGGATACGGTTGAACGCGTCGCGCCAACGGATGCAAACGTGTTGATTCTGGGTGAAAACGGGACGGGTAAAGATCTGGTGGCGCGGGCGGTACATGAGCAATCGAACCGCAAAGACAAGCCGTTCGTGAGCGTCGATGTAGGAGCCTTATCCGAGAGTTTGTTTGAAAGTGAATTATTTGGTCACGTAAAAGGGGCGTTCACCGATGCCCGTGACGACCGGGCTGGTCGATTCGAGGAAGCCAACGGCGGCACCATTTTTCTGGATGAGATCGGAAACCTGACCTTGTCCCAGCAGGCTCGTTTATTGACGGTACTACAACAGCGACAGGTTACCCGCATCGGATCAAACAAAGCCAAATCCATTGATGTACGTCTGATCTGTGCTACCAACGTCGACCTGAACGAGCGCGTGGCCGAGCGGTCGTTTCGCCAGGACTTGGTGTATCGAATCAACACGATTGAGCTGCATCTTCCTGCGCTACGTGACCGGCCAACTGATATTGGGCCATTAGCCGAGCACTTCCTGAAAAAATACGCTAAGCAGTACGGTCGCCCCGTAACGGGACTAAGTTCGGCGCTGCTGGCCGAAATGAAGCAATACCGCTGGCCGGGTAACGTACGGGAGCTACAGCATGCCATCGAGCGGGCCGTCATTCTGGCACCGGGCAAAACGCTGGAACCCGCCGATTTTGTTTTCCGGAAAGATACGTCATCCACATCGCCCGTCAACGAAACGCTTCAATTGGAAGACATGGAGCGACAGTTGATTCAGCAAGCTATGCAAAAGCATCGGGGCAGTATCACCGACGTAGCGCGTGAGCTTGGTCTGTCGCGGCAGGCCCTGTACCGACGGCTGGAGAAGTTTGGGCTGTAGTACGCAAATATTCTACGACATTACCCCCAACCCCCTAAAGGGGGCTAATTGATTCATAGTCAAGCTATAGCCCCCTTTAGGGGGTTGGGGGTAATGCAGCACAACATCTAGTCGCCTACTTAACGCTTAATTGTCGACATTTTTGATCGTCGGGCGCTGGTCGTTTCTGCGCGTTTCGTACTGAACACGAAAGCGACTCAGATTAGGAGTATAAGATCGTTTTCTACCGAGTTCGTACTGGTAGATGGTCTGCCCCAACTGATAAAAGAATGGGTGCGCCACGCTATCGTATTCGTACTTATTGTCGTTCAGGATTCCGTCGCGGTTGACGTAAATCGTAGCCGACAGCATGAACTCAACCTTGTTCGTGAAGTCAGCTACGTACGACGCGTCCGTCGCAAACCCGTACGCCCATCCCACCTTGTTGAAAACCCGAACGCCCGCCGGAAGCTGATGATGCAGGCTGTCCTGGAAGAAGAACTTGACGTAGCTGTCGTAGTATTGCTTTTCGTCGTATTTCGGGTAGTTGGTTTCGCCGGGAAACTGCGACAAATACTGGTATAAAAATGAGTAGTCGTCCTGCGTCAGCGAAAAACGTTGCCGGGCGGGGACCGACTCCGGAAACATGACCGACTGCAGCATCTGGCGCAGAGATTCCAACGGCAGTTTGTTTCGTCCGGTGAAGTCGAAGGGCTCATTCACCAAACTGTCTTTGCCAGTCAGATACCCCTTGCCCAGTTTAGCTGTCCGACTGAAATCGAACGGATCGTCGTTGTAAGCAGCTGGTTGGTTATAAAGCACGTTGCCCTGTTTGTTAAGAAAACGAACGGGATTTGTCCGGCGGTTTTCTTCGGGCGTGAGCCGGATAAAGCGGTGCGTGATTCGCGTATCCAGATAGCCCTTGGCGTGCAGTGAGCGGTTGATGGTTTGCTGCCCCAAAAACTCGTACATCCGGTTGTACGCATCATTGTCGCTAACCAGAAATGCCTTTCTAATGAACTGCGCGATGGATGGGTAACCCGTTTCGGCGGTATTATCCCGCCAGGATTTTGTCTGGCTTTTGTCGCTGCTGTCGACCTGCATGGTTGTGAACTTGTCTACGCCAGCCAATCCTAACCGGTTCAGTTTCTCCAGCGAGAGCAATGCCAGCGGCAGCTTCACCGTCGAAGCTGGGTTGAAATACTCGGTGCTATCAACGTTGACGTAATAGGTAGTGAACGACGGCTTATTCTTTTTGTCCCGGTTGATCTGGGTGTAAATAATTTGGAGTCGATAAGTGTCAGGATGCCGCAGTACGGCCTGGAATAATGGGTTGTCGTTCTTCTTGAGCAGATCGACCAAAAATGCGTCCGTTCGCGCCTGGCCAAAGCCAGGCAGGCCAAGACAGGGCAGCAGCACAATTCCCAGCAGGCAAATGTATCGGTAGATCATAGACGATTAGTACGTAGTGATTGGTCCTACTGCCAGCTCCGCTGTCATCGCGTCGTAGGCCTGCTGCACAACCGCTTCCGGCGTTTGTCCGGCAGGATCAATGGCGGGCAGCACTGTCCACGACATGGCTGTAAAGGAGCGTAACGGAAACAGCCCTTTTGGGTTGAAACGACCTGTTCCACGGATCACGACGGGGACGACCAGCGCTTTGGGAGCCCGTTTCAGCAACACGCTGACGCCCCCCGGCGCGAACGTGCGCATGTTTCCCGATGGCGAGCGGGTTCCCTCCGGAAAAATTACTACCGAGCGCGTTTCCTGCTGGATGAGTTTACCCAGTCGCGCGATTTCCAGAATGGCTTGTTTGGGGTCCGATCGGTTAATGAGCGCGGCTCCGCTTTTACGCAGATTGTACGAAATACTGGGAATGCCGTGCGCCAGTTCGACTTTAGAAACAAACACGGGCGAATGCTTACGCAGAAACCAGTATATAGGAGAAATGTCGAACATACTCTGGTGATTAGCCACGAAAATGATAGGCCGGTCAGTGGGAAGGTCGGTAAGCTGCCGGTAACGAACGGTACTTCCCGTCAGGTACCAGCCGAGCATGATGCCCCCGTTCATGTAGTCGACGACTTTTTTGTGGGCCTGCTTGCCGAATACGTTGAACGCAACGACCTGAATAACGTGAAAAATGAGAAGTAAGAGACCGAAATAAAGGAGGTAGAGGCAACTGAGCAGGTAATCAATAACTTTTTTCATACAGGCACTACTGTACTAACGAATTGGAACTGGACGTATGGTTTAGCCAAAAGTACTAAATCGGTTGCCATTCGCCGAGATATGGGCTAACAGAAAAAGGTGAAGCCCCGCAAAACTATCGTTTATTTTAGCCGTAACTTGCCAGTAAAATCAATTACCCCCTTTCTGGCGTTATTAAGTTTATGAGTATATCGGGCACACGTTTGGATGTAATGCAGTTCCTTGGCGGGAAGATCGACAACGCCCTGGACGATTACCTCAAACCTATCGAATCAAACTGGCAACCCTCTGATTTTCTGCCTGATTCAACGCAGGAGAATTTCTTGAGTGAGGTGAAGTTGCTTCAGGAAAGCGCGCGCGAACTACCCTACGACTACGTCGCCGTGCTCATTGGCGATACCATCACCGAAGAAGCCTTGCCAACCTACGAATCCTGGTTAATGGATATGGAAGGGGTAGAACAGGGCGATAACCATAGCTGGACCCGTTGGATACGCGGCTGGACAGCCGAAGAGAATCGCCACGGCGATCTGCTGAATAAATTCCTGTACCTGTCGGGCCGGGTGAATATGCGGGCGATGGAAGTATCGACCCAGTACCTCATTGCTGACGGCTTCGACATCGGCACGGGGAAAGACCCGTACCGGAACTTTGTTTATACCTCATTTCAGGAGCTAGCGACCAACGTATCGCACCGCCGGACGGCGACGCTGGCCAAGCAGGCGGGCTGTCCGCAATTGTCCAAAATCTGCGGTGTTATCGCATCCGACGAGATGCGTCACGCCAAAGCGTATAAAGCGTTCGTAAGTCAGATTTTTGAGGTCGATCCGTCCGAAATGATGCTGGCCTTCGAAGATATGATGCGTAAGAAAATCGTAATGCCCGCCCATTTTCTGCGCGAAACGGGCGTAAAGATCGGCCAGACGTTCAGCCACTTCTCCGACGCGGCTCAGCGACTGGGTGTCTACACGACGCACGACTACATCGATATCGCCGATTCGCTGCTGGTCGACTGGAACATTGCGGGTATTGCGGATCTGAACGATGCCGGTCAGCGGGCGCGTGACTATCTGATGGCCCTTCCTAACCGTCTGCGCCGGATTGCGGAGCGGACGAAAGTGCCAACGCTGGAATATCCATTTAGCTGGATCGGTTAATCGAACATGAACCGTTTTGCCCTGGGCATTGGCTGGCGTGTTGTCGGGATCGTTTGCTGGACAGGACTGCTGACCGCTTTGTTTATGCAACGGGCGAACGGCTTATGGATCATGCTGCTGGCTGGTTTACTGAGTTGGCAAACCATCAACCTGTATGGCTACGTTACGGGGCTGAACCGGAAGCTGACGCAGTTTCTGGAATCAATTCGCTATTCTGATTTTACCATTAACTTCCGAACGGGCAGTAACCTGGGACCAACGTTTCGGGAGCTGAATACGCAGTTCAATGAGGTAATGGCGGCCTTCCAGCGCGCTCGGGCTGAGAACGAAGCCAGTCTACACTACATCAATACGATTATCCAGCATGTCAATGTAGGCCTTCTCACTTTCGATGCGTCTGAGCAAATCGAATTGGTCAATCAGGCCGCGTTACGACTACTGGGAATTTACCGACTCCGAACGCTGACCGATCTGGAAATAGCCCATCCCGAACTGGTCAAACTATTGCGTGACGCTGACACCGTATCCACTGAGCACAACCGAGCCACGGCTGTTAGTGGCCCCCTGTTGTATCAGATCAATAAAGGCCGGATGGAAGGCGAGTTGTCGGTGCGCTGTACGGCCGTTCGGTTACGTGGTCGGCTCGTGACGGTCGTGTCGCTGCAAAATATCCGGACGGAGTTACAGCAGCGGGAGTTAGACGCCTGGCAAAACCTGACTAAGGTGTTACGCCATGAGATCATGAACTCCATTACGCCTATTGTTTCGCTGTCTGGAACCATGCGTGACATCGTGGAAGCCGATCTGGTGCCACTAGGCGAGACTGAGACCGACGGTCAAGTGAACATTTCGGCCGCGTCCTTTTCCTCGTCTATCAGCGACCTACGTGATGCGTTGGCAACGATCGAACAGCGGGGCGCTGGTATTATGAAATTTGTTGACGCTTACCGGCATTTTACGACAATTCCCCAGCCGGTTCTGACTGACGTAGCCGTCGATCAGCTTCTTCGGCACGTCGCACAGTTGATGCAGTCCGAAGCCCGGAAAAGCAACGTAACAATTAGTGTGTCCTCGCCCGAACTGGTCATCCGGGCCGATGCCGTACAGATCGAAATGGTGCTGCTGAATCTGCTGAAGAACGCTATGGAAAGCCTGATCCAGACCAGTAATCCCAGTGTTCAGCTAACCGCGCAGGATAGTAACAACCAGGTAATAATTCAGGTTACTGACAACGGACCGGGCATTGAACCGGAAGCTTTGGAACAGATATTCATCCCGTTTTATACGACCAAAAAGACGGGCTCGGGCATTGGGCTGAGTTTGTCCCGTCAGATTATGCAACGTCACGGGGGGCAGTTAGTGGCTGAATCAACCCCCGGATCGGGCAGCGTATTCCAACTGATTTTCTGACGGAAGAGAATCCGTTCTGTTCGAGGGCGCTCAACGTTGAAAGAATGAGCTGCGCGCTTTGGCATCGCAATTGAGGAACTAAGTAGTGAAAAGCCGAATTCCGGCAAGCGAGAAATTTATTCTGATTAATGACAGGTTTGGATGATCGTTTATTAGCAAACGAGCGGTTTGAATTGTTGGCCAAAGCCACGCGGGACGCCGTCTGGGACTGGAATCTGGATGACAATGTTGTCTGGTGGAACGAAGGGTTCTTTGATCTGTTCGGCTATGCTCCGGAGAGCCTGGAACCTGGTCCCGAATCATGGTATAACCGTATTCATCCCGACGATCGGGAGGAAACGCTATATCACATCCACGAAATCATTGATAAGGGCGGTACGAACTGGAGTCACGAATACCGGTTTCGGCGGGTCGATGGGTCATACGCTACTATCTTCGACCGGGGTTACATTATCCATCGGGATGGCCGAGCCGTCCGAATGGTTGGGTCGATGCAGGATGTGTCGACGTACCGAGAGTTACTACGGCGGCAGCAGGAAAGCGACGAGCGCTACCGAATGGCGCTGGAAGCCACCAAACTGGGCTCCTGGGATTATAACCCTGTTACTCAGGAACTCCGTTGGGATGATCGGTGCCGAGAGGTATTCGGAGTATCGCCGGGCGTCCCGGTTAGCTGGAGTGTATTCGAAGAGGGAGTCCATCCGGACGATCGCGCATTCACCCTGGCCGCCGTTCAGCGGGCCGTCGACCCCGTCATCCGGAGCTATTACAACATTGAATACCGCACGGTTGGCAAGGAAGATGGGCTAATCCGCTGGGTACGGGCAACCGGACAAGGCTACTTCACAGATAAGAACGTTCCGTACCGGTTTGTCGGAACCATTGAGGATATTACCGCCGATAAGGCGAAAGACAACGCGCTGCGAGCCAGCGAGGAACGCTTTCGAACGGTTGTCGAACAGGCACCCGTTGCCATGCTGGTTTTCCGTGGCGAAAACATGGTTTTTGAGACGGTCAATCCAACGATGCTGTCGGTACTGGGCAAAACGACCGATATCATTGGAAAACCGTTGCTGGAGGGAATCCCCGAAATTAAAGGCCAGCCCATCGTTGATGTACTACATCAGGTTTACCACACGGGACAACCTTATTACGGTTGGGAAGTACCAGTTACGCTAACGCGAAATGGGCAAAAAGAAGAATGCTTTTTCAACGTAGCCTGCACGCCCATTCGGGAACGGGACAGCATTACGGGAATCATTGAAGTAGCTACCGACGTAACGCAGCAGGTTGTGGCCCGGAGAGCGCTAGAGAAAAGCGAACAGCGTTTCCGGACGTTGGTCGCCGAAGCACCGTTTGCCATTGGCGTGTATGTAACTGAGAATATCATCATTGACAATGCCAATTCGGTGTTGCTGAAGATGTGGAGTAAGGATGCCTCCGTCATTGGTAAGACAATAGAAGAGGGTGTTCCGGAAGTTAAAGGTCAGCCGTTTCCTCAGTTATTAAAAGATGTGTACCGAACCGGAATTCCTTATGAAGCAATGGAGCAGCGGGCTGATCTGCTTGATGGGGATGAATTAAAACCATACTGGTTCAACTTCACCTACAAACCGCTGAAGGATGCCAGTGGGAACGTATACGCCATCCTGCACATGGCTGTCGACGTAACAACGCAGGTTGTGGCCCGGCAACAGCTGAAACAGGCGCAGGAAAGCCTGGCTACTGCGATTGACGTAGCGGGCTTGGGTACCTGGCAGATTTATCCGATGATCGGTGACGTTACCTTTTCGGACCGCGTCAAGGAGTGGACAGGCTACGGACCCGATGAGCTGATGACGCTGGAGGATGCACTGGATTGTGTGCCCCAGAAGGAGAGTGTTATACGGGCAATCGAAGGAGCGTTACAAACAGGTGATGGACAATTAGCCGTCGAATACCGGCTCATTAATCGGAAAACCGGACAGGAACGAATCATTAGTTCGAAGGGGCAGGCCTTCTTTGATGAATCAGGGGTGCCTCAGGTAGTCGTTGGGGCTTCGTTCGATGTTACGTTGCAGCGAATGAACGAGCAAGAACTGAGTCGGCTGGTTACGCTGCGTACGCATGAACTGGAACTGGCTAACCATGATCTGCAACGGTCTAACGATAATCTGCAACAGTTCGCCTACGTAGCGAGTCACGACTTGCAGGAACCCTTACGTAAAATTCAGTCATTTAGTAGCCTGTTGCAGGAGCAGTATGCGCAGGAAATTGATGATCGCGGACGGGACATTCTGTCCCGGGTTCAGCAGGCGGGCGAACGCATGTCGACGCTGATTCGGGACCTGCTCAATTACTCGCGAATATCAACCCGGCAGCAGGTCTTCGAACCTGTGTCGCTCCAGAAAATTCTGGATGATGTGCTTGACCTGCTCGATCTGCGTATTCAGCAAACCGGAGCCGTGATCAACGCCAGCAACCTGCCGACGGTACGGGGCGACGAATCGCAGCTGCGGCAACTGTTTCAGAACTTACTGTCCAATGCCCTGAAATTCAGCTTACCTGACCGGCCGCCTGTTATTAACGTAACGACGGTTATCGTAAAGGCTGACAAAGTGCCTAACCCGTCCGGACGCATCAGTCAGGCCGCGAAGTTCACTAAAATCGATGTGAGCGATAATGGTATTGGTTTCGAGCAGAAATATGCGGATCGGATTTTTCAGGTTTTCCAGCGCCTGCATTCGCACAGCCAGTACGCCGGCACCGGAGTCGGGCTGGCTATCTGTCAGCGGGTAGCTGAAAACCACGGTGGAACGATCACGGCTACCAGTCAGCTGGGGCAGGGCACTACGTTTAGCGTTTACCTGCCGGACTAGACTCTTTGCAATTGGCCTAAATGATCTTCAACCGTTCTTCTTCCAGATCGATTTGATATAACTGCTGCCGGATCAGAGCTTCATCAATTTTGGGATCTTTATTGAGTTGGGTAAGGTACTGACGCTGTACTTCGAGTACTTCGACAAAGCTCGCTTTGGTCTTTTCACTCATCCAGCTATCATCCGTGGCTTTGGCCCGCTCTTCCCATTTTCTCAAAAATTTCTCCATGCCGACATAGCCAGCCGGGTCCTGGTCATATTTGCTTTTCAGAAACTGATAAACGTGTTGTTTCAGGCCGTGTTTCATTTGTTGTCTGATCGTTTCTTCCGATTCTCCTTCGAGTAAAGCATCAAACAATCTCGACCGGTTTATGAAATAAGGAAGGGTAAGTCCCTGCACCAGTAGCGTAAGTAGTATCGCCACAAACGTAATAACGAGAATAAGATTCCTGTGCGGGAAAGCGGTGCCGTCGTTCAGGGTGATGGGGATTGATAAAGCCGCTGCCAGCGATACCACACCACGCATGCCGGTCCAGCCGAGAAGCATAGGCGTCAGCCAGCGTCTTCTGGTCGAACGAGCAGGGGGCAGCACGGTAGGGCGAAAGACAAGCGTAGCCAGCAAGGCCGTGTATGCACTAATCATTCTGGAACCAACCAGGACAGCCGTTACCAACATACCGTAGCCAATGGCGGTATGCAATGGAACGCCTTCGGCCCGTAGCCCGTCGACAATTTCGGGGAGTTCCAGACCGATGACCAGAAAGACAATACCGTTTAGGATGAACACAAAGCTTTCCCAGACGCTGAAGCTCTGAATTCGGCTGGCGCTGTTTAAAAAAACCAGTCGTCGGGCCGACATAAACAAGCCACCGCTTACGACTGCCAGCACGCCCGAGCAATGAAGCTCTTCTGCCACCCAATACATGAAATAGGGTTCGATAAGCGTCAGCGCAATATGCGATTGTGCATCAAGAGGCAGTCGTTTGTGGCCCTGCACAAAAATCCAGGCCAGCAACAGGCCAATACCCGCCCCGCCCAGGACCATCCAGATAAAACTCATGGCTGCCTGCTGCCAGATGAACTGCCCGGTGCCCACCGCGACCAGGGCAAATTGAAAGATAATCAGCGATGACGCGTCGTTGAGCAGGCTTTCTCCCTCCAGAATCGCCGACGTAGATTTAGGGATTTTGACAAATTTGGTAATGGCCCCCGTACTGACCGCATCCGGTGGTGATACGATCCCACCCAATAAAAAGCCGAGAGCAACCGTAAATCCTGGAATGAAATGGTTCGCCACCAACGCTACGGACAAGGCGGTGAACAGAACAACCAGAAAGGCGAAACTGCCAATCATACGCCACCATTTTTTCATCTCTTTGAAAGAAATCGTCCAGGAGGCTTCGAAGAGGAGTGGCGGCAGGAAAATAAAAAAGATCAGGTCGGGGTTGATACGTACCCTGGGTAATCCTGGCACAAAACTGACTAGTAGTCCGGCCACAACCAGCAGAATTGGGTACGCAATTTTCAGTTTGTTAGCCCACATATTTAGCAGCACAATAGCCGCAATCATAGCGAGCAGGAAAGGTAAAAGTGTATGCATGAATTTGTCGTAAGTCTGTGAAAGTGGGCAAGTGAAATAGCGTCAATGATCAGATATCAGACCCAATTCTACAAGTTCTTGGGCATCCATAAATCTGTCCTACTTTGTAGTGGAGACCAGTATAAGTAAAGTTAAATTTTCTTCACGATTCCAACGCTTTTGATTAATTGCCTATCATTATCAAACGCCTAATAACACACCATGATGAACTGTTGGATTTACTTTATCTGTCTGTTTTTCTTTTCTCAAACGGTGTATGCCCAAGACTCGACCATTCGCTATGGGCGTCCGGCGGCAGTACTATTGAAAGTAGCCCCACTGTCCATCTTGGTAGATCCTGACGCAACCATTCAGGCAGGCGCAGAAGTTCGCGTCAGTAAACGAAACTCGATGCAGGCCGAAGTTGGATTTGGGCGAAAAGGGTTTGCGATCACCACCGACGATAAGCAAAACTTTACAGATTGGTCCGTCTGGCGCGTTCGCTCGGAGTGGCGACACTACATGAATCGCTATCGTACTAATAAACGTAGAAACATTCGTATCAGGAGTGGTTTTCCGTTAGGGAATTACCTGGCTATAGAAGGTTTCGCCAAGCAGATCAACGGTACGAAAGCCGGCTGGCCGTATAATAACGAGTCGATTTCATCCCCTGTGGAGCAATCAATTCATCGATTTGTGTGGGGCAGCCACGTCAAATGGGGACGACAGATTGCCCTTCCCGGCGAAACATCGAATAGTCCATCGCGGGTGTTACTTGATTTTTACGTGGGGGTAGGCATCCGTTACGGTAGTACTGAAACAAATCCGGAACTGGGCTCCTGTGGTTGCGGCTTTTTGCCAAACCGGTTTGCGAAAGGACACTCTATTTTGCCAAGTGCAGCGGCAGGCATAAAAATTGGTCTGGTAACATTCCGCAGATAGAGCGTTAGCGAAGCGGTCTAGACGAATGGTTTGTTCCGGATTAAGACGCTCTGCCGGAGCCGAAGGCCTACATCTCCCGCACCCAGATAATGAAGTCAGTGACGGGGGCTTGTTTCACCATGGGGCGGATAAGCTGCACGACCTGCCCCCGGTGATAAGCCGCGTGGTGGCTCATGTGGGTGAGCATATCCAGCAACGTATTCTGGTAATTGTCGCCCTGTGAACTGACGTAATCGATTGGTTTGAGCAGATCGGCTTCGGCCAGGGTGTTTACGTAGCTTACTATTTTGTGATGCTGCCGTTCGGCCATTTCGTTCATCCAACTCACGGGGGTATCCTCCCAGATGGAAATGAAGGTCGGTTCGCCAACGAACCGACCTAACCATACTTGTTGCGCCGACAGGATATGACCCATTACGGCCACCGCCCGGCTGGGTGGATTCTCCAGTACCTCAAGGGCGTCAATAACGCGTTTGTTCGCCCAGAGCTCGTAGTTCAGCAGATGAATCAGATGGTTTTTCATGGCATACCGTGACGGATGGCCTGATAGAGAGCCTCGACTACATTCGTCCTCGTATTCAACGTGCTAATTTTATTATTGTTTCGCGTTGGATACACCCGGTTGGATAGGAAAATGTAAGTCAGATTATAGGCTGGATCGGGATCAACCCAGACGAACGTACCCGTAAAACCGGAATGGCCGTAGCTGCTGGCTGTCCCGGAGCGGGGGGCGTTGCCCGAGTAAGGTTGCGATGGTTTGTCGAACCCTAGGCCCCGGCGGCTTTGTCCCGGAAACTGATAGCGGGTGAATTCCGCAATGGTTTTCGACGTAATGTACTGCTTGCCGGCGTAGTTACCTTTCTGGCGGTACATCTCGAATAGTTTCATCAAATCATTGGCCGAGCCGAACAAGCCCGCATGTCCCGAGAGCCCATCAAGCATAGCCGCGCCCTCGTCGTGAACGCGCCCCCAGATCAGCGTTTTCCGGAATAGCGAATCGTATTCGGTCGGTACAATTCGATTGAGTGGGTAGAACCGACGTGGTTTGAAGGTTAACGTTGAGGCACCCAGCGGTTTGTAGAACGTTTCCTTCAGGAAGTCTTCGAATGGCTCGTCCGTGAGCCGCTTTACGATCTGAGGATACAGGATGAATGACAGATCGGAATAAACGTATTCCTTTTTGCCACTCACCGGCGAGTCCCGAATTTGCTCAAAAATAGTTTTGGGGTACCGTCTGAATTCGTAAAGACTGTCGGTTACTTCGATCGAGTATCGACCAGAGCGCTCCGCCTGAAACGTCCTGGGTTTCCAGCTGCCATCCGGCTCTTTGGTGTCCATCCAGAATGGAATCCAGGCTTTTAACCCGGCCTGGTGGGTCAGCACGTCGCGCCAGCGCAGATTAGCCTTGTTCGATTTTTTGAAATCGGGCAGGTAATCGGCCATAACACCGTCGAGGTTGAACTTGCCTTCGTCGACAAGTTTCATCAGCGCCGGGGTCGAGGTACTGACCTTCGTCACCGACGCCATGTCGAACAGGTCGTCCAGCTTCGTAGCAATTGGCTCGATGCCCAGTGAAGCATCATACGTGTGCGTACCATACGCTTTTCGGAAAATGACCTTGCCGTTGCGTGCCATCTGCACGACACAGCCAGGGAAGGCTTTCTGGATGAGGCCGACATTGACCAGTGAGTCTACTTTCTGCGTTAGGTAACGGCTGTCGATCCCCACTTCTTCGGGGATTGTGTATTTAAGGCGTCCGTTTGGCTGAATGTTGATACCATCGCCCAGCCGGAAACGCTGATTAACGGTTACGGGTAGTTTTCCCGATGCGCCAATCGCGCCAAAAATTAATTGGGCTGCGAGTTCTTCGGTGTAGTTGGTCAGTTGGTAGGGCATCACAATAGCCCGCGCCTGCTCAATGCTGCGTTCCGAACGGACCGTGTCGTTGGGGAAGGTCAGTCGATCCAGGACGTACACGTTACCAAATACCGTAACGACGGCCTTGCCGGTTGCTACCAGTTCGCTGACGAGTCCGGCGGTTTTTGCCTGAAGACCGTATTTAGCCCCTGGCCGAATGTTGTTCAGGTGAACGTCAACCAACAGCAAGTTGTAGTTCTTGAGCGAATCCCGCACCTGCGCAATGGTTGAATCGGGTGATTTTGACGTCAGATTAAAGTGGGTGACGTTGGTATAATTAGCCGCCATTTTTTGGAATAGCGTTGGCTGATCGGCTTCAATCGCGATCGATGCGATACGTAACGTATCGAGATGTTGCAGCGGCAAGATATTCTGCGTATTCTTCAGGACCGTCAGGCTGGCTTCGGTCATCTGGCGATTCAGTAGTTCATCCTGAACGGGATTAAGATCCTGCACCAGATTGTCCAGCACAATAGGTTTGTACTCGTTCAAGCCTACCCACGCTTTGGCCCGTAATACTTTCAGACAGCGGGCATCCAGCGCTTCCTGCGTCAGGCGGCCCTCGACTACGGCCTGTTTGATCTGCGCAATGGCCAGTGGTACGTTCTCCGTGAATTCCAGAATGTCCATTCCCGCTTCCAGTCCCATGCGGTCGGCCTGTCCCGACGGAAAGAATTTGGTAACGCCTTTCATGTTCATGGCATCGGAGAAAACGAGTCCTTTGAAACCAAGCTCATCCTTAAGCAACCGGGTTACGATGTTGGGCGATAGAGTAGAGGGCAGGTTTCGGGTGGTGTCAAGCGAAGGGATATTCAAATGGGCAACCATGACCCCGGCTGCCCCGGCGTTGATCAACTGCCGGAACGGATACAGCTCCAGCGAGTCCAGCTCGACGCGACTCTTGTTGATGAGGGGTAGGTCGTAATGGGAATCCGTACCAGTGTCGCCGTGACCGGGGAAGTGCTTGATGCTGGTCAGTAAGCGGTTGTCCTGCATACCACGAACGTAAGCCAGTGCTTTGCGCGTAACGGTGTATTTGTTCTCGCCGAACGACCGGAAGTTGATGACCGGATTATTAGCGTTGTTATTGATGTCGACGGAGGGGGCGAAGTTGACGTGAACGCCCAGTCGGCGAGCTTGTTTGGCCAGGTTTGCCCCCATTTTGTAAATCAGGCTATCGCTACCGGCTGACATAGCCCCTAAGGTCATCTGGTAAGGATAACGAACCGTGCTGTCGAGCCGCATGGCCAGCCCCCATTCGGCATCCATCGCGATCAGCAGCGGTACCGTTGACAAGGCCTGTAGTCGGTTGGTCAATTTGGCTTGCCGCATCGGTCCGCCCTGAAACATGACTACCCCGCCCAGCTTGTTCGTCCGAACGAGTGAAACCAGCGAATCTTCGTAGACTGGGTTACGGTTCGAGTAACCCGCTACCATAATAAGCTGGCCGATCCGCTCGTCTGGGGTCAAAGCCGCAAAGACGGAATCCGCCCAGCGGTTTTGACGAGTCGTTAGCTGGAGAAAAGCAGGTTCTTTACCCGAAGCAGGTGTCTGCGCAAAAGTGGTTGCGGACAGAAGAAGGCAGAACAACGTTACAAACAGGGACCGGCAACTGGTCATCATACGGAAAGCAAATGTCTTGAACGGGTAAAAATACGAAACAATTGGCGTACGGGCCGAATCAAACAATAATGCCGCACGCACCAGGCTGTTCGTTAGCTATCCTTAGCTGGAAGACAGCCAGGGATAGAGCATAAAAAAACGTGCTGTATGTATTTCACTCACGAAATACATACAGCACGAATGCAAGCTACGCTTGCTGGTATGCCTAGCGACGGTACCGGCTGGGATGTTCTCTACCTACACCGAAACCATAGCCCAGGGTAACCGTGATCGTTGAATTATAGATATTCTGCGCGCCGGTAGCACCGGGTACTACGTTAACGGGCGTAAAGGGAACCGTGATGTCGGCGAGACCGAATGTGTAGCGGGCGTCGATCAGGAACCGCTGCCGTTCGCCAAAGCCAGGAAAATTGAGTTGTAAACCCGCTAGTAAACCCAGGTCCAGGTTTTTGAATGTACTGGAGTTGTCGGTGTTTGGTTGATCAACGTTGTTCAATTTCTGACGAACCCGCTGAGCACTCAGGGGAATGGCCAGCGACGGACCAAAAAATACGTTTGGCCGGAAATCGCCACTCCGCGTCAGGAAGTAACGAAGCGCTACTGGAATTTCAAGATAATTGATGCGCTGCGTGAATTCAGTGGTCGTACCACCATTCGTCGTACTTGGGAACCGGCCTCCGCGTTGAGAATAAAGAACGTCAGCTGAGATACCAAAATGGTTCAGGGAGCTATACATGACGAAAGCACCAGCGGCCAGACCAGGTGCCAGTTTGTAGCCCGTTACGTCCCCACGCAATGTGGATAAATTCAAGCCGACGCGAGGACCAACGCTAAAGCGTTGTTGTGCGTAAGTTGTTGACAAACAGGTAGTAGATACTAAAAGCGAAAGGAGTGCTACCTTTTGTGAAATTGAGCGAAACATAGAGTGTAATGAAAGGTGTTTTGCCCGATTAACTATTGGCCTTTCTTAAATGTTTCGCGAAGCAGAGAAACTTTTGAGCATACGGGACTTTTCGTGGCGCCCTCTTATAGGTCTATTAATGTAGATAAAATGCCGTAAATCCTTGATTAAACGGTGTCTTTACCGATCTTTTGGTTTAGGCGTCGTGTCAATAATAAACCAGCTGGTACTATCGGTACTGGCAACTTTTTCGATAGTAATCTGCCTGAACGTACCGGTGAGTGCGCTCATCAGTTGCGCCGTAGCGTGGGTAGGTGGCGCTGTTTTGGGACGGGCTGGTCGGGGATTGGCAAAGAAAATAAAATAGATCGCCATGGCCAGCATGAACAGAATGGCGGCAGTCGTGGTGGCAATCCAAAGTGGCCACAGCCGCTTTTTCGTGGCCGACTCATGAATACGCTCGTGCAGGGCTACCCGTAAATCGGCCAGTTGCTCGGCGGTGGGAGTCGCTGTTTGCTGCATGGCCTCCAATCCGGCCAGTGCGTCGGCGTAAAACGGATTTTCGAGTAACAACCGCTCAACGCGGTGTCGCGCCTGAGTACTTAGTTGCCCGGCCTGGTAAGCGCGGAGGTCATCAAAAGTGAGTTGGTCGTTCATTATCAGTAGGGTAGAGGCAAGCTCAGCCTATTTGCTTAGACAAATTTTTAAATTTCGTCGCCCGTTCTGCAAACAGCTCTTGACTTTTTTCAGATCGAAGCCCGTTAGGGTAGCCACGTCAACGTAGCTTTTACGTTCCAGATAGAACAGCGTCAGGCAGATACGTTGCTCGTCGGGCAAGGTTTGCAGACAGGCTTCCAGTTGAGTTAGATCGGCTTCCAGATCAAGCTGGTCGTCTTCGTTGCCCGTATGCAACTGATGGTCCAGATCGGGCGTGTCGGCCAGGCTCGCTACGGTATGGTTTTTTCGACTGCGTAGTTGCATCAGGCAGTAGTTTCGGGCAACGCTGTGGAGCCACGCCTGAAAGTTCTGTACGTCATGTCGGCGCAGATCGGTAATCAACTGCTCGAATAACTGCATGACCGCGTCCTTTGCCTCTTCTTCATCGCGCAGGTAATTGTAGCAAACAGCGTATACCAGCTCCATATACTGTTCGTACAACTCACCCAATACGACCAGATCGCCCGAAGCCCGGTAGGCTGCGATGTAATCGGCCGGCGTCTTCGGTCGGCTACTGGCTGATCTAGATGAACGAAGTCGTTTTAAAAACATGAACTAGCTGCTTATCGGGAGTAAGATGCACGTATCGCACCAATTCCACACGGAGGCTGATTAATTTGCCGCATGGGCGTTAATCGTATGATGCATAAAAAGTCCATAATGCGACGTTTTGTCCCGTGAATCCGACCACTCGTCGTTTTTTTACGTGAAACCCCGGCTCGTTTCTTCAGCTTTGCTTTCATAATGAACCGCAAGCTACTACCCCTGATTAATGCATCCCTGTACCAGGCCAATGGGCAGTACCTGTTCATCGGCCTCGCCGTTGGCCTGATGCTTAGTTTACTGCAAACTGTTTTTACGGGGCATTGGATAACGCCGAAAAACCTGCTGTTTTATCTGGCTTTCAGCGTTGCCATCTCAATTAGTATCGCCAATAGCCTGTATCTGTTTGAGCACTGTATAAAAACACGGAACATAAATCAATGGCAGCGCATCGCTGGCTACTACCTGTGTAATCTGGCCGGAATGTTTGTGGGTATCGAACTGGCCTACTGGGTCCTGTCGAGTCTACTGGGTGCACCGTTTCATTTTCTGACGCACTACGATGACTATAAACTAACACCAATCATTGTTTTCATTGTCAGTACGTTAAACTTAGTGTATCATACCAAGCGCTCGGCCTTGCAAATGCGGTTGCAGGAGAAAGAGCTGGATGTGATTCGACTGAAACAACTGACGACGGATGCGGAGCTGAAAAGCCTACAAGCCCGGATGAATCCCCATTTTTTGTACAACTCGCTGAACGCCATCGCCGGGTTAACCATGACCAACCCTGAGAAGGCCGAAGAAATGACGCTACAGTTGTCCAAACTATTCCGGTACAGCATGGGCTCCCAGCACAGCAATAGCATCACGGTTCAGGAGGAAATTGATATTCTAAATACGTATCTAGCTATCGAAAAAGTGCGGTTCGGCGACCGGATTCGGTTTGACGTAACAGTTGACGACAACTGCCAGCTAGTAACGATTCCCCGATTCCTGCTGCAACCACTGGTGGAGAATTCGCTGAAACATGGACTCAAAGACATATTGCAGCGGGGAGAGCTGTTGGTGTCCGTGACCAGAACCGCCTACGAGCTCGTCATCAACGTAGCGGACAACGGTATTCCGTTTCCTGATTCACTGCAACTGGGGTACGGTTTGCAGAGCACGTTCGACAAACTTAACCTGCTGTACGGAAGTAATCACCAGATCCAGTTAGTCAACCCGCCCGATAAGTGCGTACGTATCGTCTTACCAATCATAGTCCCTGCTTCCGCCACATTATTACCCTACTAACCAGCCTACCAATCCTATTTATGTTCCGTAAGTACTACCTCATCGCCCTGTGCTGCTGGCTAATGACTGCCGCTTCAGCTCAGTCTGTCACCGATTACCTGAAAAATAACCGTGCTGATATTACGCAGCAGGTCACCGAGAGCGCTATTGTCAACGACGATTTCTTCAATCATCAGGTGTTCCTGCTGGGCGAGTCGCACGGCATCCGCGAACCACAGAACGTTGATTTTAATTTTCTGAAACTACTGAATCAGAAGGCTGGCGTTCGCACGTACGTGGCCGAAGTTGATTTTGCCAAAGCCTGGTACCTGAATGAATACCTGGATCATGGCGGTGAAGCGAAACTGGATTCCGTTTTCGCCGATTGGGTCAGACAAGATGCCCAGTGGGCCAACAAAGACTTCCAGGAGAAAATACGAAAGATCAGAGCACTTAATCAGACTCTGCCAGCTAATAAACGAATTCATTTCACCGGCATCGATCAAATTCAGAATCCGGTCTTAGTCGCTAACTACCTGGATGCGTTGCTGGTGACAAAGCCGTTGATGCGCTACAAAGCTGACTTCAGTACGTTGTCTGGATTACTCAGGAAAGCTGTGCCAGACAGTGTGATCAGCGAAGAAGCTACTCGGCTGATCGCTCAGCTACAAACGAGCACCTTCGCCAAACTAGCGTCTTCGGAGCGCCAAGAGCTTACATTTGCCTTGACCAACTGCAAGCAAATCGGTGCTCGTCGGGAGGGCGTTATTTACGAAAACTTTAAAACCTGTTACCAGACGCAGCACTGGGCGAAGCAAAAGATATACGGCTTTTGGGGCTTCTTCCACGTACTGCAGGCGAAGACGAACGAAGGTAAGGCCAGCTCATTTGTTGACCGGCTTCTGAGCGATACGACGCTGGCGCTCCGCGGTAAAGTGCTATCAGTTGGTTTCCTGTATGTAGGCTGTAAAATGGCGCTGCCTACACAATTTCTTCCGCCAATGGTGCAGGCCAAAGGAAAACGGTTCACGGTTTTCGACCAGATGAACTACGATGGCCCGATGACTAAATTCGATTTCATTGACGATTTCAAGCAGGTAACGCAGCCAAACACCGTTACGTTATTTAAACTCGATGGTCCGGCGAGCCCGTTTGTGCAGCAACCTATAAAGATTACGTACAGTAACTTCATGCCAGCTGCCCAGCGTCTGCAACTGAACGAGCCGGGTAAGCAGATGGCCGATTATTTTCAGTACGTTATCCTGGTGCGTGATTCGCCCGCCGTGACGACGATAGTCCCTTAATAAAAGTACGCATGAAGGTCTGGAGAACGCTGCTGGTTGAAGATGAGGAACCCGCCCGGGAGCGGTTGAAGCGCTTGCTGCTACCATATCCTGATTTCGT
Source organism: Spirosoma pomorum (assembly GCF_054776615.1). Taxonomy (NCBI): domain Bacteria; kingdom Pseudomonadati; phylum Bacteroidota; class Cytophagia; order Cytophagales; family Cytophagaceae; genus Spirosoma; species Spirosoma pomorum. Next base: position 125,760 of record NZ_BAAHBP010000027.1, read on the forward strand.
TATTGTGGGCGAAGCCGCCAACGGGATTGAAGGACTTGACCAGGCAAGGGCGCTGCAACCCGAGCTGCTTTTTCTGGATATCGAAATGCCCGGCTTAAACGGCTTCGATATGCTGGCCCGGCTGGAACGTCAGCCCAGGATTGTGTTTACCACTGCCTACGACCAATACGCCATCCGGGCGTTCGAGGAAAACTCGCTGGATTATCTACTGAAGCCCATCGAGAAAGAGCGGCTGGATAAGACCGTAAAAAAGCTGCAACAGGTCGAAGCAACGGAACTGATTCCCTTACCCCTGGCTAGCTTGATCCGGCAGTTACACGAGAAAAAAGAATACAAAACGCTCACGGTAAAACAGGGCGATCGAATACTCCTGGTTAAGCTAAGCGAAGTCGTATATGCCGAGGCTGACGAGAAGTATGTGTTTTTGCATACCATTGATGGCAGGCGGCTCCTGACGGAGTTTACAATCAGTAGTCTGGTTGATCAACTGCCCGATCCGTTTTTACGTATCCATCGAAGCTATATTCTCAACACGGACCATATTCGAGAAATGCGGAGAGGCTTTAGCGGAACTTTGGTATTTTACATGAACGGGCCCGAGGGGCGGAAGCTGACGTCCAGTCGAACCATGAACGAGCAGATACGGACGCGGTTCAATTTATAACCTGGGATTCTTGATTAGGCGAATAGATCGGTTGGTGGACGTAGTCGCTTGATAACCTTATGCATAAGCCATTGGTTAAAGAGCTATATCAATCCATCAACGTTATGCAACGGATCTTATTTCTGACCTTGTCCCTGACTGTTTGCCTGCTGCTTAACGCGCAGGGGCAAAGTAACCAGTCTCCGGTGATGCAGCAGTCGACTTCGACGGAGAAAACACCGCCCACGAGCGAGCCGAAACCAATGATGAAAAATGTTGGTCCCAAGCAGCGGGCTAAAATGGCTGCCGGTCTGGACACGACCCTGCCGAAAGATCGTAAGAAAAAGCGCCTGCGCCCTGATTCGTTACGTCGGGGAGGAGCCACAAAAGTGGACACTGTTCGGTAGCGTAAACAAATACATCAATCAGTAAAAACAAAAAGCCCTCGCCAGAATTGGTGAGGGCTTTTTGTTGAAGATCGAGTAGCTTATTTGGTACCGTACCGTTTGCGGAACTTGTCCACACGGCCAGCCGTATCGAGCAGTACGTTCTTACCCGTATAGAAAGGGTGCGACTGCGAGCTAACTTCAATTTTAACGAGTGGGTAGGTCTGGCCTTCGAACTCGATGGTGTCTTTGGTTTGAACCGTCGAACGCGTCAGAAATTTGTAGTCGCTCGACAGATCGTGGAATACCACGTCGCGGTAATCCGGGTGAATGCCCTTTTTCATAATCTAATGCTCAGTTTCGTCTTCTCGGTTTCCGTCCGAAAAGGATTGCAAAGATACAGGGTTCTTTGTGGATTGGCAAACGTTTTTTATGCTTCTTTTATGTGTTGATTATCAAGATGCTAAGATAATTCCGTTGCCTAAAATACTACAGGAATACCTTGTCCGTATTGGCAATGTCCGTACATTTAGCTACCGTCTGCTCAACACTACTGCGCCCACAACTGGCGGGTATATCAGAGCAGGCTCTTGCGCAATCACCCGAAATTTTAATGTGGTGATTTTACGCTTCATTGACTTGCGGCTAAGTCATTAAGCGTGACGCCTTAACAATTTCTTTACACAGTGCTTGGCCCGGCAGGGCGGCTGGTTTCCGAAATGAGCCTGAACCTTCAGGCTTGATTTTCCGTCTATTTCGAAGCAACTTTAAAAAATCAAGCAACTCCAGTATCGCTCATTTATATATATAATCATTAATCCCAAACGCTCATGCAAGTAGTCAAGCGCGATGGTCGCCGGGAGTCGGTCAAGTTCGATAAAATCACCGCCCGGATCGAGAAACTGTGTTATGGTCTTGATCCGTCCTACGTTCAGCCGGTCGATGTGGCCATGAAGGTAGTTAGCGGGTTGTACGACGGCGTAAAAACCACCGAACTCGATAACCTGGCTGCCGAAACGGCCGCTTCGATGACCACCCGTCATCCCGATTACGCAATTCTGGCCGCCCGAATTGCTATATCGAACCTGCACAAAGAGACGAATAAGTCGTTCTCCGGCACTATCAAGAAATTGTACCACTACGAAGATCCGAAGACGGGTGAGAACGCGTCGCTGATCTCGAAAGAAGTGTACGATGCCGTTCGGAAAAACGCAGCGCTGCTCGATTCGACAATCATTTACGATCGGGATTATAGCTACGACTACTTTGGCTACAAAACGCTGGAGAAATCATACCTCCTAAAACTCGATGGCCGGATTGCTGAACGGCCCCAGCATATGCTGATGCGGGTTGCTGTTGGGATTCACATGGAGGATATCGACGCTGCCATTGAAACCTACAATCTGCTGTCAGAAAAGTGGTTTACGCATGCAACTCCAACGCTGTTCAACGCGGGTACGCCAAAACCACAGATGTCGAGCTGTTTCCTGCTGACGATGCAGGACGATTCGATTGACGGTATCTACGACACGCTGAAACAAACGGCCAAGATCTCGCAATCGGCGGGTGGTATTGGTCTGAGCATTCATAACGTTCGGGCAACGGGTACCTATATCAAAGGCACTAACGGTACGTCGAACGGGATCGTACCGATGCTACGTGTCTTCAACGACACCGCTCGTTACGTCGATCAGGGTGGTGGTAAGCGCAAAGGCTCGTTTGCGATCTATCTGGAGCCCTGGCACGCTGACGTTTTCGACTTCCTGGATCTGAAAAAGAACTCAGGTAAAGAAGAACTGCGCGCTCGTGACCTCTTCTTCGCCCTCTGGACACCCGATTTGTTTATGAAACGGGTAGAAGCCGATGACGTCTGGTCGCTGTTCTGTCCTCACGAGTGCCCAGGTCTGGCCGATTGCTACGGTGATGAGTTCGAAGCGCTGTATGAGCGGTACGAACGTGAAGGCCGCGCGCGCCGGACGGTGAAAGCGCAGGAACTGTGGTTCGCCATCCTGGAAGCACAGACCGAAACCGGTACCCCGTACATGCTGTTCAAGGACGCGGCTAATAAAAAATCGAACCAGAAAAACCTGGGTACGATTAAGTCGTCAAACCTGTGCACCGAGATCATCGAGTACACGTCGCCCGATGAAGTAGCTGTTTGTAACCTGGCGTCGATTGCACTGCCGAAGTTTATCACGCGGGGTCAGGACGGCATAATGCGGTTCGACCACCAGAAGCTTTACGAGGTAACGCAGACCGCCACGAAGAACCTCAACAAAATCATTGACATCAACTACTACCCAGTTGAAGAAGCCCGTCGGAGCAACATGCGCCACCGGCCAATTGGACTGGGTGTGCAGGGGCTGGCCGATGCGTTCATCATGCTGCGGATGCCGTTTGAGTCGGACGAAGCGCGTCGCCTGAACGAAGATATTTTCGAAACGATTTACTTTGGCGCCATGACGGCATCGATGGAACTGGCCAAAACGCTGGGACCATACGAAACCTGGAAAGGCTCGCCAATTTCGGAAGGTGTCTTCCAGTTCGACATGTGGGGTACTTCGCCAAAGTCAGGCCGCTGGGATTGGGAAAGCCTGCGCAAAGATGTCGTTGAATACGGTGTTCGGAATTCGCTGCTGCTGGCACCAATGCCAACGGCGTCGACCTCACAGATCCTGGGTAACAACGAATGTTTCGAACCGTACACGAGCAACATTTACACTCGTCGCGTGCTGTCGGGTGAGTTCGTCGTGGTGAACAAACACCTGTTACGTGATCTGGTGAAACTAGGTCTGTGGAATGATGCCATGAAGAATAACCTGATTCTGGCTAATGGCTCGGTTCAGGCAATTCCAAACATCCCGCAGAACATCAAAGACCTCTACAAAACGGTTTGGGAGATCAAACAGAAACATATCATTGATATGGCTGCCGACCGGGGTGCTTATATCTGTCAGTCGCAGTCGCTGAATATCCACATTCAGGATTCGAACTTCGGCAAACTGACATCGATGCACTTCTACGCCTGGAAAGCAGGGCTGAAAACAGGTATGTATTACCTGCGAACGAAAGCTGCTGCCGATGCGGTGAAGTTCACTGTTGTACAACCACAGGCTGAGCCACAACTGGAGCCCGTGATGAGCGAAGCAGCACCTATCGAGAAGCCACTCGATTACATACAATACGCGAAAGAACACGCAACTAACGCCCAGCCTATGCCGGTGCCGATGGTAACCGATCTCGAACAGCAATACGCGGCCATGACTTGTTCACTGGACGATCCAGAAGGTTGTGAGATGTGCGGCAGCTAGTCGAGTAGCTACGTAAAAAATTGATAAGACCCCGCCTGAAAACGGGGTCTTATTTTTTTATGCTGGTTTGTAGTGAGTAAGTTACTTTGATAACTGACGGCTAAAATAGACTGTGGCTCGGTAAAAAGCCTCGTCACAGTACTTACGTAGTAGATTGACAGGCTTTGAGCTCAATCTATTGGCATGAATCGACGTACTTTCCTCGAACACCTATCGGCTGGTAGTGGTGCTGTGCTGGCTACACCGTTGTTAACTCTTCCTTCTTTTGACACGCAGGCTGGCTCGTGGCTAGACCCCAGAAATCAATCCGGCTACTCTGCCGACGTAATTATTGCGGGTGGTGGACTCGGAGGTTGTGCGGCTGCATTAGGGGCGCTACGAAATGGGCGGACCGTCGTCTTGACCGAAGAAACGGATTGGATTGGTGGTCAGTTGACCCAGCAGGGCGTACCACCTGACGAACATCAATGGATTGAAACGCACGGCGCTACGCAACTCTACCGCGATCTGCGTACTACTATCCGGCAGTATTACGTTCAGCGTTACCCACTAACTGAAGAGGCCAGAAAGCGGCCAAGCCTAAATCCGGGAGACGGGGCTGTTTCACGACTTTGTCATGAACCGCGGGTGGCATTGGCATCCTTGTATCAGTTGTTAATGCCTTACCTGAGTTCCGGTAAATTGACGCTGCTGTTGGAACACAAGATTAGCGGGGCTGATGTCGACGGTGATGTGGTACGAGCTTTACAGTCCGTTGACCTGCGCAGCGGTAAGAAATATACGTTGACGGCTCCCTACTTTGTTGATGCCACTGAGTTAGGTGATTTACTACCCCTGACCAAAACCGAATTTGTGACGGGAACTGAGTCGCAGCAAGAAACCCGTGAATTACACGCACCTGAGAAAGCCGACCCGAATAACTGCCAGGCATTTACGATGTGCTTTGCGATAGATTACGTACCTGGAGAGAACCATATTATTACTCGACCCAGGGAGTATTCGTTCTGGCAGAGCTACGTGCCTAACGTAACGCCTGCCTGGTCGGGAAAGCTGTTGAGTCTAAGCTATTCAAACCCGAAAACACTGGAGCCAAAGCAACTGGGCTTTCACCCGGAGGGTATCAAAACCGGTGAGACGTTGAACCTGTGGAACTACCGGCGGATCATCAGCAAGGCCAATTTCAAACCGGGGACCTACGCGGGCGATATTTCCAGCGTCAACTGGCCTCAGAACGATTATATATTAGGTAACTTGATCAGTGCCAGCGACAAAGAATTTAAAAAGCACGTGGAACGAGCCAAGCAGCTGAGTCTGTCGTTGCTCTACTGGCTACAGACTGAAGCGCCCCGCCCGGATGGGGGACAGGGTTGGGCTGGCTTACGCCTGCGTCCTGATATTATGGGCACAGAAGATGGGTTGGCCAAATATCCATACATCCGCGAATCCCGACGTATCAAATCCGTCTTCACAATACTGGAGGAACACGTTGGGGCAGAAAACCGGGCGCTCATCACGGGAAAGAAAACCGGCAACATGGCGTCTGATTTTTACGATAGTGTAGGAACTGGCTACTACCACATCGACCTGCATCCGAGTAGCAGCGGGTCCAATTACATTGACTTCAGCTCATTGCCGTTTCAGATACCACTGGGTGCCTTACTTCCCCAGCGCGTGACGAATTTACTCCCCGCCAACAAGAACATCGGTACGACGCACCTGACTAATGGCTGCTATCGCCTGCACCCGGTTGAGTGGAGCATTGGGGAAGCGGTGGGGATGCTGGTGGCTTATGCGCTGAGCAAAAAAGTGCCGCCCCGTGCTGTTCGGGAAGACAATAAGCTACTCCAGGATTTTCAGAAATTGGTTCGCTCGCAGGGCATTGAGACGCACTGGCCCAACTAACTACTTCTTCCCCAACTCGATCACCTGCATATCGCCGATCCGGCCGGCGTCGAGGGTGAAACGGATAGCGGTACGCATTTTATGAAAACCTGTTTTGCCAGCCGCTCCGGGGTTGAGATAAAGCATATTATTCAGGCTGGTATCGCGTAACACTTTCAGAATGTGTGAGTGACCACAAACAAATAGATCCGGCGGGGTGCCCTGTAGTACAGGGCGAACCTCCGGATTGTAGCGGGGTGGTGCTCCACCAATGTGCGTCATCCAGACGTGGAAGCCTTCGATCGAGAACCGTTGCTCGGCGGGTAAATCGGAACTTACCCGATCAATATTACCGCTAACGACACGTAGCGGCCGAAAATCCCGTAGTTGCGTTAGTACGTCCAGCGCCCCTACGTCGCCCGCGTGCCAGACCTCGTCGCAGGCGTCGAAATGAGTAAAAATCTGTGGGTCCAGAAAGCTGTGCGTGTCCGAGAGTAAGCCGATGCGGGTCATATTAATCAGGTTGTGATGAGGCAAAGGTCGGTACTTTTCGCCACTACTTACCCGTTCAGGAGGCCGACGTAGAGCTTGCCAGTTGACTATTCAGCTCAGCGCGGATCTGCTTCTTGTCGATCTTGCCTACGCTCGTTTTCGGGATGGCTGCTACCAGATGAACGCCATCCGGAACGTACCATTTGTTCAGCTCGCCCTTGTCCACCTTGGCCTGTAGTTGTTGTTTGATGCTGGCTTCGCTAAGCTCGTAGTCAGGTTTCAGGACAACCAGCGCATGAGGGCGCTCTCCCCACCGCTCGCTGGTGATACCCACCACAGCTGACTCCGCGACGCCCTCCAACTGCGACAGCACGTTTTCCATATCCAGCGAGGAAACCCATTCCCCGCCGGTTTTGATAACGTCTTTCAGCCGGTCGGCAATCTGCACCCAATTATCGGGCGTGATGCTTGCTACGTCACCAGTATGGAGCCAGCCGCCCTGCCAGAGCGTTTTTTCTCGCTCGGGGTCCTGGTAATAGCCCTGGGTAAGCCAGGGGGCTCGCACGACGAGTTCACCAACGGACTCTCCATCGTGTGGTACATCATTACCCGCATCATCCAGCAGTTTAAACTCAACGAAAGGAGCTGTGCGCCCGGCGCGGGTACGCAACGCAAGCTGCTCATCGCCAGATCCGTTACGTTCGGTATCATTCAGGTGGGTAAGGGCCAGTACCGGAGCCGTTTCCGACATCCCATACCCCTGATAAATCTGGATACCCAGTGAAGTAGCTGCCTGCGCCAAACCTCTGGTTAAGGCCGAACCCCCGATGATAACTTTCCAATGACTCAGGTCGACTTGCTGCGCAGCGGGGCAAGCCAGGATCATTCCCATAACCGTCGGCACGCAATGGGAGAGCGTGACGCCTTCGTTCGCCAGCAGCTTGACCAGCATGTCCGGTTCGTAACGGCCCGGATACACTTGCTTCGTAGACAGCATCGTCGCCAGAAACGGAAATCCCCAGGCATGGACATGGAACATGGGCGTTAACGGCATGTACACATCCGATAGTGATGAAAAGGGAACCGCCTGATACCCGCACACGTACGTTGCGAGTCCCATGGTATGCATAAAGAGCTGCCGGTGGGAGAAATAAACCCCCTTAGGATTCCCCGTTGTGCCTGTCGTGTAAAACGTAGTAGCCCAGGTATTCTCGTCAAAATCCGGGAAGTCGTACTGGGTCGAATTGTCAGCAAGCAAAGCTTCGTACTCGCCGGAAAAATTTGCGGGTACGTCTGGCACGGCACCCGTATAGACTTTATCCGACAGCAGGACGTACGATTCGACGGTTGTCAACTGATCCTTGACCGCATTCAGAATAGGTAGAAAGTCTTCATGAATTAGGACGACCTTATCCTGTGCGTGATTCATCGTGTAGAGAATCTGCGCGGGCGATAACCGAACGTTGACCGTGTGCAGAATGGCGCCCAGACTCGTTACGCCGAAAAAACATTCGAGATACCGATGACTGTCCCAGTCCAGCACAGCTACCGTATCCCCCGGTTGTACGCCCAGGGCCGTCAGCATGTTGGCTAGCCGACGTACCCGCTCGTTGAACTGAACGTAATCCATGCGAAACAAATCCCGATAGATGATTTCCCGCTGGAGTTCGTATTTCAACGATTGGGCCAGCAGCGATTTAATCAGCATGGGTGGTTCGTACGCTTCAGCGGCTCGGGGAATCAGCTTGGTCTGAATCATGGTAGTCGTAAGTTTTCCTTAAAACGACCACATAATACAATAAATTAAATTATACGTAGAAAAAATGGTAAAAAATAAAAGGCCCGGTAGTTGTACCGAACTTTTAAAAATTGGTGCGTTTGAAACCAGCTTATTGTATCAGGTTTTTAATTGCTACTGCAAAGGTCCTCGAGGAACGTGCTAATGCAGAATAGTTAACTTGGCGGGTGAGTTAGAGTACGTCAACCGTGAATAGCCGCTGCTTAGTTCTCGAAGGCTAACAGGTAAATGTCTTTTTTGAGAGCTAATCAATTGCTCATAAAAAAAGCCCTTGCAAGGGCTTTTTTATAGATGTTCGGCTGAGTAGACCAGGTATACGGCAAATTTAAAGAAGCAGACCGGCCAGCGTTGCGGACATGTAACTGGCCAGTGTACCGCAAATAAGCGCTTTAAAACCCAGCCGTGCCAAGTCACTCCGGCGTTGGGGAGCCAACTCGCCGATACCACCCACCTGAATGGCAATGGAACTAAAGTTCGCAAAACCGCAAAGCGCAAAGCTGGTGATGGCGATGGTTTTCGGGTCGAGGGTACCTCTGACTTTAACTAGCTCTAGATACGCCACAAATTCATTGACCACCATTTTGGTCCCCATCAAAGAACCCGCTACTTCAATGTCTTTCGAGGGTACGCCCATGGCCCAGGCGAAAACAGAAAACAGCTTACCCAGCAGAAAATTCATGCTCAGGTTGTCCATGTTCAGGACGTAAAAACCGATTCGGAACAATAGACTGTCGATCAACGCAATCAGCGCAATAAAGCCAATCAGCATGGCAATTACGTTGAAGCCGACTTTTAAGCCCTCACTGGCACCAGCCGCAATGGCATCGAGCAGGTTGGCGTGTGATTTCTTGATTTCTACCTTAACGGTACCCTGCGTTTCCGAAACCTGCGTCTCGGGCATGACAATTTTACTGATGACCAGTGCGCCCGGTGCAGCCATGATACTAGCGGCCAGCAGGTATGGAGCCGGAACGCCCAGCGAGATATAGACGGCCAGAACGCCCCCGGCAATACAGGCAAACGAACCCGTCATGCTGGCCAGCAGTTCGGAATTGGTCATGCCGTTCAGATAGGGCTTGATCATGATCTGTGCTTCTACCTGCCCCACGAAGGTGCTGGCTACGTTCGACAGGGCCTCGGCTCCGCTGACGCCCATCAGCCACTTCATGGCCCGCGCCATAATGGCTACTACGCGCTGCATGATGCCCAGGTGATAAAAGATATTGACCAGTACGGCTACAAAAATGATGGTCGGAATAATCTGGAAGAAAAAGATCAGATTGTTGTCCGTACCGAAGGCCTGAGAGAGCAAATAGCGCTTAACGAGGGGGCCAAAAACGAACTCCGCGCCCGAGCTGGCCTTTTGTAATAAACGGTCGACGTAATAACCCAGTCCCTGGAAAAGATCCCGGCCAACGTCGGTTTTAAGAACAAAGACGGCCAAGCCGAACTGGAGGGCTAAACCTACACCAACGGTTCTGAAGTTGATGGCTTTGCGGTTATCAGAGAGGGCATAGGCGATTCCTAAAATCAATACGACGCCTATTAAGCCTGTAAAACGATCCATTCAATAATGACGAGCTTACGGTTGATTTGGCGAAGATACAACGGAAAAAGGGAGAATGAGATTACCCAACGGTCCCCATTCTCCCTTTTTGTCGGTTTCTAATCGCTTAAATATCGGCAATAGCGCGTTCGGCGTTTTCCTGATATTCTGTTTCGATCTGAGCAATTTCGGTTTCTTTTACCGTCGTGAACAGTTGCGCATCGGCAATGTCTTTCTCGGTGACATCGAAAAAGCGTTCGTGCATGTTGAACGGCTCGCTGCCTTCGGCTACTTCGCACTTCGTGAATGAACCATCCTCGTTCAACTCGTAGGCGTTGACGTTATCCAGCAGGTTGTACTTCAGAATCAGAATGGCCTGCTGTTTTACGCGCTGGTCGGCCAGGTAGAACAACGATTCAATCCGGCGGTCAAAACTACGGACCATGATGTCGGCACTGCCACCGTACACCTTGGAATCCCCGTTGTTGTGGAAATAGTAAATCCGCGTGTGCTCCAGGAAGTCGCCGACGATCGACCGAACGGTAATGTTCTCGCTCAGTCCTTCGCGTTTGGGTCGCAGACAGCAGATACTCCGCACGATCAGCCGGATGGGTACGCCCGCCTGCGACGCCAGGTATAGCTCGTCGATGATCTGTTTGTCTTCCAGCGAATTTGCTTTGATGCAGATACCGCTGGGCAAACCCCGCTGGGTGTTGCTGGCTTCGGTTTGAATCAATTGGATGAGCTGATCCCGCATGCCTCGCGGGGCCGTAATCAAATACTGGTAGTCGTTCGGCAGCGAGTGCCCCGTAATGACATTGAAAAATTCCGAAATGTCGTGCGTGTAGACTTCGTTGGTCGTTAGCAGGCCAATATCCGTGTAAAGCTTCGACGTGTCTTCGTTGTAGTTGCCCGTTGCCATGTGGGCGTACCGGGCCACTCGGCTACCTTCGTTACGTACTACCAGCAGAAGTTTAGTATGGGTCTTAAAGCGGCTGATTCCGTAGATCACAAAGCAGCCCGCTTTCTGTAGCTTCTGGGCTTCACGTATGTTATTTTCTTCGTCGAAGCGAGCTTTCACCTCGAACAGGACCGAGACGTGTTTGCCATTTTCGGCCGCTTTCAGAAGGGCCTGCGTAATACGGGAACGTTTGGCCAGCCGATACACGGTTATTTTGATCGCCAGTACGTTGGGGTCTTCAGCCGCCTGTTCCAGCAGTTGCAGGACAGGCTCGAAGTTGTTGTACGGGTGATGCAGCAGCAGATCACGCTGTTTAATGACCTCAAAAATATCATCGGCTTTCTCGCGGTTATAACCAATCGGAGTAACTGGCGCGTGGGGCCTGGGCATGTCGTCTTTGAACTCAGGATTGCCGATGATCTGCCAGAAAGCCGAAAAATCGAGCAGACTCTTCGATTCGAAGATATTGAGATCGTCCAGCTCCCATTTCTTCTTGAGCATATTCAGCAGCCAGGCCGCAGTGGGCGTGTTCTCCAGGGCGGATTCGATCTCGACGCGGGTAACGCGGCCAAGGCGCCGGTTTTTGATTTTTTGCCGTACCTCGTCAATGAAATCAACTTCGTCGTCGTCGTTTTCATCAAGCGTGAAATCACCATTCCGCGTAATCCGGAAAAGATGGACGGACGTAATATCGACGTTTCGGTACAGCTTTTTGATATGCTGCCGGATAATGGCTTCGATGGGTAAAAACGCTATGGTTTCGTCCCGGTCAAACGTCATAAACCGAGGCAGGTTGGCCGGAATCTGCACAAAGGACAGTCGCTGCCGATCATCGTCATCGTCCGCTTTGGTCGTGAGCAAAGCATCATTATCCGGGTCCTGGGAAATAACCCCAAATATCAATACTCTAGCCAGCAGTACCGGAAACGTATGCGTGTAGTCATACAGCATCGGCGTCAGCGTAGGGTAGATGGCTCGATCGAAATAATTCGTGGCTTCCTCCTGCTCTTCTTCCGTGAGCTGATCGTAGCTGATCAGTTGCAGACCATTCTCCGGGAAAAGCGGCAACAGTTCTTCCGTGAACAATTGCTGCTGTTGCTGCACAAACTGTTGAGCCGCCGTAAACAAAGCCTTCCGGAAAGGGCCTTCCCGCAGACCTGAATAATCAATCCGCTGTTTGTGATAGTCTAAGTAATTATAGAGACTACCCACCCGGATCATAAAGAACTCATCGAGGTTTGAGGCCGAAATAGCCAGAAATTTCAGACGCTCGAGCAACGTCCGGTGTTCGGGCGATTGCTGGTTGTCCCGAGCCTGGTCAAGTACTCGTTCGTTAAATTTAAGCCAGCTCAGGTCACGACTCAGGTAATTACTCTGGTCAATTACGCTGCTGACTTTTTCACTTACTTTAGCCATTTTGTCGGTTGTCTGCGTTGGCTTATCGGTTGGCCGATTCGTAAACCGGGAAACCAGATTCCCTAGTAGCGTTCGGTTGGGATCTAATGGGTGTCGCATAGCGGTCAGGATCATTCGGAAGTCGACTGACGAGGTCAACTCCGCAAGGTTCGTACTATAAAAACCGATCCAATTGGATCAGTGATGATGGTAGTAAATTTAGTTCGTCAATAATCCTCTCTGGCTAAGCACAAATATGTTGCTGCAAATACTCAGTTTATTGGCTATTTTAAAACAGAAACAAAATTTCTTAATAATGTGGTAAAACAAAAAAGCGGGCTAAGTGGCCCGCTTTTTTTTGCTGAGAGGACTAAATATCCACTCGGGCATATTTGGCATTTCGTTCGATAAAGTCGCGTCGGGGAGCAACCTCATCGCCCATCAGGGTCGAGAAGACGTGGTCGGCGTCAGCGGCCGATTCGACCGTAACAATTTTTAGCGTGCGGGTGTCGGGATTCATGGTCGTGCTCCAGAGCTGCTCAGCGTTCATCTCGCCAAGACCTTTATAGCGCTGTACGCCCACGTTCTCTTCCCGACCACTGCCGGCCAGTTCTTTCACCGCTGCTTCGCGCTGGGCTTCGGTCCAGCAGTACCGCTCTTCTTTACCCTTCTTAACCAGATACAGGGGTGGCTGAGCAATGTAGATATATCCATTGTCGATCAGCGACTTCATGTTCCGGTAGAACAGGGTCAGAATCAGTGTTCGAATGTGACTGCCATCGACGTCGGCATCAGTCATGATGATGATTTTGTGGTACCGGAGTTTTTCCAGGTTCATCACGGTTTCGTCATCTTTTTTCTCCAGCCGAACGCCCAGGGCCGTCCAGATATTTTTAATCTCTTCGTTTTCGTAGATCTTGTGCTCCATGGCCTTCTCCACGTTCAGGATCTTACCCCGTAGTGGCAGAATCGCCTGGAACGCCCGGTTACGCCCCTGCTTGGCAGTACCACCCGCTGAGTCACCCTCTACCAGGTAGAGTTCGCACTTTTCCGGATCGGTATCCGAGCAGTCGGCCAGTTTGCCCGGCAGACCAGCTCCACCCATGAAGTCCTTACGGTCCGTCATGATGCGTTTGTAAGCCATATCAGCTGCGATACGTGCCTGAGCCGATACAAGGACTTTCTTGACGATACCTTGGGCTGTTTTTGGGTTTTCTTCCAGCCAGGTTTCGAGCATATCGGCCATGGCCTGACTAACGGCGCTCACAACTTCCTGGTTACCCAGTTTTGTTTTAGTCTGCCCTTCAAACTGGGGTTCAGCTACTTTTACAGAAATAACCGCCGTTAGACCCTTACGGAAATCTTCGCCACTGAACGTGATCTTACCCGCGTTCTTTGGCATCACACCGGGGTTTTTGTCGGCGTAGTTTTTCAGCACCCGCGTCAACGCCGACCGGAAGCCTTGTACATGGGTACCGCCTTCGTGCGTGTTGATGTTGTTCACGTACGACAGGACGTTTTCACCGGCTTCATAGTTGTACACCAGCGCTACCTGAACGGGCGTTGCGCCTTTGGTACTTTCCATATAAACGGGATGCATACCGTCCAACGCCGGGCGGGTTTCGTCCAGGTACTGGACAAACTCAACCAGACCCCCTTCCGAGAAGAACTCGTCCTGCCGTAGGGGGGCGCCGGCTTCGTCCAGCTCACGCAAATCTTCCAACGTAATCCGGATACCCTTGTTAAGATAGGCCAGCTCACGCAGACGACCGGCTACGGTGTCGTACTTATAAACGGTTTCGGTGAAGATGCTTTCATCAGGCTTGAAATGAACGATCGTACCGGTGTCTTCAGCTTGGCCGATGATCCGAACCGGATACTGTGGGTGCCCGATTTTGTATTCCTGCTCATAAATGTTGCCCTCCCGATGGACCTCAACGCGCAGATCCGTAGAAAGCGCGTTTACGCAGGAAACACCCACGCCGTGTAGACCACCCGAAACTTTATAGTTGTCTTTATCAAACTTACCACCCGCGTGTAGTACGGTTAATACTACTTCGAGGGCTGATTTGCCCATTTTGCTGTTGATACCCGTTGGGATACCCCGCCCGTTATCTTTTACGGTAATCGAATTGTCGGGGTTTATGGCAACCGAAATCTTATCGCAATAACCCGCCAGTGCTTCGTCGATCGAATTGTCCACGACCTCCCAGATCAGGTGGTGTAGCCCACGGATACCGACGTCGCCGATGTACATGGATGGACGTTTGCGAACGGCTTCCAGACCTTCTAGTACCTGAATGTTATCGGCACCGTAATTGCCTCTGGGGGCTTCGGCTGGAGCGTCTGCTTCAATCAGTTCATTGGTCATATGTGAAATCAGATAATGTCGAAGAAATTACTACGTAGTGTGTAGAAAATGAAGCCAGAAAGGCCGTACTTACAGATTGTAAAAATACAAAAAAAAAGCCGCATTTCATAGCTATTTAACAAGAAAAGTGAACGGTTACTTAAAGAAGGTTTTCTTCCTCCAGGAAGAATTAATTGGTAACCAGAGCCGTATTTCCTGCAAATTTCTGAGTAGTAGTAGACCCAATTCTTACCGCAATGTAGGCCTATTCGTATAGGATCGCTTATCTCCAAAAAGTATCATTAATCGGTTGATTGTGCTTCCCCTTATTTTACCGAGTCTAACAGGCTGAAAAAGCAAAAAGGCCAGACCCTAGTAGGGCCTGGCTTGCAAAATCTGCGTATAACGGTATTAATCTTCCGGATAAGGAATATAGACAAAGCCTGCAAAATCGCCGTGTACGACGAACAGGCAGCAGTACTCATCCGGCTTCTTGTAGTTTTCCTTCCAGAGATCAACGGACTCCGCGCCGATCAGGGCCCGCTGCACAAACTCATCCACGAACGACGCTTTGTAATTCCATTGATTGCCGAGTTCGTCAGTACCAATCAAGAGCTGCCCAAGAGGTACTTCGCGCCGGGAAGCCACGAAGACCGGGAACTCCGAAAAGCCACGTTTCCGGATCTGGTACGAAGCTTCCTTCAACTGGTCGGATACTTTAATAAAATCAGACGAAATGACACCCATCAGCTCCTTGTTAACATCATAGGAGTTGGCGTCGTCGAGTAGGGTATTTTCGTTACTATGATTAATCATGTTGATGATCAGTGATGTAGATAAGCCACCGGAGATGTCTATTCTAGAAGCGGGCTGCCAGCAGCAGGTCCAGGTCCTTGTAGCGCATGTTATACTTCCGGGCGATGTAGGAGTTTGTGAGCATCCCCTTATGGGCATAAACACCTTTCATAAACCATCGGTTCGCGTACATCATCTGTTCAATACCTCCCGTCGTGCCGGTCTCCAGCAGGAACGGTAAAAAGATATTACTCAACGCCATACTAGCCGTGTGCGACACGCGTGAGGCAATGTTGGGGACACAGTAATGGATTACCCCGGCATGCTTAAATGTTGGCTGTTTATGGCTCGTCATGCGGGATGTTTCGAAGTTGCCGCCCTGGTCGATGGAGACGTCGATAATGACCGAATCGGGTTTCATCCGGCTGATCATTTCCTCGGTCACGACGACGGGGCTGATGCCGTCTTCGGCCCGGATCGCACCAATAACGACGTCGGCACGCTGGATGGCTTCGGTAAGCGTATCCGAATCGATAATAGACGTATAGATGTGCTGGCCGAGCGAGTATTTAAGCCGCTGGAGTTTGTACAGATGCCGGTCAAAAACCTTCACGTCGGCACCCATGCCCAGCGCGGCACGAAGCGCGTATTCCGTTACGGTACCGGCGCCCAGCATCACCACTTTCGTCGGCGGAACCCCCGTTATACCCCCGAGGATAATACCCCGGCCGTTATCGGCATTGCTGAGGTACTCGCCCGCAATAAGCATAACTGCGCTACCGGCAATCTCACTCATGGAGCGGATGATTGGTAAGCCGCCAGCCTGATCCTCAATGTATTCGTAGCCGAAAGCCGTTACGTTCTTGCTTGTGATTTTTTCGAAATACTCCCGCTCCCTGGCCGGAAGCGTCAGGGCGGAGATAACCGTACTCCCTGATTTGATGTGCTCGAACTCTTCAGTGACAAGGGGCTCAATTTTCAGGATGAGGTTGGCGTCGTAAACCTCTTTCGGCGAATAAGCAATCTGGGCACCTGCCTCACTGTATTCGCTGTCGGTAAATTTTGCTTTCTCGCCGGCACCCTGCTCCACAATAACGTTGTGGCCGTTGCGGACCAAAATAGCGACCGCTTCGGGCGTCAGCGCGATTCGGTTTTCTTGGTGAGACACTTCTTTGGGTAAACCGATAAGCAGGCTGTTCCGATTTGTTTTCACCGCCAGGGGGGCTTCTTTCGGGTACAGTGCCGTTTGTTTGGCTAATTCCTCAAATCCAGTCATGCGCTCCGGCAAAAAACAAATTAGTGGGGAAGAATTTTAGAGATTACGTAACGTCTGTTCTAGTGAGTGGTAAACAAACGTCAACGTCAGGTCAGAGTGGCGGTAACGGTTCGGCTACCATCGGGATTGACATTCAGCTGCACGCGATAATAATTGCTGGGCCACAGCGCTTCGATCCGTTCCGGCCATTCAATGAAGCAGTAGTCGCCGGAATCGAAATACTCTTCAATCCCGATGTCCAGTGCTTCGGCTTCGTTGCGCAATCGATAACAATCGAAATGATACACCGAATGCCCTTCGTGGGTAGTGTATTCATTGACGATCGAAAACGTCGGACTTTGTACCATGCTAATGACACCCAGCGCCCGGCATAATGCTTTGATTAGTGTCGTTTTACCAGCGCCCATGTCACCATCGAATAGCCAGACGGATCGAACGCGCCCTTCGGCCAATAATTGATGAGATACGGTATCGAGTTCGTCAAGCTGTTGAAACCGGGTTGTCATGGGGCTAGATAGTTGACCGGCAAAGATACGTATTTTAAGCGGTCTGTTCCTGCTAACTACTAGTAGAAGCGAATTCGAATCGAAACTGTTACCAGCTTCTGGTATACATTGTTTGTCGACTTCGAGCCGAACAGTGCGCGGAAGAACGTCAGAGGACCGTCGTGTATCGCCCGGTAGGATTGACTGCAAACAAAAACAGTCAGCAGGGAGATACCCCTGGCTGACTGCTTTGCATCGATTCGTTGTGGGTTAATAGCCCGGATTCTGCTTTAATGTAGCCTGGCCATTTAGTTTACTGTTCAAGATTTCCTGCAGGGGAATAGGGTAATATTCGTGCTTGCCTTTGACGAAGGCCGCGCCTTTGAAATACGTACGCATACCGGATTCTTTCTGCATGTAGGCGTTCAGCGTTTCAGCCGCGATGCCCCAGCGAACCAGATCGAAGAAGCGGTGGCCTTCCATGCCAAATTCAAGTCGGTGTTCAAACTGAACCGCTTTTCGGGCTGTCGTCTTATCGGTCCAGGCTTGCGTATACTGGTTGACTACATAATTGGCCGCTGCTTTGCCATCATCCATTTTAACAAAGCCATCCGAATTAGAAGCCCGCTTCCGGATCAGGTTTACGTATTCCCGGGCTTTTTCCAGGCTACCGACTTCTACTTCTGCTTCAGCAAGCCACAGGTAAACGTGCGACAAACGTAAAATCCGGTAGTTGTTCGCGTTCTGGCGGTTATTGCTGGCGAAGGTATTTGTGCCCACGTCAGTCCGGTAGAACAAGTGTTTCTTGGGTTCATAAGGACCGCCATTACCTTGGTCGCGTACCCAGGCTTTGCCGGGCATGAGACCCCAGTCCAGATAAGGAATACCCCGGCGACCCACGGTCCAGTCCAGTCGAGGATCGAGCTGGCCCGAGTAGGGCGTAAACGACTGCGTTGATTCCAGTCCCTGATCGCTGGTTACGTCTGAGCTGTTGAATGTATCAAGTAGGGGTAGGCCGTTCGCGTCGGTTTTGTACGCGTTAACCAGGTTCTGCGAGGGTTGGAAGAAGCCGCAGCAGGTGGTAGGCCCACCGTAGGGATAATTCAGTACGGCGCCGTTATTACCATTCTCGCCTGTACCGTCATTCACCGAAAACTGAATCTCGAAAATAGACTCCGCGTTGTTATTCATAGCCGCGCGATGGTTGTCGTGGTATTTGTCCATCAGTTTGTACTGACCACTGGCTACGATGGCTTCGAGCAGGGGTTTGGCGTCGGCCCATTTTTTCTGGAAGACATACGCTTTTGCCAGCATCCCGGCGGCTGCCCACTTTGTCGGACGACCCACTTGTGTTTGTTTGGCAGGCAGATTTTCGTACGCGAATTTGAAATCGGATTCAATGTTGGGCCAGATGTCCTTGTCGTTGGGAACTTTGGTACTGTTCAGATCTGTCGGATTGTACGTCTTCTCATCGATGTAAGGCACCATGTTCCACATTTTCTTGGCTTCGAAATGGTAATGCCCGCGCAGAAAACGAGCCTGTGCCCGAACCTGAAGCTTATCGGCATCCGCCATATCCGTTGCTTTCTCAACGGCCTGCAAGGCGTCGTTTGACCGGGCAACACCGTCGTAAACGACCCGCCATTTACCCCGGAAATACCCGTTGTCCGGCTGGATACTTTTGTACTCAATGTACGAAATATCGGGTTGGTCGCCTGTGGTCGAGCCTTTGTACGCATCGTCGGCGGCAACAGCGCCAAACACCCAGTTATCGGCCGCTGAGTGGTAGGATGTACCACCCGAGCCCCAGCCGTCGAGCAGAGAATAGGCACCTACTAAGAGGTAATTCACGCCCGTTGCGTTATTGAGACTTTGTGCGCTCAGTACAGCTTTGGGTTGCACATCTAAAAAACTGTCGTTACAGGCCGTTACCAAACCCGCGGTCAGGAAGAGGGCCCAGAGTCTATATTTTTTCATGATGATATCGAGAGGAAAGGGTCGTTAAAAAGCCAGATTTAAGCCAACCAGCATAGTTTTCGCAACGGGATAAGCGCCTTCGTCAACACCAATGTGCCGGTCATTGCCAGTACCGCTTGAGTTCCGCAGGTTAATTTCAGGATCCAGACCGGAGTAGTTCGTGACGGTAAATAGGTTCTGGCCCTGGATGTAGATCATCGCGTTACTTACGCCCAGGCGTGACATAACTTTCGCCGGTAGGTTGTATGACAACTGGATATTTTTCATCCGCAGGTACGAGCCGGGTTCCAGGTAATAGGTCGATGGGTTCGAGCTGATGTTGTCGTTCGAGCGGAGTTGCGGCAGTTTAGCATCCGTTTTACCGGGACGCCACGAATCCTGCCACATCCGTACGCTACGGTTACCCGCAAACGTCTGGAAGTCGGTCCAGTAACGGTTGTAGTTGAAAATCTCGTTGCCATACACACCCTGACCAAAAACCGTCAGACTAAAGTTTTTGTAGCCAACGTTCAGGTTCAGCCCGTACGTAAATTTGGGGTGTGGGTTGCCGATCACCTGCCGGTCGCTGGCGTTGATGATACCATCGCCGTTCAAATCCCGGAAGTGAAACTGCCCTGCTTTATTATTTAATCCGCCACCAAACTGAACGGCGGCCGCAGCTGCTTCTTCGTCCGTCTGGAAGATGCCGTCGATGACGTAGCCAAAGAAAGATGAGATAGGATACCCCTGCTGAGTGATCGTCATCGCCGGAATGCGGGGCGTGAAGCCAAAATACTGTGTGCTGGGGTTTCCGTCAGTGCGAGTCACCAGGTTGCGATACGTAGCGATGTTAGCACCAACGCTATAAGTCAGTCCGGTCCGGCCGATGCTGCCGTTGTGGTTAAGGCCCAGTTCGACCCCCCGGTTCCGGAAGGAAGCAATGTTCTGGAACGGGTTGGTTGCCTGCCCCTGGGTGAATTGTACCTCAACTGGAAAGAGCGCATTAGACGTAACGCGGTTGAACCAGTCAAACGTTACGTCCAGTTTGCCCTTAAACAAGGACGCATCAACCCCGAGGTCAACGGATGTGGTTGTTTCCCACTTAGCGTTGGCGTTGCCAAACTGTTGCAGTTCATAGCCCTGAATAGACGAGGTACGGGAACCGTTGAGGTCATAGAACGCCGTGGTTGGGCTGGTTCCGTAAATCAGATAAGGGTTGTAGTTACCAATTTCCTGGTTTCCGGTTTGGCCGTAGGCCGCCCGAATTTTTAGATCATTGAGCCACGTAACGGGCTTAAGAAAAGCTTCCTGCGAAACGCGCCAGCCCGCCGATACCGCCGGGAAGTAAGCTACCCGGTTGGCAGCCGCAAACCGCGAAGAGCGGTCCCGGCGGATGGTTCCGTCGAGCAGGTATTTGTCGTAGAAAGAGAAGCTTGCTTTGGCAAACTCAGAGGCTAGCCGCCAGTCGGAGCCGCCACCCGTGTTGGTTTGTGTACCGGCGTTACCAGCATCTAGGTAGCGGTTGTACAGATCATCGTTGGCAAACCGGCTTCGGTTAGCTTGAAAAAACTCGAAGTTGTTTTTGATCGATTCTGTGCCCGCCAGGAGGTTGTATTTGATGTTACTGCCAATCTCGCCGTTGTACGTCAGCGTGTTGTACCAGGTCCAGGTATAGCCAAATTCATTCCGGGTAAACATGGAATTGGCTGTGGCCGCTTCCGACGACTCAATGTCACGGGGGGTATATGCCCGAATGTTGTAGATGTTGTAGTCAACCCCGAAGCTGGTTTTTGCCGTCAGGTTTTTGACGATGTCAAGCTCGGCGTATACGTTACCGAAAAATCGGAGTTCTTTCCCGATGTTATCCTTGTTGCGGTAGAGCAGCGCAACCGGGTTCCGGGCGTTATCGAGATCCCCACCTTTGGTACCAGCAAAGTTACCCGCTACGTCGTAGACCGGAATAATAGGCTGAATCCGGTAAGCAAACGAAACGGCGTTGCTTTCGTTGTTGTTGGCCGTAATACTCTGCGTTGAGTTGTCGCCACCAACCCGCTCACCGTAGGCAATCTGGATATTTTCGCCCAACCGAATGCGTTTTGTTACGTTGAATTCGGTGTTGGCGCGGACCGAGTAGCGTTTATAATATGTGTACTTCATGATCCCTTCCTGGTTGAAGTAGTTGGCTGAAATGGCATAACGCCCTCCTTCGCTGCCGCCCGTTACGCCGATCTGGTGGTTTTGGATGGGTGCTGGGTCAAAAATTTCATCGAACCAGTTTGTCCCTTGTTTATTGGCTTTCGTGATCAGCCAGTTCGTCTTGCGGAAATTATTGTTGTCCACATCCGTGGAGTAGTTGACGAAGTTGCCGCTAGCGTCTTTGGCCAGCCGGGAGTCGCCTTCCATAGCGCCATCCGGGAAAATAAAGTCCGGAATAACGGGGTTAGCGCCGTTGCCAAACTGGGAGTGCTTGGGATTACCGTTCACCAGGTTTCCGGCGTTTCGGCGCGATTCCCAGACCAGATTGGCGTAATCCTGTGTATTCAGAAGTTCAGGAAACTTACCCGGCCGGGCAATACCGTAGTAGGCGTCGTACGTCAGTTTGGGCTTGCCCGCTTTCCCTTTTTTCGTGGTGATGATGACGACACCGTTACCCGCGCGTGAGCCGTAAATAGAAGCTGCTGAAGCGTCTTTCAGTACTTGTAAGCTCTCGATGTCGTTTGGGTTGAGAGTGTTGAGGTTTCCTTTCGTGGGAACGCCATCGACGACGTAAAGCGGAGAGTTATCATTGATTGTACCAAAGCCGCGAATCCGGACCATGACTCCCCCCCCCGGTGAGTTATCATTCCCAACGGTAACGCCCGCTACCCGTCCCTGTAAGGCCTGCGCAACGTTCGCAGCCGGTACTTTCAGGGCTTCCTTCATGTCGACCGTAGCCACGGCACCCGTGATGTCGCGTTTGGCCTGGGCGCCATAACCCGTTACGACAACTTCGTTCAATGTTTTAACATCCGGCCGTAATGCGATGGTAAGCGTGGTCTGATTGCCAATCGTTACGTCCTGCCCAATAAATCCGATGGCTGAAATCGCCAACGTATTACGGCCGGGAGCAACGTTCAACGTAAACCGACCATCTGCATCCGTGACAACCCCGGTTTGCGTTCCTTTCACCAGTACGTTGGCCCCGGGTAAAGGCTCGTTCGTGTTACCGTCGCTGATCTGGCCACTAATTCGACGGTCTTGTGCGTAAACACTCACAGAGA
Source organism: Spirosoma pomorum (assembly GCF_054776615.1). Classification (NCBI taxonomy): domain Bacteria; kingdom Pseudomonadati; phylum Bacteroidota; class Cytophagia; order Cytophagales; family Cytophagaceae; genus Spirosoma; species Spirosoma pomorum. The sequence continues at coordinate 148,295 of NZ_BAAHBP010000027.1, forward strand.
GTAACCAACTCAGTATAAATACCACAAGGGTACCATACCTGCGTGCGCAACGGTTTCTCATAAGATTCTTGGTTTTAAAAGGTTAAAGGGTAGGAATACTGTACATTGTACGAGTGATGAAAGAAGGATGCTTAAGGGATATACTTATATTTTTAATTGAAATATTTATATATCTAGTAAGTATATATACAAAAAGCCCGGCTGCTTGCGCAAACCGGGCTTTCAAAAGAAACTTGTGTTAGTAGCCTATTTCAGCTGTAGATCATCAATTACCCGTTGTACTTTGGCTTTCAATTGATCGTACGTACTGTCGAAGGCTTCTTTGCTTTCGAGCGGCTCACGCACGCTGACGTAAAATTTGATTTTTGGTTCTGTACCTGATGGGCGAGCAGAAACTTTCGTGCCATCAGCCGTGAAGAACTGCAGCACGTTCGATGATTCGATCCCCATCTTGCCCGCTTCGATAGCGTTCGTTTCGTTGCTTTCGGTGTTGGTCCGTGTCAGTGATTTGTAATCGTCGATCCGCACAACGGCTGAACCGGCGATTTCCTTTGGCGGATTCGCCCGGAAGTCGGCCATCATCTGCTGAATTTCTTCGGCACCGCTTTTGCCTTTCTTCGTCAGCGAAACCAGGCTTTCGTAGTAGAAGCCGTTTTCCTGGTACATGGCCATTAGCATGTCGAACAGGCTTTGGCCATTGTCTTTAGCGTAGGCCGTCAACTCGGCAATCATCGCGCAGGAAGCAATGGCGTCTTTGTCGCGAACGAAGTCACCGATTAGGTAACCATAGCTTTCTTCGCCACCACCAATGAATTGCTCTTTACCTTCCAGCTCACGAATGACTTCGGCGATGTATTTGAAACCCGTCAGTGTGTTGTAGCAAGCAACGCCATACCGCTTACACATCTCATCGATCAGATCAGTCGTAACGATGGTTTTGGCGATAAATTCTTTACCCGTAAGTTTACCCGCATCTTTCCAGGCATTGAGGAGGTAATAGATGATCAGGCTAGCCATCTGGTTACCGTTCAGCAATTCGAACTCACCGTGGTGGTTTCGGGCACCTGCGCCCACACGGTCGGCGTCGGGATCGGTTGCCATAACCAGATCGGCGTTGAGTGAGTTAGCCAGATCGAGGGCCAGTTGCATTGCAGGGCGCTCTTCTGGGTTTGGGGATTTCACCGTTGGAAAGTTACCATCGGGCGTGGCCTGCTCCTCAACGATATGGACGTTCGTGAAGCCCAGAGCGTCCAGCGCGCGGGGAACGAGCGTAATACCCGTACCGTGAATAGGCGTGTAGACAATGTTCAGATCGGCCTGCCGCTTGATTACGTCTGGATTAACCGCGTTCGACTTGATCCGCTCGATGTAGGGCGCATCAATCTCCTCGTCGATCAGGTGAATCCGCTCGGGGACGCCTTCAAACTTGATGTCGTCGACTGACGTAATTTTATTCACCTCGGCAATAATGGCTTTATCGTGTGGCGCTACGACCTGCGCGCCATCGTTCCAGTACACTTTGTAACCGTTATACTCGGGTGGGTTGTGCGACGCCGTCACAACAATACCGCTCTGGCAACCCAATTGCCGGATAGCAAATGAGAGCTCGGGTGTGGGCCGCAGAGCGCTGAATAAATACACTTTAATGCCATTAGCCGTGAAAATATCAGCGACCAGCCGGGCAAACTCGGGACTCATCCGACGGCTATCATGCGCAATCGCTACGCTGATGTCTTCGCCCGGAAACGCGGCATTGATGTAATTGGAAAGTCCTTGCGTAGCCGCACCAACGGTGTAGCGGTTCATGCGGTTAGAACCAACGCCAACTACACCCCGCAGGCCACCCGTACCGAACTCAAGATCCCGGTAAAACGAGTCGGTTAGCTCGGTTGTGTTACCTGAGTCGAGCAGATGCTGGATAGCTTCTTTTGTGTCGGCATCATAATTACCACTAAGCCACTGGTCAATGCGTTGCTGAGTTGAGGAATCGAAAGCGGTTGTCATGTTCTAATAGTGGTATTTACTTACGGATTAAAGTGCTTGTGGGTCAAAATTAGTACTACCGACGGGGCTGTCAAACACGCAAACTAGAATCCGCCGAATTTTAGCGAGCTACGCCTTAGGGAGAACGGACCGGTACAGACGGCAAAGTAGATTGTTTATCAGCGTGTTGTTTGGCGCGCGCAGGATGATTTCGGTGAGTTACCGGTCCAGCAGGCAAGCATAATTTTACGTACCGGTAACAGTTTTGTGCCTGATTACTAAAGCTTTTTGTCGGTGCGATATACTTGTCACCTTATTGGGTAATAAATTGACAGGAGCCCAAGCTTTAGCGTAAGGTGTTGAAGCAGTTTCGATTACTGTCCTGCCGTATTATTTATTTAATTCGGCATATTTTTGATCTTCGGTGATTATTTACTGTTTTACAACAAATAATCACCGAAGATCAAAAATAGATTTTATGAGAGATCATACGTATCTCCGGATTCTACGAATTGTAGTGACAATCTCGTTCGTGTGGATGTGCTTGTTGACTCCCGCCGTTTTATTCTCGGAAATTAGCAAACTGGTGAACGACGGGCAGGCATTCGTGTCGATAAATACGAGTAGCTTACAGGTTGGTAAGAAACAATCTACCTCGATAAGTGAAAATGGGCCGCTTATAAACATCGATCCGAGCGGAGATACTGTTATTAATATCAACTATGATGGAAATATTACGAGCTCGGATGTCTGGCTGATTACGGCCTCGTATGGGCCGCAAAGTTTGATCATACTCGCTTTAATCTGGTTGTTGTGGCTGGTACGGGCCGTGACATACACCCTGGGCACAAATCGGGTATTCAGTATAGAAAACGTCAGACGGATTCAGGGAATCGGTTTGCTGGTAGTAGGCATAAAACTGCTATCGTTGACACCCTGGTGGCTTACCAAAGCATATATTATAGACACCTTGAGCAGTCATCACATCCAGTTCACAACGAATTCGAATTACACCTTGCTTAACGAGGTGTTTCTCGGCGTACTTATTATTGGACTGGCTGAAGTGTTCCGGCAGGGAATGACATTAAAAGAGGAACAGGCGCTAACAATCTAACCTTATGCCGATTGTTGTGAACGTCGACGTAATGATGGCCCGGCGAAAGATGTCACTGACCGAACTATCCGAACGTGTCGGCATTACGTTGTCTAACTTGTCGATCCTAAAGACGGGTAAAGCGAAAGCGATCCGGTTTGAAACGCTGGAATCACTGTGCGTAGCGCTCGATTGCCAACCCGGCGACTTGCTTGAATACGTTCCCGATCCAGTAACGGATCGGGAACGGGAGGATATTACACGTACCGCTCCGTGATGTGCGCCGTTAGTTCGCTCGTTTCGACCAGCAGCGGATGACGAGGCTGGGTCAGCGCCGTTTCTAGTTCGGCAATAGTGTCCTTGAACAGCAGATTGACCGGAATATCGAACGTTTCGCCCTGCGCATTGGTGTATCGAAGCTGGGGACGTACGGATCCTGTAGCCGCTAACTGGTTGTATTGCTGTTTAGCAGCCACAAAATCGTCATCACTTGGTCCGAAGGAAACAACCTCTACGGGTAGCGGATTCGCCTTACGTTCGGCAAGCTGCGCGTCCAGGTTGGCCAGCAGTTGCTTGAGGTGGAATGTATCCTTGCCCGTGCGAATTCGTTCGCGTAACGATTGCCGAATCAGATACGTGAGTGAGTTCGACAAATTCAGGCCAATTTCGGCCATCTGCTTGAAAATAAGCGACGAGGGCGACATGCCCGGAATGGTGTTCGGATCATGCAGTAGTACATCGCCTGCTGGTGTCAGAAAGCCATCAATGCGAGAATAAACGTTGATGCCCAGACGGGTGAAGACTTCCGAAACGGCTAACTGAATCTTGCGATTGTTTTCCAGACTGGTTTCGACCGGAATCCGTTTCTTCGTCGTGTTAAGCTTGTATTTCGATTCGTAGTCGAAGCTCGTTACGTTGTAAATTTCGGTCGGAGGGAGGGCGATCGCATTCTGATCATCGTCCTGAATAACGCCACACGAAAACTCCTGACCACTGATAAACTCTTCAAACAGCACTTCGTCTTCGGCGTTGATGTACGACAATGTCAGGTCAGGCTGCTGGCCGTCGGTCGTCAAGTTATCGAGAGTCGTGACAAAATCTCCTGGATGGTTGATGATTGTTCCCGTTTGCTCCACTACCAGCGGAAAACTAATGCCTGATTCGAGGTTGACCATTTCCTGCGCCAGCTTATGCTTCTCGTCGGGCATCAGTGACGGCCACTCTCCGAGTTTGCTCCAGCCATCGGCCTGGATATGCAACGTAAAGAAACACTGCTCAACGGCCCGGCAAAAATCAGTGAGGTTGTTTTCACGGACGATGGCAACACCAATCGATGAACCCTGATGCGGGGCTTTCACGACGATCGGTAAACCCAGGTGCGTCACTAATGACTGAAAGAACTGGACTTTGTCGGCCTGTTCGTATTCGTCGCGGGTAATGGTAGCCGTTTTCTTCTGCTGCCCATTAGCCAGCGCAATCAGCTCGTTTTGCAGGATTTTATTAATACCTACCGCCGATCCGACCAGACCTGGACCCGTATATGGCATCTTGTACCACTCAAACAATCCCTGAATGGCTCCGTCCTCGCAGTTGGGACCGTGCATGGCCAGGAAAGCAATATCAAAATGGTCACGGAATTGTTCCGGACGTAGCTCGGGTAGGTGGGCTTCTAGAGCGTCGTCAGCCAGTGATTCATCATAAACGGAGAAACCGGAATCGTCCTGGGGGAGAGCGTCACGTAAGGACGGCGCTTCCAGAAAGGAAGGATCAACGAGACGAAACCGACCTCGCCCATCCACAAAAACCAGCACCGGCTCAAATAAGCCTTTATCCAAATTAGCCAGGGCGGTCCGGCCACCCGCATACGATACCTCACGCTCCCGCGCGGGTCCACCGAAGAAAATACCTACTCTCACTGCATTAAGGAATGTTGCGAAGCACAAATAAACAAAAAAGCCGTCTGTTTCTAGGAACAGACGGCTTTCGTCCTGTAAGTTATGAAGGGTATTACGCTCAGACGATGTATGCTGATGCGTAACGTATAACGGCTCCTATAGCTCAAAAAGCAGGAGTGATATTGATTGCTTCAACTTTCTTTATTTCGGGAACTGCTTTCAGAATAGCTTCTTCCAGCCCTCCTTTGAAGGTCATTGCCGACATGGGGCACGAGCCGCAGGAGCCCATCAGTTCTAGTCGAACGGTTTTATCGTCAGTTATCTCCAGTATCTTTACATTACCACCATCGGCTGCCAGATATGGGCGTACACTGTCAAGAGCTCGTTCGATACGGGTAATCAATTCGTCGTTTACTATTGCCGTCTCCATGAAATCCTGTGATTTACGGTAAAATTATCATTTCTGGTTGATCTACGCAACCACTACGCGTTTTGTCTGCTCCTGCGACGCGTTCCGGATCGCAACCTGCTGGGCCAAGGCTTCGGCGGCCGACTGAAAAGCTTCTGTGGCAACGGGTTCACCCGAGCTGATAGCCGGACGGCCTTCGTCGCCCGCTTCGCGAATGCTTTGCACCAGCGGAATCTGACCCAGTAAGGGAACATCAAACTGATCGGCTAATTGCTGGCCACCGCCTTTGCCAAAAATGTAATACTTATGATCCGGTAGCTCGGCCGGGGTGAAATACGACATATTCTCAATTACACCCAGTACCGGTACGTTAATCTGTGGCTGACGGAACATCGCTAAGCCTTTGGTAGCATCGGCCAACGCTACTTTCTGCGGAGTTGTGACGATAATTGCGCCAGTTACCGGTACAGTCTGCACTAGGGTTAGATGAATATCACCCGTACCAGGAGGAAGGTCAATCAGTAGATAATCCAGTTCACCCCAGTCTGCGTCGGAGAAAAACTGCTGCAGGGCGCGACCGGCCATAGTACCGCGCCAGATAATGGCCTGACCCGGTGCTACCAGTAGACCCATTGAGAGCATTTTAATGCCGAACTGCCGGATAGGTTCCATGCGTGTTACGCCGTCGACTTGAAAGACGCGGGGCTGGATGTCCTCCGCGCCAAACATGGTTGGCATAGACGGGCCGTAAATATCGGCGTCGATAATGCCGACTTTGGCGCCTGATTTATGCAGGGCAATAGCTAGATTCGCCGTTACGGTCGATTTACCAACGCCACCTTTGCCCGACGAAACGGCGATGATATTCTTTACACCGGGTAGGGTCGGCGTATTAATACGCGTTGACGTAACGTCCGATACCATGTTGATCGATACCTGAATATCGGCGTCAATGTGAGCGTGGATCGCGTCTTCGCAGCGTTTCCGGATAACTTCTTTTAGGGGACAGGCTGGGGTCGTTAGAACCACCGTAAATTTTACGGAGCCGATACCAAGATTGATATCCTTGACCATACCCAGCGACACCAGGTCGCGTTTCAGATCAGGCTCTTCAACGGTACTTAAGGCTTGTAAAACAGATTCTTGCGATAATCGATAATCAGACATATTGCTAAAAAGGAGAAAGGAGGAGAGGAGGAGGGGGAAAGGGAATAGCTATGCGAATATCCCTTCTCCTTCTTCCCTCTCCTCCTTCCGTTCCCAGTTTAAACGACTTCGTACATCGGTCAGTTCCGCCGATACATCCACCAACTTGGATATATTTTCCAGTTTCTGCTGCAAGTTGGTTAAAAACTGACGATGAGCGCAAGATTGCTCACCGTGTAGCGGCCGATGCTGTAGTGCTTTACGGATACCAGTCCACTCCTTAATGAAATGACGCAGTCTATCGTCGAAGGCACTTTCGGCAAATTTGCCGAATATATAATCATGCGCCTGCGCATTCGGATGGATCAGATCGGCCTCATAAAACCGGTAGTCGCGCAGATCGTCCATCATCAGTTCGTAGGCAGGGAAATAGGACACCCCCTTGTGCCAGGTGGTCAATTCGTGTGTCAGGACACGTAACATGGACTTACTAACCTGATTGAGGGGCAACGTATCGCGGATGTGCCTTACCGGACTAACCGTCAGAAGCACATTCAGCGCCGGATTTGCCTTACGAAGTCTTTTAAGCAAGTCCGTCAATTCGTCGCGCAGATGATCGATCTGGTAGAGGTACTTCTCGAACAGCGAACCGGGCTTTTTGTGGCAATTCGCCACGACCTTGCCCGATTCAATATGTCGATAAACTACCGCCGTTCCCAACGTTAAAAACAGAATATCGGCTTGCTTGATAGCAACGGCAGTTTGTTGTAATACGTGAAGCAGTTTTTCCCGAAGTTCGTCTTTAGTTGCCGCGAACAACGACGAGTGAAAATCATAATGGAACCAGATGCCGTCGCGCTCAACATAGTGATTATCTGCTGGCTCGACGCCCATCAGTGCCATTGTGAGTAGTCGGTTGATAGAAACCGGGTTAAAGATTGTACCGAATGGGTTATTCAGGACTGCCAGTTTATTATCGCATAGTCGCTGGCCCATAACATCGGCAAAACACGAGCCGATCGTTACAATGCGGCTACTCAGGTTGATCTGAAAAGGAAGTGTCTCGGGCGAAAGTTCGGTATGAAACTGCATACTTAATTAACACAAAAACGGGCCGATAAGGTCCGTTTTTAGTAAAACTTTCTGGTGTGTAAATGGCTGGTTATGAGACTAAAAGTAGTGCAGTTGATGGCTGTAGTTCTTACTAACTCGTTTTATTCAACCATAACGAAAATCGGTCTGTCAGGCTTCCCCGACAGACCGATTTTTTGTGGTTGCTTACCGACTATTCAGCCGCTACAACGTCAAATTTCACCGTGTGTTTCACGTCTTTGTGCAGATCGATCAGCGCTTCGTACGTACCCAGCGTTTTTACGTCGTCAACCGAGATTTTCTTCCGGTCGATGTCGAAACCTTTTTCACGGAGGGCATCAGCTACCTGCGTGTTGGTTACGCGGCCGAAGATTTTACCGCTGTCACCAGCTTTGGCTGGGATGGTCAGGGTCATATCACCGATGTTGTCAGCAATTGCCTGCGCATCGTTTTTGATTTTCTCAGCTTTATGAGCTGCCTGACGAACGTTTTCAGCAACGATCTTCTTGTTCGAATCAGTTGCCATTACTGCAAACCCCTGAGGAATCAGGTAGTTGCGGCCGTAACCGGGCTTCACCGTAACGGTGTCGTTCTTATAGCCCAGACCGGCGATATCGGTTTTTAAAATGATTTCCATTGATCTAAAAAGTTTGGCGATCCGGCGATGCAAGCACCGCCTGACAATTATTTCAGAGAATCTCCTACGTATGGCAGGATGGCCAGATGGCGAGCGCGTTTAACGGCCTGAGCCACTTTACGCTGGTTTTTCAGGCTCGTACCGGTCAGCCGGCGAGGCAGGATTTTGCCTTGCTCGTTGAGCAGTTTCAGCAGGAAGTTGCCGTCTTTGTAGTCAATGTATTTTATGCCGGCTTTCTTGAAGCGGTCGTATTTTTTGCGGTTCTCGGTTTTCGAGACAGATTCGTTTTGCAGACTCATGATTACTTGGCCTCCCCGGCGTTTTCGGTTTGTTTTTTCTTACCCACTAAGCCATTCCGTTTCCGATCGTTGTAAGCAACAGCGTGCTTATCGAGCGAAACCGTTAGGTGACGGATGATACGTTCATCACGCAGATACTCGGTGTTGAGTTTCTCAATGATGGTACCGGGAGCCTTGAACTCAAAGAGTTGGTAGTAACCCGTGTTTTTGTGCTGGATAGGGTACGCTAGTTTACGCAGACCCATGTTCTCTTCGTGAACGAGCTCCGCACCGTTGTCGGTCAGCACTTTGCGGAACTTGTCAACGGCGTCCTTCATCTGAGCATCAGATAAAACGGGAGTTAAAATGAACACCGTTTCGTAGTTATTGGGAAACATTGTGTAATTGGTTTGAAATGAGGGCGCAAAGGTAAGAAAAAAAGGAGAAATGACACAAGGAAGAATTGTAAAAAAGGAGGAGAGGAGGATGCAGGAAAGGAAAGAAGGGGAGATTAACGCTTTTACGTTCTCCTAGTCCTTTATTTTCCTTTCCTACTTCCTCCCCTCCTCCTTTTTTCGTATCTACTTAACCGTGAATCCGCCTTCGCCGATGCGGAAGCCTTCGCAGTAAAGTTCGATGGTGTAAGTGCCGGGCTTGAACCGCTGACCACCTCGACCATAGATAAAGTTGACTTGCTGACGGCTGTTGTCAAAGTCAAACCGTTGCATGGCCGTATAAATCATCTGCTGATTGTTATACGTAAACTCGCCGGAGCCCGTTGCCAGATCTGAAATGACAGCGCCGTTAGGATCCAGGATACGAAGAAACAGCTCTTTCGACTCCTGACGCGCGAGACCATTCGGCGCCAGACGAATGGCGATATGAAGCTTGTCGATCTGTTTCGCCCGGAAGCTTTCGCCGTCGCGCTCACGTCCATTGTCATTAATGGCCGACACCGTAACGCTTTCCGCTCGTAGGGCTGCTGCAATACTCACTTTTTCACTCAACTCCTGATTACGCGACACAACTGATTGCATAGAATCACTCAGTGATTGTCGCTCGGCCTTTAAGCCGGAGTTTTCCTGACGTAAAGAATCATTGACCTGACTTAACTGACCGTTTTCGGCTGCCAGTCGGGTAAGCTCCTGATCTTTCTGGGCCAGTAACGATTGATAGCCGCGAATCTTCTGGTCAAATTTCTTGCTGTCGAACTCATTGACGTTACGCAGAGCCGCTTTGTCACGTTCGAGTTGTTCCCGTACTTTAATGAGCGAATCAACACTACCACCAAGACGTTGTATTTCGTCAATTTTAACGTCCAGCTGAGCGGAGATAGAATCGAGCTTGGTACGAGCCGATAGGACCTCTTCGGTTTTAACGGCAATGGCAGCGTCCTTTGATTTGTTTTCCTGACGCTCCTGAAACCAGAAATAGAACAGCAGTATGTTCAGAAAGGCCAGAATCAAGAGGGCAACAAGCAGGTAATTTCGACTGGTGTTTTTAGGTTGAGGACGAGGTTCAAGTAAAGCCATACACGATTCAAAACAGTTGGGTCGCCAGGGGCACTGAGAACTAATACAACGAATAGTTTATTGTACTAAGACATACAGTCCGGGGTTTTTCGGCCAAAAACTACGCCTTTCTACGTAGTTCTCAAACCTAATACTATGCAAACTCCCGATTGGTTAATTTGTCACCGTTTGTCGATTTTTATGATTACCGAGAGTATTCAACTGATTGAGCGTGAGTTAGCCGGTAAAGCTCGATTAATTGCTGTTACGAAAACAAAACCGGTTTCTATGTTGCAGGAAGCCTATGACGCTGGCAGCCGGTTGTTTGGTGAGAATAAGGTACAGGAAATGGCGGAGAAGCAGCCCCAGCTTCCGGCGGATGTGAACTGGCATATGATTGGTCACCTGCAAAGCAACAAGGTGAAATATATTGCCGGTTTTGTTACGCTCATCCATTCGGTTGACAGCTTAAAACTATTGCAGGAAATAAACCGGCAGGCAGCCAAGCATAATCGCATCATTGACTGTCTACTGCAAATTCATATTGCTACTGAAGAAACCAAGTTTGGTTTTTCGGCGGATGAAGCTGAAGCGTTACTACAGGCACCAGAACTGGATCAACTGCCGAACATTCGGATCATCGGACTGATGGGGCTAGCATCGAACACCGACAATCAGGAACAGGTACGACAGGAGTTTCGGGGGCTGAAACAATTGTTCGATAAACTGGCCACGATCCTGCGCCCAATGATTCATTTCCAGGAGCTTTCCATGGGGATGAGTGGTGATTATTCGATCGCTGTAGAAGAAGGAAGCACGCTAGTTCGGGTGGGTAGTGCTATTTTTGGCGCTCGGTAGGATCAACCGAACCGTAAAGGCGGGCATTATTCTACGTATTAAACCGGACAGTGTCGTTCGAACAACTACTATGAAATTCTTTATTCAGGCGGGGGCCATACTTGGTTTGCTGGGTGTTGGTCTGGGTGCTTTCGGAGCCCACGCATTACGAACCATGCTCGAAGCCTCAGGCCGGGCCGATACGTTTGAAACAGCGGTAAAGTACCAGTTCTATCACGCGCTGGCGCTGGTGTTGATTGGCGTATTGATGCAGGTATTTGGCAACAATCCCACAGCGGTGAAGCTCCTTGGGTGGGCAGGTTACTCGTTTTTAGGGGGCGTCCTGATTTTCTCGGGTTCGTTGTACCTGCTCTGTTTTACGGGCGTTACGTGGCTAGGAGCCATCACGCCATTAGGCGGCTTGGCCCTGCTAGCGGGATGGGCGTTGCTCTTTTGGGCATTTCTATGAAAAAATAGAAAACAGGGCGTTACGTACAGGGTAGGTTATCGTCCGAAGCGCATAACCTACCACTATAATGCTGAACATTGATCCGTATACATACTACTTAGTCGTTTGGCTGATTACGCTTGGATTGGCTGTCGCCTTCGGGTTTCTGCTGGGAATAATCCTGAACGAGCGTCGCCCATTGCAGTCGCTGCAACCAAAGCGGAAATCAACCTGGATACGACCATAACTTGTAACGAAGCTTTTTTGGCCCCGGTAGCGCGTGTTGCCGGGGCTTTTTTGTGTCATAATCAGGCTGCTAGCCAGTGAAGGATAGCTTATGAGTACGACGCAGTACGCTGCTGCGACCTTCCGTTCCTAATCGAACTTTCGTACCTTTGCTGACGTATTTCTATACAGAATACAATAGACGGATCATTCATCCAGATGAATACAAATCAAGAAACCGCCCGTCGGCGGACATTTGCCATTATTAGTCACCCGGATGCCGGGAAAACCACGCTGACCGAAAAATTATTACTGTTTGGGGGGGCTATCCAGACCGCTGGAGCCGTTAAATCCAATAAAATCAAGAAGTCGGCCACGTCGGATTTCATGGAGATCGAGAAGCAGCGTGGTATCTCGGTGGCTACGTCGGTGATGACGTTTGAATACGACAATTTGAAAATCAATATCCTCGATACCCCTGGTCACAAAGATTTTGCGGAAGATACGTACCGGACACTAACCGCTGTGGATAGCGTCATCCTGGTCATTGACTGCGTAAAAGGCGTTGAGGAACAAACCGAACGACTGATGGAAGTCTGCCGGATGCGTGATACACCGGTGATCATTTTCATTAACAAACTGGACCGTGAAGGGCAGAATCCGTTCGACCTGCTGGACGAGCTGGAAGAGAAGCTGAACATCCGGGTTCGGCCCATGACCTGGCCCGTTAACATGGGTTCGGATTTCAAAGGGGTCTATAGCCTGATCGAGAAAAAGTTATATTTCTTCAAAGTCAATAAAACCAAAGTTGAGGACGACGTACTGGCGATTGAGTTGAGTGATAGTTTGCTCGACGAGAAAGTTGGCGAGCGTGATGCGGCTCAACTGCGGGAAGACGTTGAATTGATCGAAGGCGTTTATGATTCATTCGACCGGGAAGCGTACTTAGATGGTAAACTGGCTCCGGTGTTCTTTGGGTCAGCGGTGAACAATTTCGGGGTGAAAGAACTGCTCGAAGGCTTCTGTGACATCTCTCCCGAACCCATTGCGCGTCCAACCGACAAGCGCGAAGTACTGCCCAGCGAAAAGAACTTCAGCGGATTCATTTTCAAGATCCACGCTAACCTTGACCCACGTCACCGCGACCGGATCGCCTTCCTGCGCATCTGCTCGGGGGTGTTCGAACGTAATAAATTCTATCACCATACGAGACTCGACAAAAACGTCCGTTTTGCCAGTCCGTTCTCGTTCATGGCCGACAGCAAAAGCGTTCTCGATGAAGGATTTCCTGGCGACGTAGTGGGTTTATACGATACGGGCACGTTCAAAATCGGCGATACGCTGACTGAAGGCGAGGAGCTACAATTCCAGGGAATTCCAAGCTTTTCGCCGGAGATCTTTAAAGAGCTGGTCAACCTCGATCCAATGAAATCAAAGCAGTTGGATAAGGGTATTCAGCAGTTGACGGATGAGGGAGTTGCCCAGTTATTTAATCTGGACATCGGTAACCGTAAATTCGTCGGCACCGTCGGGGAACTTCAGTTCGACGTAATTCAATACCGTCTTGAACATGAATACGGGGCCAAATGCCGGTGGGTACCGCTCAATTATACGAAGGCATGCTGGCTGACGGCTGATGACCCAGCTAAATTGGCTGAGTTTATCCGGTTAAAAGGCAACCAGATTGCGTATGACAAGGATAAGAATCCGGTTTTCCTGGCTGAATCTGACTGGATTCTGCGGATGAACCAGCAGAATAACCCGGATATTCAGTTTCATCTGACGTCGGAGTTCCAGGTAGCAGCCTAAGCTGGATTTATACCGATTTCGAAAACCACCCGCGTTACGTAGTGTTATAGCTTTATTAGCAAGGCAATTGCCCCGCAAAGGGCGTTGTTTCCTGAACGCTACGCAACGCTATGAAACATATAATCGGAATGATCACCGCTGGGCTGCTTTTGACGGCAGGCGCAGCTTTGGCTCAGCAGGCTAGTAACCCCGCTGCGGGAACGAGTGTCGCTGGAACAGGCAACACGAATGAACAATACAATGCTGCGGCCGGACGCCCGACACAGGGCGGTGCGTCAAGTTCTTCCAGCGCAACCAGCGCGAATGGAATGACGCCAACGGCTGGAACGGGAACTACTTTGGATCAGAATCAGGCTGTCAGTGCCGGGTCTCCTGCGCCTGGAACCGCGCCCGTCGAAACTAAAACAAAGACCGACAATACACACAGTGTGATTAGCGGCCATTCGACGGACGTAAAAGCCCGAAAGAAAAACCCAAAGAAAAAGAACACAGAGCAACGAAACCGACCTTAGTCGAAGCCTCGCTGGAGCAATTCTATCAGCGAGGCTTTTTTAATTTATAATTAACAACAAATACTAGTCTATCGAGTTTATGACTCAGATCTTAAATTAATCACAAACGAAAAAAAGTTACTATGAAAACGGTATTTGCTGCTGTAGTTGCAATTATGGTAATGTCGGGCGCTGCTTTCGCGCAGGATGACATGAAAAAAGATGCTAAAATGGCCCACAAAGAAATGAAAAAAGAGGCCAAAGAGATGAAGAAGGACGCTAAGCGCGCTGGCAACGATGCCAAGGCTGATGCGGCTAAAGAAATGAAGAAAGAGCACAAAGAAATGAAGAAGGAAGCGAAAAAAATGGATAACAACCGTTAGTATCGCTTTATTCGTAGCATTGAGAAAGCCTGCCAAACCGCTTCTTAAACGGTTTGGCAGGCTTTCTTATTAGTTTCCGCTTACCTCCACACGGGTTGGCTGTACTCAGCCACGTGCACAAGGCTTATCTGAAGGGGAAAAGGATGTTCTTTATCATAGCCACCTGCTTATCGTAGTACCCGAGCTACAATATCCGCAAACGTAGCCGTCTGGTTTTGCTGGTCTTTCGACGAAACTTGGTCCCGTAATTTCAAACGAGTGTAGACATGTAAGTCTGAATCAATCATGTCAACATCGATCGGCTGGCCAGTTGCCGTTTTCACACCGCGATAAATGAGTACGGCGCTGACCGGGTCGGCGGCCGAATCCTTCTTCGATTTGTAGATTTTCATATTACAATTGGTCGGTAGCGTAACCCCCTTCTCCAACTCCTTCCGTGCTATGTTCAGCACCGTTAGTAGTTGTTGCAATGTTTCCTGCGGGCGAAAGTGGTAGTAGTATTTGTCTTCAGCAGCTGGCTGCTTCGTATCAATATAGCCCAGCATAGGTCCGAAGACGCCAATTAACGAAAGCGACTTGTCGGACGGAATAATGATCGGATCAACCAATAAAATAGTACGTGGGGCCAGTCGACCATTGAAATACCCCGAAGCGACCAATTCCGTCAACAGGGCTCCGCTCGTCGAAGAGCCCAATAAGCTGATGTTCTGGTAGCCCGCTTTTACCAGTTGCTCGTACTCAGTTATAATAGCTGACTGCCAGTCCCGCCAGGTCGATTTTTTGAAGTCCTCGTAACTTCGCCCGTGACCACCCAACAGCACCTGTGATAAATAAAAATCAGTACGTCCGTTAGCCCACGACCGAAACTCATCCCACTCGAAGGTCGACGCTGAGTAGCCATGGCAGGCGATAATGACTGGTTTTCGAGCTTGTTCAGCGGTAGGTCTGGGGATTGCTTTGGACACGAGATAACGCTCGGAGTTGTACAGCGACGGGTCGAAAAACGTACCGCTGTCCAGCATGTCGTTCGTGATCGCTGGGTCCGGTGAGCAGGCCAGACTAACAACGAGTAGCGATAGTAAGACGAGTAAGGTTTTCATGGCGGGATTTATTTACGTAATACGTTCCAGGTAATACTAGTCTGCACAAAAACGGGATAGAGGGTTCCCGGACCAGCCACACCAGTGCCTGTGAGTAAGTTATAGCCAATCGATCCGCTTATTTTAAGTGGAAAATTAGGGCAGTAGCAGAGGCCTAGTTCCGGCGAAGCCAGCAGCGAGGTGCGGGGTAAATCGTTGAAGATAGGACTGCCGTACTGAGCAGAGAAATAGCCAACGTTAGCCCGCACAATGGGCCGAACCAGCCACTGAGGCCGGAAGTAATACCCAACTGTTGCCAGGAAATTGTCCTGCTGAATAGCATTTGACCCCAGGGCCGTGCCCAGCCGGGAGGTTACGTAACTACCCCCGACATACAGCCGCTGGTTAGCGAGTTTGGCGTGGGTGTATTGAAACGTAACGCCATTTTCGGTGTACAGATTAACGGTTTTCTGAAACCGGACGCCTACGTCAAGAATACCTGAACGTTGCGTTGGGACTGTCTGTCCAAAGGAAGCAGAGGCCAGGAACCACAAATACAGGACACTCTGCAACTGTGATAATCTTCTCAAGAAGGAATTCATCATAAAGTGGATATGGGATCGATAAGGTTGAGATCGTAATTGTATCGACGGCAAAATACAGCAACATACCGGGAATCCAGTAGACAGTTTGAGGAATTGGTAGACAAGTGGCTATGTCGTAGCTGAAAAATAAAAATGTAGATAGGGCTTGACTTTCATCGAATTAAAATCGATTGTTGTAGTGTATTAGATATATAGTACACTAGAAGCTACAGACATGGTAGAACTATCGAACGTTTCGTTTACATACCAGCGCAATGAGCCATTGTATAGAGGGTTGACTATTACGCTAAATCCCGGTTCGATTTATGGCCTGTTAGGACCAAATGGAGCTGGTAAGTCGACGCTGCTACGATTAATGGCAGGGCTTCTATACCCTAAAGAGGGGAGCATTCGGGTAAAGCAGTACGTCCCCGGCGAGCGTCGTCCGGATTTTCTGGAGGATCTGTTTCTAGTGCCGGAAGAGTTTTACCTGCCGCCCGTCCGGATTCGTCAGTTTGTGGCAACCAACGCGCCGTTTTACCCCCGTTTCGATCATCAACAGATGAAACGCTACCTGGACGAGTTTGGATTAACCGACGATCAGAAGTTACCAGCGCTGTCGTACGGTCAGAAAAAGAAAGTACTGATTGGCTTCGGCCTAGCTACGAACACAGCGCTTCTGTTGATGGATGAGCCAACGAACGGACTGGATATTCCGTCGAAAAGCCAATTTCGGCGTCTGGTCGCCGGTGCTGTGGACGACCAGCGGACAGTGGTTATTTCCACTCATCAGGTTCGAGATCTAGAGGCCCTGATTGACCCGATTATCATTCTGGCCGAAGCGCCAAATGATAATATGAATGCAGCGCTAAACGCCAGCATTGAGGAAATCACCAATCGGCTTTGGTTCGGCCTGGTAGACGAGCTGCCGCTGTATCAACCGGTCTTGTACGCTGAGCGGGTTGTAGGAGGCTACGCGATCGTGGCCGAGCGGACGGAGACCAGTCGGTTGGCAAACGAAAACAATCGACTCGACCTGGAGCGGTTGTTCAATGCCGTTCAGGCGCATCCTGATCGGATACAAGCTTTATTCTCTACCTCATCCAGTTACACTACCCTATGAATTCCTACTTTTCAATGACCCGATTCCGGCGGCTGACCCGTACGTACTTTATCGAGAACCGGGCAGCGCTGTTGCTGAATGTGGGTTTACTGCTGGTTGTCTTGATTATTTGCGCCCTGTTTGTGTACGATAATCTGCCCAATTTTATCGTTCAAAGTCGGCTGGCTACGCTTACGCTGATTGGAACGTTTGCTTGGGGAACATTCACGGTACAACAGGTTACTTCACTAAGGAGCAGAGAGAGGTCAATTTCTTACTTGTTACGTCCGGCTTCCCGACTCGAAAAATACCTGCTGATTCTGCTTGTATCCGGACTGGGGTTCTTTCTGGTCTATAGCCTTTTGTTCGTTCTAATCGACGCTGTTGGTCTGGCATTTGTCAATCATCGGCACTGGACTGATTCGCAACTAGCTGACATACAGAATTACACACTTGATGGTGGGGT
Organism: Spirosoma pomorum; assembly: GCF_054776615.1. NCBI lineage: Bacteria > Pseudomonadati > Bacteroidota > Cytophagia > Cytophagales > Cytophagaceae > Spirosoma > Spirosoma pomorum. The sequence goes on from NZ_BAAHBP010000027.1 coordinate 165,763, forward strand.
AGTAGCCAAAGTCGAGCCCATATATAAGTTTCAAGGTTTTGATCGAACCTCGCCAACGACCTGGGTTATGGTCGCTCTAATCCATCCGGTTTCCTTGGCACTGTCACTCCTGTTCCGGCGTTTTACGTTGCCGCTGGTCGCATTGACTATTGTGGCGCTGGTTAGCCTAGGAACGTTAGGAAACGAAACCGTACTAGGTACGCTGATGAACAAAGGGCCTGTCGAAGTGAACTATGGCCTTCCCTTGTCGGCTGTCGTGTTGAAGAATAAAGAGGTATACCGTACGCTGGAGTTACCCCAGCCAATCGGCAGACAGCTACAATACTTGGTTGGCGTAACAGTCGTTGGTTTACTTTACCTAACGGCGTACTATCGCCTGAAAGAGCAGGAGGTGTAAGCATGGATTTTCGGGACAAACAAGCAATTTACCTGCAAATAGCCGAGTACGTCAGTGAGCAGATCCTATTGAATCGCTGGCCAGCGGGCGAGAAAATTTCGTCCGTTCGGGAGCTGGCGGCTGAACTGGAAGTAAACCCCAACACAGTTATGCGTACCTACGAATTTCTAAGCCAGAAAGCCGTCATCGCTAACAAACGGGGTATTGGTTACTTTCCCACCAACGACGCCAACGACCGGATTCGGGACTACCGGCGGGAGCAGTTTCTGGAAAATGATCTGCCTATCTTCTTTAAAAACCTCTATCTGCTTGGTATCGATCTGTCAGAAATCGAGACGCGTTACGAGCAGTATGTAGCCGATAACTATAATCATTCCTAAAACACGACTATGAAAACAAGCCATATACTTCTGGCGATCATCGTTCTTATTACGTTAATGGGCATGACTGCTACCAACGTATTGCTTAAGCAGGAGTACGACAAGCTGGACTGGTCGAACCCGCTACAAGGGTTTGACAAAAGAATGTTACCTGCCGCCCGCCACTGGGTTATCGATGGGCCTGTTGATGAAGTTATTGTTGAACATGGCCCGCAGTCAGAGGCATACATTAGTCCTGGGAGATCTAACTATCAGCTGAAGCAGCAGGGCGATACCATGTTTGTATCGTATCTGGTCGTCAAGCAGAAATACATGTATGCAAAAAATAGGGAAACGGACAAAGAAGAAACTATTGAGCTAGTCATACGTACTCCTGATCTGGAAAGTGTTCGGATGAAAAACGGTCGGCTGACCATCCGAAAATTTACGCTTGACTCGCTGAACGTATCGCTGATAAACGGGCGCCTTCGAACCAGTGGACTAACTGTTACGGGCAACTGTGCCCTGGATATTAGCCAATGCAGCAAAACCATTCTGGGGACCGATCAATATGCTTCGTTGCAGGCGACAGTACGTGATTCGAGCGCCTTACAATTAAGTAACACACAAGTAAGAACACTCGCGGTTGATCCCTCGCACAAGGCCGAAGTGGAGCTGAGCGGACGCGCGTTACGCTGGCTGAAAAAGTAGTAAGCAGGCATAGTCCGCAGGGGAATCAGGAAAGTGGCAGCCGCCATCAAGCCAGGTAAGATTGTGTTGAGCGATACGTATTCAACCAACATTAGCGACTAAATTGCGGTTATTAAGAGTCTGGTGACTGGCTTATAGACAACCCGACTTTTATCTGTTTTCTCAATTTTCAACTGAAGACATGGATTTTTACAAGCAGGTATTCGAGAACAATAAGCAGTGGATGTCGAAAGAGATAGCTGCTGACGGAGAATATTTCAAACGAATGGCAGAAGGCCAAACGCCCGAAATCCTGTACATCGGCTGCTCCGATAGCCGGGTACAGCCCGAGAACTTCATGGGAACCCGGCCCGGCCAATTGTTCGTGTATCGTAACGTAGCGAACATGGTGCCTAACAACGATATCAGTTCGTTGTCCGTTATTCAGTACGCTGTCGAACACCTGAAAGTTAAACGCATTGTTGTTTGCGGTCACTACGGTTGCGGAGGGGTGCAGGCATCCGTATCACACAGGAATTTCGGGGAAACCAACATCTGGATCCGGAATATTCAGGATACGGTTCGGCTGCACAAAGACGAACTGATGGCTATCGAAGACCCGGAGCAGCGGCACCGGCGGCTGGTTGAGTTAAACGTTCGTGAGCAGTGTCTCAACGTCCTCAAAATGTCGTTTGTGCAGCGAGGAGTCTTTACGGAGGGTACGTTAAGCGTGCACGGCTGGGTATATGACCTGGAAACGGGTAGCGTTCACGATATGGAAATCAATATTGACTCGATGGCCAAAGACCTGGAAACGTACCGATTCCTGCAGAAAGAAGCGAAACTATAGAACTTATTAACGTAAACTAGAATGGCCAGACTAAGCAGTCTGGCCATTCTAGTTTACGAGAGCTTTGACCAGTTTAGCTAACTTGCTTTAATAGTGGCCATACAGTGTTCAATAGACATAAATGTCTTTATGCTACCCATTTTCTTTTCAGCTGTTCGCTGCATCGGCAATCCGGCCAGCTGCTAATGGTTGTTGTTTGGGCTCGGGAGCTACGAACGGGGTAGGAAGCGTGACCTTAAACGTGGTTCCCGTTCCAACGACTGATTGAACGCTGATCCTACCCTGGTGGAGTTCGATAATACGTCGGGTCAGCGCTAGTCCGATACCGTGCCCACTGACAGTCATTGTTGAGTTCGATCGGTAAAACGGCTCGAAAATATGGGGTAAATCACTTTCCGGAATACCGTATCCCCGATCGCGGACTGTGACCTGAATCTGTCCTTTCTGGAACGACAAAAGTACGACAACTGTATTGTCGGGTGAATACTTACAGCCGTTCTCGATCAAGTTCTGGAAGGCGGTTTGTAAGAGTGGCTCTTCGCCAATCACCACCATTTCTTCCTCGTGTTCAGGCATGTCGTCAAAGTCAATGTTGATTTGATACTCCGGCTTTTTTTGAACGATCTGGCTCTGAGCCTGCCAGAGTAATTCGTCAATCCGAACGGGCTGGTGATTCAACATTGTGCTGTCTGAACTAGCTCGGGCCAGCTCCAGTAGGCCGTTTACCAGTCGGATCATACTCTTTACCTCATCCAGTACGCCGTCCAACGCCTGTTCGTAATCTTTGCTCGAACGGGCTTGCAAACGAGTCACTTCAATGTGTCCCATCATGACCGTGAGTGGAGTACGCAATTCGTGGGAGGCATGCGAAACAAAGCTCTTCTGCGATACGAAGGCTACCTCCAGCCGACTTAATAAGTCGTTGAATGTGCGGGCTAGATCAGCCAGTTCATCACGCTGGCGGCCTACGTACAAACGCATATGAATGTTGGTCGCTGAGATCGCGTTGGCTTGCCGAATAAGCTCGGCGACTGGTCGTAGGGCGTCGGTTGCAAATAAGTAGCCTGCTACTCCAACAATAGCCAGACTTAAAAACCAACTGTAAAACAGAATAGTCCGTAGCCGCTCTAACTGGCCCAGACCATACTTGTCAAAACCAGAAGCGACAATGTAAAGCTGCTGATTTCTGGGATTCAGATAACTAACGCCAACTGCCTCCTGGTTGCCGAGACGAACGTAGTGGTGACGGCCAGGGGTGATCTTTTGAAGGAAAGTAAACGAAATCGGAAAGTGGGAACCCAGGCTATCCAGATTGTATAAAACTTCGCCCTGAGGGCTATAAACGGTGACCTGCGCTTCACTAATCTGGGGTAGATCGCCCTTGGGAACCTGACCAACGTCCTCCCGCAGTCGGACTGTTGTTAACGCCTGCCCCTCTAACCGCTGCTCGAATTCCTGCTGGCGAAGCTGATCGTACAGATAATAAACCGAGACGGTAAACAGGAGCATGATGGATGCTACCAGCAGTACGAACAGCAACGTCAGGCGGGTGCGGATATTCATAGAATAAAGGCTGAGGAAACGAAAAGTCCCGAGTTACGCAGAAGCTCTTATTCCTCCTTAAGCATGTAGCCCATACCAATCACCGTGTGGATGAGCTTAGTCGGAAAGTCTTTGTCGATTTTTTTGCGCAGGAAGTTTACGTAAACATCAATTACGTTAGTGCCTGTATCAAAATGAATATCCCACACTTTTTCGGCAATATCAATGCGGGAAACAACCCGGCCCCGGTTACGCATGAAGTATTCCAGGAGGCCGAATTCCTTAGCTGTCAATTCGATACGTTTATCGCCCCGACGCGCTATTTTTTCGTTTAAGTCCAGTTCCAGATCGGCAACCCGAATTACGTTCGATTGGAGCCCCCCGTCACTGCTACGTTTGTTGAGCGCGCGCAACCGGGCCATCAGCTCGCGAAACTCAAAGGGTTTGACCAGATAATCGTCGGCCCCGGCTTCAAAACCAGTCAGTTTATCATCCACCGAGCCCATCGCCGTCAGCATTAGAACAGGGGTTCGGATATTTTCCTGCCGGACAGCCTGCACTACGTCGAAGCCATTCATTTTGGGAAGATTGACATCTAAAATGATGACGTCATACGGGTTATTAAGCGCCATATTCCGACCTACCTGGCCGTCGTAAGCGACATCAACCTCGCAGGATTGTTCTTCCAGTCCTTTCTTTATAAACGAAGCCAGTTTGGGCTCATCTTCTACTACCAGTATTTTCATATCAGCAACATACAGAACAATAGACGCAATTAAAAACGTCAAAGCATCAGATTAGTTTCTGACGGTAAAGATGCTTGATTTTCGTACTTGTAGGTGAAGTCGCTGGGCCGGTTATGGGTAGAATGAACAGATATACATGAGGCAATGGATGATGAAAGCTTCGATCCTCAGTACAATTTTTAACAATAGGGCCGAACAAGTCTCGATAGGTCGGCCCACATACGGTCGCATGTGCTTTCTTTGCACTCCGTAACCTAACCCTTGCTGTCATGCGACTTGGTCTGCTCTCTGTACTTATTATTCATACGACGCTGGCGATAGCCCAATCTGGAACCAAGTCTGGAAAATGGATTGAATTATTCAATGGGAAAGATCTAAACGACTGGAAAGTCAAGATAACTGGTCATCCAGTGGGCGATAATTATGGGAATACGTTCCGGATTGAGGATGGAAAAATGGTTGTGCGCTACGATCAGTACACGGCCTTTGACGAACAGTACGGCCATATCTTTTACAAGAAACCTTTCTCTGCCTACCTGCTGGTCGTGGAATATCGGTTTACGGGAGAGCAGGTAAAAGGCGGGCCCGGCTGGGCGATTCGTAATAGCGGAGCCATGTTACACGGACAGGCGCCCGAAACGATGGGCGTTCAACAGGATTTCCCGATTTCGATGGAAATGCAGCTACTAGGCGGAGATGGCCAGCACGAACGGTACACGGCTAACTTGTGTACCCCCGGCACCAACGTTGTCCTCGACGGCAAACTCTTTACACCACATTGCATCGATTCCAAGTCAAAGACCTATCCCGCCAGCCAATGGGTTCGGGCTGAAGCGCTGGTGTTGGGCGACTCGTTGATCCATCATATTGTCGAGGGAGATACGGTACTGACTTACGCCAAACCGCAGATTGGTGGCGGAAACGTCATCCATTATGATCCGGCAGTGAAGAAGGATGGACAAATACTCAGTGCTGGTTACATCTCGTTGCAAAGCGAAAGCCACCCGGTTGAGTTTCGTCGGGTTTCCTTGTTTGATTTATCGCCATATATGAACAAGCCAAAGCAATTGCAGGCTGTTCTGCGGCAGCTTCAAACTCGGAAGAAAAAGTAAACTTGTCGAGTGTGTTTGCGCACTTGTCGCTACGTAACGATTATGGCTAATTATTCGTAATGGATACGTAATCAGGAAGCTGATTTTGCTAAGCCATCAGGCTTTAAGCCAAAGGCTTGGGATGGATATAGGGGGTTTCTTTCATTAAGCAAAATCAAAGCTAGAAACGTAAACGGGAGCGCCAATTGCTAGCTGATCCAGTGAAATATTCACTGGTTTGACCAACACATGAGTGCGCACACCTTTTTGGTAACCGCTCAATAGACCCATCGATTGATTGGATAGCAGCGCGCGGATGGGATCTTTTTCGTCCAACTGCCACAAGGCCGAATGTAGACGGAAATGAGCCAGCACGCTCTCCAGTAAAAGAGGTAGCTGTTCCTCCCGGCCTGGTCTGAGATAAAGTCCCTCCAGAACGACGAAAGTATAGTTCGCTGGGTCGAAAAAACGTCGGGTAATGGATGTTCGTGGTAGGAGATTCATTGTTAGCCAACCGCTAAGACCTGGCATTTGAGCAAACTGCCAACGTACTGGATTGGCCTGAATACCAGCTACTAGTTCATTCCCTTCCTGTAAGACAAAATAATTCCCCCGGTAGCCAACTCGTCCCAGACTACAAAGTGCGTAGGGTGCATACGCCTGTTCAAGTAGTTTGGTAATCGTTGGCAGCTCATCGGCGCGGGCTGGACGAAACCGCGAATCGATGTGGGGACTATACCGACGAAAGATATAGGTACTCAACATAGCGATTGAGACAAAACCTTCCGCCTGCGAGATACGTATCGAGCGACTGTTTTTCTCTTCGACATAAGAATAATACAGATGAGCGTTGTGCGTTTTTTGCTCGATGTAGGCTATTGCCTGAGACTTGAGTAAATGCCCATATCCTTTACCCTTGTGCTGTTCATCGATTGCCAGATAGCGGCCATAGTAAGCTGACAGGTGTTGAGTGCCTGTCAGGGCGACTTCACGGCCATCCAGACAATAAATGCCCACTAACTCATTCTGTTGGTAAAGGTGAAAAAACAGAGGATTGTATAGATGGGAGAGCTTTTGATCTTGCCCAGTCTGAGTGTAGCGAATACCATTGGTGCCGTAAGTGGTTCGCTGTAGCAATGCTAGAGCCGCGGGCTGCATAGTTCTATCCAAGGTAAGACATAGCTGACCCTGTTGGTAGACTGTTTCCCCGGCAAAGAGAGATGGAGGAATCATAGACAACGATTAGAAACGCTGAAAAGAGAAGAATTTTTGAAAGAACACAAAAAAGCCGCTCCGAAATTCGGGGCGGCTTTCCGCTTCTATCCACACCATTTCAAGACTGGCGACCGGGCGGCCGCCGAATCTTGATGTTCAACCTTCCCTTTGTAAAGGATTGTTATGCTAAACTAAGCAATTTCTTTTAGAGCGCAATAAGCAGCTGTTGCTTTCTTATTTACTGTCCCTTTTTCGCCATTTCTGGCTCTATATCTAATTAACGCCTAACACCTAACAGAAAGTGCCTGCCGTCTAATATATTTATTTGACTCTAATTCTTATCGACAAGGGCTGGTAAAACTACTCAATTACTAGCTATACGTTACCAAATCTTGTTCTGTTGCAAAAATGCGAAAAAAAGTTAGAAATCATGTAGCGACATCAATTAAAAGATAATTAAATACAATCTTATAAAAGAAGAATCCCTTTCGTCTCATGAGACGAAAGGGATTCTGTCGTAAAAAAAGTTGATCAGCGGTTATTATTAACCTTTGACCGTACCACGCAGTGCACGTGGGATTTCGATGCTAGCCACTGGGTTAGAAGCGGCTTCTAATAGTTCGATGTTTGATACTGGAATCTGACCAACACGAACCGACTTACCCAGGTCCAGGCCAGATACGTCTACATCAATGTAATTAGGGATGTTCTCAACCGTACCTTTCACGCGCAGTTTCCGAACGCGGGTAACCAGTTTACCCCCTTTTTGTACGCCAGGAGCCGTACCGACCAGACGAACGGGAACAGCTACCTTAACCATTTTGCCATCAGTTACCAGCAGGAAGTCAGCGTGCAGCAGCACGTCGCTTACTGGGTGGAACTGGGTTTCCTGAAGAATCGCCCGATACTCAGTGCCTTCGATGTTCAGCAGAACTTCGTACACGTTTGGCGTGTAAACCAGTTCCCGGAACAGGATAGCCGGTGCGTAGAAGTGGATTTGTTCGTCACCACCGTACAATACGCATGGAACATTACCCTCGGCCCGAATAGCTTGTGACTCCGTACGGCCGAGATTCGCTCGTTGATACCCTACAATCTCGATTTTTTCCATTTTACTTGGTTGCCCGGTAGCCCACTACCGGCCTTTGTTTTAGGAGAACCGGGCGTGGGCGCCCGGTATATCGTTATGACCGTATGAACAGTGAGCTAATGGATTCGTGATCGCGAATCCGGCCAATGGCCTTAGCAAACAGTTCAGATACAGATAAGACTCTAATTTTTGGATTCGTTTCCCTGATTGGTAGCGAGTCCGATACAACCAGTTCTTCCAGGACGGAGTTGGCAATGGTTTCGTGGGCTTTCCCCGACATGATGGGGTGCGTACACACCGCCCTCACCGATTTGGCTCCTTTGTCCAGAATAATCTGGGCTGCTTTCGCCATCGTACCACCGGTGTCGATCAGGTCGTCGACCAGTACGACATTGGCCCCTTCAACGTCCCCAATAACCTGCATGGAGGCAATTTCATTAGCCCGTTTGCGGTGCTTATCGCAAAGGACGATGTCGGCGTTAAAATGCTTGGCAAACGTGCGCGCCCGGTTAGCGCCACCTACGTCCGGCGATGCGATAACGAGATTGTCCAGTTCCAGACTACGAATGTACGGAACGAAGACAGAGGTACCCTCCAGATGATCGACGGGAAAGTCGAAGAAGCCCTGAATCTGTCCCGCGTGTAAATCGATCGTCATCAACCGGTCAACGCCCGCAGCAGCCAGCATATTGGCTACCAGCTTAGCGGCAATTGCCACCCGTGGTTTGTCTTTCCGGTCCTGCCGGGCGTATCCAAAGTAAGGAATAACGACCGTTACGTAGTGGGCTGATGCCCGACGGGCAGCGTCCACCATCAACAGCAACTCCATCAGGTTGTCGCCCGGAGGGGGTGTCGACTGAATCAGAAATACGTCGCAGCCCCGAATTGATTCCTCGAAACTGGGCGACATCTCGCCGTCGCTAAATCGGCGACAGGTATAACCGCCCAACTCCTTTCCGTAGTGGTGAGCAATCTTTTCGGCCAGGTAGTTAGACTGGCTACCTGAGAAAATTTTTACTGGATTGAATGACGCCATTGATGCCAGGCAAATTTCCCGCAAAGGTACGGAAAAAAGCGTAGGGTTGCCGAAACTGCTCCAAAGATTCTTTCGAGATTAAATTGCCTCCGGCGATGCAATCCGAAAACGAGGGGGTATTCGATGATAGAGCCGCATACAAACCCAGGCTGAAAAAACGCCGACTCCGGTGCCTGCCAGTATGTCGAGCGGGTAATGCACACCCACGTAAATACGGCTGTAGGTGACCAAGGCAGCCCACAGAAAAGTCCAGCGAAGCCAGGTGTACCGGTCGCCTAATAGGAGCCAGAGGATAGTGGCTAAGGCGAACGTAGTAGCCGCGTGCGACGAGACAAAACCAAACTGCCCTCCGCAGCCGAGGATGTGATGGATTTTTTCCTCAACGCCTGGTGTGTGGCAGGGGCGCAGCCGGTGAATCCAGGGTTTGAATAACGATGAGGATAACTGATCGCCTAGAGCCACAGCGGCAACAATCGTCAGAATTAACCCGACGGATAATTTCCGGAAGCGATAGATAAGCCAGAAAACCAGCACGGCGTAGAACGGAAACCAGTGGTTACGTTCCGTAACCCAGATCATGATTGTATCGAGCCAGGGAGCATTAATGCCATTCAGCCACAGAAATAAGTCCGTATCGAGTTGATTGAGTGTTTCGCGCATGGAGCGCAAAGATAAGCGGGAAAGGGGTAGAGGAAAACGAGGCAGATATCAGTAGGACAATGCTTTTAGGCGTCCAGGTAAAGTCGGTGATTTGTTCAGTAATCGTCGAGTCATTGGCAACGGAAAGATTTTTAAAAGAGGATGTTCTGGTCAAAACTGGAGGCAGGTAACCGTCGTTGGTTTTATAAGTAGTAGTTTTCGCCGATCAAGTTTATCACAAGTAATAGGCATGGAATACGTAATTGTCGGCGCAGGGGGGACAGGAGGGCTTATCGGTGGTTATCTGGCCAGATCAGGTAAGGACGTAACATTGATTGCGCGAGGAAACCATTTGCGGGCTATTCAACAGAAAGGGATAACCATCAAGACATACGGTGAGCTACCATTTACGGTCGATACGATAAAAGCCAAGGCTGAAGCGGAAATCGGCAAGGAGACCTTCGACGTGATTTTTGTTTGCGTAAAGGCATATAACTTGCCCGATATCATCCCGATGTTGCGTAACGCCAGCCGTAACGATACGCTGATTGTTCCCATTCTAAACTCACTCGAAGCGGGCAACTTCCTACGAGCTGCGTTGCCAGACCGACAGGTGTATGATGGCTGCGTGTACGTAACGGGCTTTCTTTCGGGACCGGGCGAGGTAAGTCAGAACAACAAAATATTCCGGATTGTATACGGACTGAATCATCCTGACGACAGTTGTCAGTCAATACGCGAACAGATGGAGGCCGACGTTCGGGAGAGTGGTATCGCAATCCAATACAGCTCAACGATCACAAGCGAGATCTTTAAAAAGCTGACCTTTACGTCGGCTTTTACCTGCGCGGCCGCTTACGATGGCAAACAAGCCGCTGACTTGCAGCAGCCGGGTAAATACCGGGAACTGTTCAAGGCCTTGCTCTTAGAATTGGATGCGCTGGCAAAAGGGGCAAACCTGAATATAAAAGCTGATATAGTCGCCGATAATTTCGCTATTCTGAACAGTCTGTCTCCCGACTTCACCACTTCTCTCCAAAAAGACCTAAAGCGAGGGAGTCCTGATGAACGCGAACAGCTCATTTTCGATATTGTCCGGCTTGCTCAGAAGCACAACGTTGACGTGCCGGCATATCGTAGGATTGCGGGGTACTTTGGGTTTGAGTAAAGAGCTAGAAGTCAACGTCTATAATCTGTTTTTGTTAATAACTAACGATTATAGACGTTGACTTCTAGCTCTTTACTGGGTTTATTTGGCAGGATCACTGAAAGCCTTGATCGATAAGTATCTACAAAACCAGAAATTGCCCCAAATAATTACGAGCCGTCAGGATCGCCGTTTGGACATCTTCAGGGCTACCTTCGTAGGCTTTGTCTTCCACTTCAATACAAACCGGGCCACGGTAGCGAACGTCAGTGAGGGCGGCAAAGAAGTCGCGCCAGCGCACGTCGCCGAGACCGGGAAGCTTGGGCGAGTGGTATTCCAGCGGGTTCGCCATGATACCCACGCGGTTCAGCTTATCGCGGTAGAGCTTTACGTCCTTCAGATGAATGTGGTGCAGCCGGTCGCGGTAGTCGTAGATGGGTTTTACCTCGTCCATCATCTGCCAGATCATGTGGCTGGGATCGTAATTCAGTCCCAGAATAGGCGAGGGGATAATTTCGAACATGCGGTCCCAGATGGCCGGTGTCGTAGCCAGATTTTTGCCGCCCGGCCATTCGTCGTCCGTAAACCACATCGGGCAGTTTTCGATGCCGAGCTTTACGTTATTTTCTTCGGCAACCTTTACAATCGCGGGCCAGTGTTCAGCGTAGAGCTTGAGATTATCCGTGATACTCAGCGACGGGTTCCGGCCAATGAACGTATTCACGACGGGCACATTCAGTTTGGCGGCTGCCCGAATGATTTTCTTGATATGTTCCCGAAAAAATTCAGCCCTTGCTGGATCTGGATCGAGTGGATTAGGATAGTAGCCCAGACCGGAAATCGACACGCCGTGTTGCTGAACCAGGGAGTTTGCCTGCGCTACATCCAGGTTGTCCACATCAATGTGGGTAACTCCGGCGTAACGGCGTGCGTCGCTACTATCAGCGGGCCAGCACATCACTTCAACGCATTTGAAGCGGTTTTCGGAAGCAAATTTTAATACGCCGTTTAAATCATAGTCTGCCAGGATCGCCGACGCAAAGCCAAGATTGAGCATAGGAATAGAAACAACGGTCAGTTTGACCAGGATATGGTTTAAAAATAACCGGTCGGGTGATACCTCTTATAAAAACAGCACCCGACTGGCTAGTACAGCTATTGACGAATAGGGCTAATTGTAACCCAGCTTCTCGCGAACCCGCTGGATGGTCTTTTTCGCTATAGCACGGGCTTTTTCTTCGCCAGCTTGCAGTTCGGCTTCCAGCGCATCGGGATTTTCGTGCATGTAGTAATTGAAACGTTCGCGCTCGGTAGCGAAGCGATCAATAATCAATTCGTAGAGGGCTTTTTTGGCCATACCGTAACCGTAATTACCACTTTCATACAACCGACGCATCTCAGCCACCTGCTCGTCTGATGCCAGTAGTGAATACAGCTGGAACGTAATATCGGTATCCGGATTCTTTGGTTCTTCGAGCGGGGTCGAGTCGGACTTGATCTTCTTAACTACTTTCCACAGTTCATTCTCGGGCAGAAATAGGTCGATGTAGTTATTATACGACTTACTCATCTTCTGGCCGTCGATGCCTGGAATGGTCATCAGCCGATCGTCTATCCGGGCTTCGGGTAGAACAAACACTTCGTCGTTGTACTGGTGATTAAACGCGCTGGCAATATCGCGGGTCATTTCGATGTGCTGCCGCTGGTCCTTGCCAACCGGAATAATTTCGGCATCGTACAGCAGAATATCAGCCGCCTGCAATACGGGGTACACGAACAGGCCTGCATTGACGGCACTGTACTTGTCCGACTTCTCCTTGAACGACGTTGCGTTATTGAGCATTGGAAACGGCGTAAAGCAGTTCAGGTACCAGCACAGTTCTGTGTGCTCCGCAACGCGTGACTGCCGCCAGAACGTATTCCTTTCAGTATCGAGACCAAAAGCGAGCCAGGTAGCGGCTACGGCGCGGATAAACTCCCGACGCTGATCACCGTCTTTGATGGTGGTTAATGAATGAAGATCGGCGATGAACAGAAACGACTCATTGCCGGGCTGTTTCGAGAGATCGATCGCGGGTTTGATAGCCCCCAGGATGTTCCCAAGGTGCGGTCGCCCGCTACTCTGAATACCAGTTAAAATGCGTGACATAGTTTGAAAAGGAGGAAAGGGAGGAGAGGAGGAAAGGGAGGAAGAGTGAAAAAAATAGATATTGTTACGTCTATTCCCTTCCCACATCCTCCCTTTCCTCCTCTCCTCCCTAATTTTTCTATTTCCCCTGCGCTTCCACGACGGCGATGGCAACCATGTTGACGATTTCGCGCTCGGACGAACCAAGCTGGAGCACGTATACCGGTTTGTTGATACCGAGCAGGATGGGGCCAATGGTATCGAATCCCGCCGTTTCGGACATAAGGTTATAGGCAATATTCGACGCCGAGAGGTTCGGGAAGATCAACGTATTCGCACCTTCGTCGGCTAGTTTGCTGAACGGATGATTCTGCTTCAGCAACTCCCGGTCGAACGCCAAGTGAGCCTGAATTTCCCCGTCGACGATCATGTCCGGGTGTTTCCGTTGCAGGATCTCGACCGCTTTGTTCATCTTCTCCGCATCTTCGCCTTTGGCGCTGCCAAAGTTGGAATACGTCACCAGTGCGATGCGGGGCTTGATATTGAAACGTTCTACGGCCCGAGCGGTCATCTCGGTGATTTCTACAATCTCTTCCGCCGTTGGATTGAAGTTAACAGTGGTGTCGGAAAAGAACAGCGGACCGCGTTTGGTCAGCAGAATGTACATCCCAGCGACTTTCTTTACGCCCGGTTCTTTGCCGATGATCTGCAGCGCTGGACGGATCGTATCCGGATAGCTGCGGGTCAGACCCGAGATCAGCGCGTCGGCCTCGCCCGTTTCGACCATCATCGCGCCGAAGTAGTTGCGGTAGTACATCATTTTCTCCGCTTCGGTGGCGCTGACGCCTTTACGTTGCCGCTTGGCAAAGTACACATCACCGAATCGCTTGATGAGTTCGCTTTGCTCGGGAGCGCGCGGATCAATAATCGAAATATTGCCCAGGTCAAGGCTGTTGTCCAGAATCAGCTTCTGAATCGTTTCAACGTTACCCAGCAGAATGGGGTGTGCAATGCCTTCATCGCGAACCTGTTGCGCAGCTTTCAGTACTTTAATGTTTTCGGCATCGGCAAAAACAACCCGTTTTGGATTCGCTTTCGCCAGGTTCAGGATACCCCGCGAAATCTGGTTGTCCTGGCCGATTCGCCGGGCGAGCTGCTGTTCATAAGCATCCCAGTCTTCAATGGGTTGCCGGGCTACGCCTGATTGCATGGCGGCTCTGGCAACGGCTGGAGCAACGCACGTCAGCAGCCGCGGATCGACAGGTTTGGGCAAAATGTAGTTACGACCGAACATCAGGTTGGCGTCGCCATAGGCCCGGTTGACGATGTCGGGAACCGATTTTTTTGCCAGTTCCGCCAGGGCATACGTAGCGGCCAGCTTCATTTCCTCATTGATCTCCGTTGCCCGAACGTCCAGCGCCCCCCGGAAAATATAGGGAAAACCGAGTACGTTGTTCACCTGATTGGGATAGTCCGAGCGACCCGTTGCCATAATGATGTCAGGCCGGGCGGCCATCGCATCGTCGTAACTAATTTCAGGGTTCGGGTTCGCCATGGCGAAGACAACCGCGTCTTTGGCCATCGACCGGATCAGATCCTGACTAATGATATTGCCCTTCGATAAGCCCACAAATACGTCGGCTCCTTCAAACGCGTCAGCGATGGATTGAATGTCGCGAGTCGTGGCAAAGGGACGGGTGATGTCGGTCAGGTCAGTGCGGTCAGCGCGCAGGGGTCCATTGACGTCGAACATCACAATGTTCTCCAGCTTCGCTCCCAGGGCTACATATTGCCGCGCGCAGGAAATAGCAGCCGCACCGGCTCCCATAAAGACAATCTTCGTTTCCTCGATCTTTTTGTCGACAATCTCCAGCGCGTTCAGCAGGGCTGCACCACTTACGATAGCGGTACCGTGCTGGTCATCGTGCATGATCGGAATGTTCAGCTCCTTTTTTAGCTTCTCCTCAATGGCAAAGCATTCCGGTGCTTTAATATCTTCCAGATTGACGCCCCCGAACGTTGGCTCCAAAACCTTGACGGTACGGGTAAATTCGTCGACGTCTTTGGTATTCAGCTCAATGTCAAATACGTCGATGTCGGCGTAAATTTTGAACAGCAGACCTTTCCCTTCCATAACGGGTTTACTGGCCTGAGCACCAATGTCGCCCAGCCCTAGCACCGCTGTCCCGTTACTGATAACAGCAACCAGGTTGCCCTTGGCCGTATACTTAAACGCGTCATCGGGATTGGCTTCGATGGCCAGACAAGGCTCCGCTACGCCTGGCGAATAGGCCAGAGAGAGGTCGCGCTGTGTACTATATTCTTTCGTGGGAACTACTTCAAGCTTCCCCGGACGTCCCTTAGCATGGTAGTCGAGAGCATCTTCGCGCCGGATTTTCTGTTGCATAAACGGTTTGTTTGATGCACTGCAAAAGCAGTAGTGCAATCGCTTTGTTAAGAGTGCGAAGGTAAGGAAAAGTCAGGGACTCAAGCCATCGTCACTCGGTTTGATGATGGTAGGGTAAACAAAATCAGTTTTACTGGCGACTAACGATCGCGACCGTTAGCCGGCTGATGCACACGAGTTTGTCGGCTTCGTCAGTGATGCGCACATCCCAGATATGAGTCGTTCGGCCTACATGAATAGGGGTACAACGACCGTAGACCCAGCCGCTACGTACCGGACGGATGTGATTGGCGTTAATCTCCAAACCCACCGCCTGCTGTGTTTTCGGATCGTCAAGCAGCATCCAGGAGGCTACACTCCCCAGCGATTCGGCCAGTACAACGGAAGCGCCACCGTGCAGAATGCCAAATGGCTGGTGCGTGCGGCCATCGACTGGCATACGGGCAATGAGATAGCCTTCGCCTGCTTCGGTAAACTCGATGCCCAGATGTTTAACGAGAGAGTCGACGTGCGTAAAGGCCAGGTTGGTTAGATCGAAATCGGCTTTCATTATGAGCAGGTTTTGCGTAATTTTGCGGTCAAATTTGGGAAAATTTGCCAATCGGCAATGTTCTACGGTTGATGCAAAAAACAATTTATCTAATTCGCCACGGAGAAACCGATTACAATCGGCGGGGTGTTGTCCAGGGAAGCGGTATCGACGCTGATCTGAATGATATGGGCCGTGCGCAGGCTATGGCTTTCTTTCAGGCCTATCAGCATGTTCCTTTCCAGAAAATATATACCTCTGCTCTAAAACGCACGGTGCAAACTGTCGAACCATTCATCGAGCTGGGAATCCCGTACGAGCAGTTGCCGGGGCTCAACGAGATTAGCTGGGGTATTATGGAAGGTAAAGTGCCGGGCAACGCAGACAACGCCTACTATCAGGGGCTGATGGAAGCCTGGTCGTCGGGGAACACCGCCCTGCCAACCGATAATGGCGAAAGTCCTGATCAAGTGATGGTACGACAGAAAGTAGCCATCGAACACATTCTGTCGCGTACCGACGAGGAGCTGATTCTGATTGCTATGCATGGACGAGCCATCCGAATTCTGCTTTCCTGGATGGTTAACCGGTCTTTGTCGGCCATGGATCAGTTCGAACATAGTAATGTTTGTCTCTACAAACTCCGTTATGATTACGATAGTCAGGAGTTTACCATTGAGCTTGCCAACGATACCTCGCACCTGCTTTCGCTGGCGATGGCGTAGGGGAGAGGAGAAAAGGAAGGAGGAGAGGGAGTAAAGGAAAAGAGAAGCGCGGTTGCCTGTCTCTTTATTTGTTCCCTCTTCTTTTTTTCCTTCCTCCCTTTCTTCCCTTCCTCCTTTCTATTCCCCTTTAATGTAGTATCCCATCCGTTTGCCGGGGAATGATGTATATTCGCTAATCGTACGAAAATGTGCGCTTAGCAAATGGGGATTGCCAAACAGAAAATATATTGGTTTTGTCAGCTGTTTGGCTGGACGCTTCTCATTCTGGTGGAGTATCTGGCTTACCTGCTGGAGTATGGCTTTGACGCGGATACGTTTTACCTCGCGCTGGCCAATATCTTCCTGGGGATTACATTAACGCACCTGTATCGGTTGATGATCAAGCGGTGGCGGTGGGTACAGCTTCCGTTTGTGCAACTGGCTCCACGGGTGCTTTTCTCCGTGTTTGTGCTATCGATCATTATGACGATGATTAACATGCCGGTCGACTGGCGAATTGTGCCCGATAAATTCGTTGAAGAACCCTGGCCGGTCATTGGCTACATTCTTAGCTGGGGAAAAACGATGCTGGCTTGGGTGCTTAGTTATACGGTGTACAATTACCTGGAACAGAACCGCAACGCAGAAATCGAAAAGATCCTGTTGAAAACCAGCATCCGCGAAACGGAAGCTAAAGTGTTACGTTCCCAATTGAATCCACACTTTGTCTTCAATGCGCTGAATAGCATCCGGGCGCTGGTTTACGAAAATCCAACCAAAGCACAGCAGGGTATTACGCAACTATCCAATCTGCTCAGAAACTCGCTGTTAGCCGACCGCCGGAAAACTGTTGAACTGCGCGAAGAAGTCAAAACGGTTGAGGATTACCTGGCTCTCGAAAAAGTACGGTACGAAGATCGGCTACGGTCGGAGATTGAACTCGATGGTCGGACGCTCTACTGGCAGGTGCCGCCCATGATGCTACAGACGCTGGTTGAAAACGCGATTAAACATGGCGTGTCGAAGGCCGTTGGTGGCGGATTTGTGGCGGTACAGTCATCCATCGAAGCGGATAAGCTGCGTATCGTTATCCGGAACACGGGCGTGCTGGGTGACAAAGGTGCGTCGGGCGGCTTTGGTCTAGCCAATACGGCTCAGCGACTCGAATTGCTTTACGGCCCCGAGGCCCGGTTCAACATTGAGCAGGAGGACGAGGGCGAAAATGGAGAACCCATAGTTTGTGCTGAAATTATCATTCCTGCGCAGTCCGAGACTCTTTTTCGGCGTCGTTCCAGCGCTGACCTGTTGACCGATCAGCGTTAAGATCGGAGATTTGCCTTTTCTAGTAACCATTCCCATATGAAAACCCTCATCATCGACGACGAACGGCTGGCACGTAACGAACTGCGCCGATTACTCGAGAACTTCCCTAAGATTCAGATTATCGGCGAAGCCGCCAATGCCGATGAAGCTCTTCCCATGATTGACGAACTGGATCCCGATCTCCTGTTTCTGGATATTCAGATGCCGGGCAAAAACGGGTTCGAACTGTTGCAGTCGATCGAAGGAAAAGCGCCGGAAGTGATTTTTACAACGGCCTACGATGAATATGCCATCAAAGCCTTTGAGTTTAATGCCCTGGATTATTTGCTGAAACCTGTCGAATTGGCGCGTTTGTCCGAAGCGATTCACCGGGTTGAGGAAGAACACGCAGCGCCCGAACCGTCTGGTTCGTCGACCGGTACAGCCGCTAAAGTGCTGGGCGAAAATGACCAGGTATTCGTAAAAGATGGGGAGAAATGCTGGTTTGTTAAGCTGGGAAAAGTGCGGCTTTTTGAATCAATGGGTAACTACGTGCGATTATACTTTGATGACCAGAAACCGCTTGTCCTGAAGTCGCTGAACGCACTCGAAGACCGGCTTGATCCCGCAACATTCTTCCGGGCGAACCGCAAACACATTATCAACCTCCAATGGATCGAGAAGATCGAACCCTGGTTCAGCGGGGGCTTGCTCGTTACGTTACGTGGGGGCGACAAAATCGAAATAAGCCGGCGGCAAGCAATTCGCTTTAAAGATTTGTTAAGTTTGTGATAGACAGTCGTGGGCAGGTCGCCATATCTGCCCGCCACTATTGCTAACTAACGATCTTTGGGTAACCAGGCTTGCCCGGTTACCGGCTTACATGAAATCAATTCTTTCGACTTTATTTATAGGTTCATTGTGCTTATTGGCCGCTTGTCAGAAAGAGCATGACAAAGCGCCAGCATTGAACCGCCAGGAGTACGCGTTTACTGGTGAAGCCCATTGCGATACGACAACCAACCAGGGCGTTGGTGTATCCGTTTCCTACTTCCTGCTGAATGATTCTGATGCGGGTACGCAACGAATAAACGACAGTCTACAGCGGTTCGCTGCCGGTACTATTGTTGACTGGCTGGACAGCACGACCATCGCCAACAACCCAGGCGTACGAACTGATTTGAAACAGGCAGCCAACCTCTTCGCGGCTGATTACCGGGCGGTAATGGAAGAGATGCGTCGGCTCAGTGGCTGCTGGGAACTAGAAACGAAGGCGGACACGGTGTACTGCTCTGCCAAGACGCTCACTGCTAAATTTGAGACCTATGCCTACACGGGCGGGGCGCACCCGAACTCGAATCTGTTCTACTACAACTTTGATCGTGACTCTGGCCGCTTACTTAACCTGAGTGAACTGGTGACCGACACGACGGCCCTGTTAGGTATAGTCGAAAAGGAATTTCGGCAGCAACAAAAACTCTCCCCCAAAACTAATCTGGAAGAGGAGGGCTACTTCCTACACGAGGGGAAATTTTTCCTGCCCGTTAATGTCGGAATGTCCCGCGAAGGCCTGTCGTTCTACTACAATCCATACGAGATTGCGGCTTATGCCGTTGGGCCAATCGAAGTAGTCGTCCCCTATGAGCGACTTAATGGCATTCTGAATAAAGAATGGTTTTGAGGGCAAAGGATTCTAATACGTAGTTTATGACATTCGAGGAGTTTTCTCAATCGCTGGCGCAGCCTCAGCCGCCAGTGGATATTCATCCGGTTGCGCAGGCGCTCTGGTACGACGCTCAGGGAGACTGGGAACATGCGCACGAAGTAGCCCAGAGCCGCGAAGGTACCCAGGCCTACGACCACTTGCATGCGTATCTGCACCGGAAAGAAGGCGACCGCTTCAACGCGGGGTACTGGTATCGCCGGGCTGGCGTTCCCGTTTACAGCGGTAGTCTGGATGAGGAGTGGGCTGCTCTGGTTAAGACCTACCTGAATTAAAAAAGCCGCACCCAGTAGAGTGCGGCTGACCTGTTGCTGATGAAGCTGAGTGTAATATCGGTACCGCTTACGCGGCAAATTCTTCTTTTAATACTTCGTTGACATTCGTCAGTGGCAAGCCGAATGCTTCGGCAACACCTTTGTACACCACTTTTCCGTCGACAACATTCAGACCCAGTTGCAGGTCCATGTTATCACGGCAAGCCTGCTGCCAGCCTTTGTTGGCGAGTTGCAGTGCGTAAGGGAGCGTTGCGTTCGTCAGTGCTACTGTGCTGGTATAAGGCACGGCACCCGGCATGTTAGCCACGCAGTAGTGCACGACGTCGTCAATGATGAACGTTGGATTTTCGTGCGTAGTTGGGCTACACGTTTCGATGCAACCACCCTGATCAACGGCCACGTCAACCAACACCGTACCCGGACGCATCTGTTTCAGCATCGCACGGGTAATCAGGTGGGGCGCTTTCGCACCTGGGATCAGAACGGCACCTACAATCAGATCGCAGACTTTAATCATCTCCCGAATGTTGTATTCGTTCGACATCATCGTCTGTACGTTCGGTGGCATAATGTCCGATAGATAGCGAAGTCGGGGCAGGCTGACGTCCATGATCGTGACGTGTGCACCCAGACCGGCCGCCATTTTTGCAGCCTGCGTACCAACGATCCCACCGCCCAGCACGAGTACGTTAGCAGGTTTTACGCCCGGTACGCCACCGAGTAGAATACCACGACCTTTCAGGGGTTTCTCCAGATATTTAGCGCCTTCCTGAATAGCCATCCGACCGGCTACTTCCGACATTGGAACCAGCAGAGGGAGGCTACGGTCGGGCCGTTCGACGGTTTCGTAAGCCAGACAAACAGCACCTTTCGCCAGCATGACGTTGGTTAGTTCTTCGGAAGAAGCAAAGTGGAAATACGTAAACAGAAGCTGGTTTTCTTTGATCAGATCGTATTCTGCCGCGATGGGCTCTTTTACTTTCATGATCATTTCAGCAATACTATACACTTCCTCAATGGTAGGAAGCATCGTAGCACCAGCTGCAATGTACTCCTCGTCTGGAAAACCACTGCCTTCTCCGGCGTTTACCTGAACGTAAACTGTGTGGCCAGACTTAACCAGTTCTGTAACACCGGCCGGGGTCAGCGCGACGCGATTTTCGTTGTTTTTTATCTCCTTGGGAACACCAATAACCATACCTGTTCGGCGCTAATAAAGATTCTGAATTGACGAGGTAAAGGTAGTGGTCCTCTACTTATTTTCTATCAGATGGACTAAATTTGGGAAAAAAGTCTACAGTATATATTTACGTAGGATTTTAGTCTAAACGAAATCCTGTAGTAAGTCAAATTCCGAACAAATGCCGCTATGGAAAATCTTGATAAAACAGACCTCGCTATTCTCGATCTTTTACAAGCCGACGCACACCTGACAATTCAAGAAATTGGACACCGGATTAACCTCTCGAAAACCCCCGTTCATGAGCGAATCAAGCGGCTTGAGCGTATGGGAGTGATTGATCGATACGTAACGTTGCTCGACAAAAAAAAGACGGGAAATCAACTGACGGCCTTCTGTCAGGTGACACTTGATCGCCAGACTCGCGACGCCTTTACGGACTTTGATGCGGTGATTAGTCAACTTCCCGAAGTGCTGGAATGTAATCGCGTATCAGGCATGTTCGATTACCTGATTAAAATCGTTAGTCGCGATATGGAGAGCTACAATCGGTTTTATCAGGAACATTTATCGGTGATTCCAGGGGCGCTTCAGATCAACAGCTTTTTCGTAATGTCCGAGATCAAGAACACAACCGTCCTACCACTGGAAGGGCGATAAAAATTCCTGCATCGACTGATGCAGGAATTTTTGTTACGTGTTTTTAGACTATAGCAGCGAGTCAGAAAGGACTTTCGAAATTGCGGATGCGTAGATCCGTGACGATTGCCCGATGATCGGAGCCCGGTTGATCGAGCGTCCACATAAAGATGGGTTTGCATAATGTGTTGCCAAATACGTGATCGAGTGGCAGGAGCGGGAACGGCAGAAAACTGGGCCAGGTCGGCTGGGTCATTGTCCGGCGGCCGGCTTGCAGGAGTTGATTGTTACGTATGTCGGCGGGCGAATCCAGAAAAACATCCTTGTAGATCGGCGAAAACATGGTGATGTTGAAGTCGCCGATGAGTACGGTTGGCAGCGCGTTGTGTCGGGTAATCCGGGCGGCTTCGGTAAGTTGCTCGTTTCGTTCATTAAACCAAGACGGTAGCACCGGCGTACGTGGGTGAACCGTTACCAGTGACAACGTCTTGCCCCGAATCTCTGTAGTCAGGTTGATGATACGCCTGATTTTTGCCAGTTTCTGATCGACACGGATTGGCGTCTTGCTACCCACCAGCGTCCAGCAGGGGCCTTTTGACCAGCAGGCAAACCAGTGAGGAAACTCTTGTCCTAATTTTGTCGTGACCAGTCGAATGGTGTGCGGCTGCATTTCCTGTAATACGTACAGATCAGCCCCCTGATTATGAATCAGATCAACAGTTGTCTTGTATTCATCACGGGTGAACAGCACGTTCGCGTGAACGATACGGGCATCGCCCAGCGGTGCTTGTGGTCGTGTCGATAAGTCGCCTGATAACCAGTTTGGGTTGAGTGGGATCAGATAGACCAACATTAAGATCCATGTACGGAGTGATGATTGTGCAAATTGGTTACCATAAAAAAATTTGGGTACAGCGCTTAAAAAAACGAGTCCTATGGCCAGCCATTTGTACTGCATATAAAAGTGGCTGAACAGCTCAAAAAAATAGTACCGACCTAGCAGGAAACCAAGCAGCCAACAGGTTAGTAATCCAAAGGTAAGCCAGTTGAACCAGCGGTTAACGCGATCGGGGTTAAGCCAGAAAGTTCGTTTGGGGGAGGAAAATTCGTCTGGTGTAGAGGATGGGAGCATTCCGAAAGGAGACATAACCGATATGTCTATCGATGGTGCCCAAACATACAAAAAACGCCGGACAGTCCCGCCCGGCGTTTTTATTAGGATTCAACAGACTTATTTTATTGTGGCAATAGCACTCGGTCGATGATATGAACGACCCCATTCGATGCTACCTGATCGGCAGTCGTGACGTTAGCCACTGACGTACCATTGCCTTTACCCAAGAGGGTAACTTTACCGTTCGAAACGTTCGTCCGGATGGTCGTTCCCTGGGCGGTAGCCAGGTCAGCTCCGTTCTGGAACGTCTGCGAGTAGGCGCTGAACTTCAATACGTGATACAGCAACAGATTCGAAATTGTCGACTGGCTGGCTGCCTGAATGGCGGCTACGTCGGCATAACCGGCTGCTTTAAACGCATCGTTCGTTGGCGCAAACACCGTCAAGCCATTTTGCGTAGCTGCATTAATGGCAGACTGGGTTGAAGCATCCGCGCGAGCAATGGCTGCGGCCAGGTAAGACAGATTTGTATTCGCTTTAACCAGGTCGGTAATATTTACCGTGGCAGGCATTAGTATGGTATTGATAACATGGACGACACTGCCTGTTGTCGGATTGTCGGGCTGAATGATCTTGCCTTTGTTGACGCTAATGTCGTCAGCACTGGCTTTATAAACTGAGATTGTGCTGTTTGAGAGCGCCGTCTGATAGGTCGTGTTAACCCCCGTTGGAATAGCCCCGCGGTCAATCCGGGAATTTACAATGTGGTTTCGTATAATCTGTTGCAGAGTGGTTACTGGCAGCGCGTTGATAGCCGAAGCATCGCCGTAACCAGCCGCTTTAAATGCATCGTCAGACGGAGCAAAAATTGTAATATTCGACTTATTGATCTCATCTGTCAAGCCTGCTCGTGCAATAGCTGCTTCCAGCAAATTCAGGCTGTTGTTCTGAGCGATAAACGAGACGGAGGCCACTACTGTAGCAGTGCCCGAACCTGGCGAAGCGGTTGTGCTGGTGCCCGGCGTAGTGGCTGTTCCTGAACCCGGCGGAGTAGTCGGATTAGGATCGATAGTGTCGTTCTTGTTGCAACTGGCCAGGAAGGGAGCGGTTGCTATGAACAGGAGCGCCGAGGCCCTGTATAATCCGGAACAAAGTGATTTAAGCATGTGTCGAGTAATGTTAAAGTAAACAGAATTTGAAAACTTTTGTACTAAACTTAGTTTTGCGGGAGTTGTTTAGCCGATTCCCTTATAAGTAGCTGATGGATCGATTATTAATTTTGTTAATGTCTGATTATACGATCGTTAGCCTTTTAATAGAAATGGCCAAAAAATGTTGATTAAGCGGTAGGAATGATGGCAAAAAAAGAGAGTCGAATCGTGTTTACAACGATTCGACTCTCTAGTAAATGGAGTAAGGTAATTACGTTTTTAGCGCGCTCCTTTACTGGTCAAAGTGCTCCTTCTTTGATTTCGTCAACAACAGCTGGATCGAGCAATGTGCTTATATCACCCAGGTTGCTGGTGTCACCCTCCGCTATTTTACGTAGGATACGACGCATGATTTTACCCGATCGAGTTTTTGGTAGACCTGATACGAATTGGATTTTATCTGGCTTGGCAATTGGGCCGATAACCCGACTAACAGTTGCCAGGATGTCCCGTTTCGTCAAGTCAGAATCGTCATGGTCGGTATGCTCCGTAATAACATAGGCGTAAATGCCCTGTCCTTTGACGTCGTGTGGATACCCCACAACGGCGCTTTCGACCACGCCCGTGTGCATGTTGATGGCGTTCTCAACTTCAGCGGTGCCAATGCGGTGTCCCGATACGTTCAGTACGTCGTCAACCCGGCCCGTGATGCGGTAGTACCCATCTTCGTCGCGCAGACAACCATCGCCGGTAAAATACAGCCCCGGATACGTAGCAAAATACGTCTGACGGCACCGTTCGTGGTCACCGTATGTCGTCCGCAGAATACCCGGCCAGGGGAATTTCATGCAGAGATTACCGCTAACGCCATTGCCTTCTATTTCTTTGCCATTCTCATCGACCAAAATCGGCTGAACACCGGGCAGTGGTAGCGTAGCAAATGCTGGCTTGGTTTTGGTGACGTGCGCAATGGGGGAAATCATCAGGCCGCCCGTCTCCGTTTGCCACCAGGTATCCACGATTGGACAACGATTCTTACCGATGTTGTCGTCGAACCAGTGCCAGGCTTCTTCATTGATCGGTTCGCCTACTGAACCCAGTACTTTCAGGCTGCTTAGATCATGACCTTTGACGTAATCCAGCCCGAAACTCATCAGCGACCGGATTGCCGTTGGAGCCGTGTACAAAATATTGACCTGATGTTTGTCCGTGATTTCCCAAAGCCGTCCTGCATCGGGGAAGGTTGGCGTCCCTTCGAATACTAACGAAGTTGCTCCGCAAGCCAGTGGTCCGTAAACGATGTAGCTGTGACCAGTGATCCAGCCAATGTCGGCCGTACAGAAGTGAACGTCTCCGGGTTCGTACTGAAATACGTTCTCGAAGGTATACGCTGCGTAGACCATATAGCCACCGCAGGTGTGCACCACCCCTTTGGGTTTGCCCGTCGAGCCAGACGTGTACAGGATGAATAACATATCCTCAGCGTCCATTTCTTCGGCGGGGCAATCGGCGGTTACCTGCTTTAGCTCCTGTTCCCACCATACATCGCGTCCTTTGAACATAGAAACTGGTGTTCGGGTCCGCGTCAGGACAATAACTCTTTTTACGCTCGGGCAGGCAATCAGCGCATCATCGACGGTTGCTTTGAGCGGAATTTCTTTGTTACCCCGGTAAGAGCCGTCGGCCGTAATCACCAGTTTGCACTGGGCGTCATTGATTCGGTCAGCAATACTCTGGGCCGAGAAGCCACCAAATACCACTGAGTGAACCGCCCCAATCCGGGCACAGGCCAGCACCGCAATGGCCAGCTCGGGCACCATGGGCATATAAATACAGATCCGGTCGCCTTTTACGACGCCGTTCCGTTTCAGGACGTTGGCAAAGCGGCAGACCTGATCATGCAGCATCCGGTAGGTCAGTGTAACGCCCGCTTCGTTAGGATCATTCGGCTCCCAGATAATGGCGGGTTGATCACCCCGCGTTTCCAGGTGCCGGTCAAGGCAGTTTTCCGTAATGTTGAGTTTACCACCAATGAACCATTTTACGTTCGGTTCCTCAAAATTCCATTGCAGGGTCTTTGTCCAGGGTTTACGCCACTGGAAATTCTGAGCTACTTCAGCCCAAAAGGCTTCGGGATCGGCTACGCTTTTCTGGTAGGCACTCTGGTATTCGTCAAAGGTTCGGATACGCATTAGATTCTGGACGTTACTGGGTTTTTCTTGTATTCGACGGCTAAAGGTATGACGGGTCGTCCGATATTGTAAAGAAGAACACTAAGTTTCCTGCCCAGAGGTCGCAGATTTAACCGTCTCTTCATCGTATTCACCCTGTAGCGCGTAGATCGCAAAGCAGCCCAGACCGCCAACAATGAGGGGCATCAGGATAAAGACAATGATGATCCCGAAAACCAGATCATCCGTTTTTCCTGATACCAGCTTGGGAAGCCCCAGGGACGTAACGCCGAAATAACCAGCCAGACCCGCGATCCCCAGCCAGAGAATACCCAGATAGCGTTTGATTTTATCCATGACAGGAACGAGAGAAATGAGATAGAACAAAACAGCATTTAGTCGACTACCTGTGGGCGGTTTTTGAGATACACCAGACCAATCAGGAAACTTACCCCAGCCACAATAATTGGATACCAGAGTCCTTCCAGGTACGGAGCGGCAAAGGGGAGGGGCGCACCGGAGCGCTGTGCCGCCTGATTCGCTTCATTCGCGCCGGTGGCCAGATAAGTAGCTACGGCGGGTAACAGACCGCCGAATACCCCATTACCAATATGATATGGCAAGGACATGGATGTGTAGCGGATTTGAACCGGAAACATCTCAACCAGGAAAGCCGCAATAGGACCGTAAACCAACGTAACGTATATCACCTGAATGAAAACCAGCCAGATCAGCGTCCACCGGTCACTGTCATTTAACGTAACGGTCCGCTTTACGTCAGGCTTGGCCGCTTCAGCCGCGCTCTTGATCTTGGTTACTTCGGTCGACGTAGTCCCGTCGGTATATTGCCGGGTAACCGTTTTTGTCTGAATGGTGCCGCCCGCAAGTTTGGGGTCCGGTGTGGTCGTTGTTGAAATAGTAGCGTTATCGGTAATTTCCTGCCGGGTGCCGATAGTAGTGGTCTGGTACATTTTCTCGTACAAGGGCCGGTAAGTAAGCAGGGCCACTAACATACCGAACAACATGATTCCTTTCCGGCCAATTTTATCCGATAGCCAGCCAAACACCACGAAGAAGGGGGTACCCATCAACAGGGCTACGGTCATCAGCTCGTCGGACTGGACAGCGTCGACATTGCAGACCGTTTTGATAAAATTCATGGCGTAGAATTGGCCTGTGTACCAAACGACGCCCTGACCCATGGTTGCGCCAAACAGCGCCAGCAGCACGAACTTGAAATTATATTTCCGACCAAAGCTTTCTTTGAGCGGATTTGCTGATGTTTTCCCCTCGGCTTTAACCTTCGCAAATAAGGGCGATTCGCTCATGTTACGCCGAATAACGTACGAGATTAGCACCATCAGAATCGACACCAGAAATGGTACCCGCCAGCCCCAGTCATCGAACGCGCTGGCTGACATCGATTTACGCGTCAGCAAGATGACTAACAGAGAAATAAACAACCCTGCGGTTGCCGTTGTCTGAATCCAGGAGGTCCAGTAACCGCGTTGGTTTGTGGGCGAGTGCTCAGCAACGTACGTAGCTGCTCCCCCGTATTCTCCCCCCAGCGCTAACCCCTGCAACAGCCTAAGAATGAGCACCAACGTTGGCGCTAAAAAGCCAATGGTGTCGTAGCTGGGAATGAGCCCAATAGCAAACGTAGCTCCGCCCATCAGCAGTAGTGTCACCATAAAGGTGTACTTACGCCCGATTAGGTCACCAAGTCTACCGAAAAACAAAGCGCCGAACGGACGTACAACGAAGCCGGCTGCGAACGTAGCCAGTGTTGAGAGAAAAGCCGCTGTAGGATTACCTTCTGGAAAGAACTTAGTGGATAGAACGGTCGCTAATGAGCCAAAAATGTAGAAGTCATACCATTCGATGAGTGTCCCAACCGATGACGCGCCGATAACGCTCATCAGGGTGCGAACGTTAGTTGTTGGTTTGGGAGAATCAGAAATCATGCAAAGAAGGGTTAAGGAGTACAAGCGCAGTTACTGACTGCTAATCCATTTTTACCCGATTTCTACTAGTTACCCAATTAAAATCGACGCTTTTTTATTGTTTTTGCTGCTGAGCCTATGTTCAGGTAGGAACTGAGTCAAACTGAACATCACAGAGTAGTTTACAAGTGTTAGGACCTGTATCCGTGCTGGTACACTTCGGATAGTCTCTCATTGTTTAAAGGATTGCCCAAAAAGAGTCGTATAGGGTTCAGATTTAGTTATTAACAACTAGTCCAGACGAGGAAGGAAGGCAGGACCTATTTTTCCTGAACAAGACATCTGTAACGAGGTTTTTACTGATACACGTTATGAACTTACAGTATGGCAGCTAATAAACTCATCGTCGTGACCGGCTTTGGCCTGCACGATCCCAGCGGCCGGACCCGCGCCTATCTCAATATTAGCCAAGAGGAAGCCGTCCGGCGATTCAAAGACTTTTACGAGACGCGCGACAGACCGCAAGTGGATATTATTGAGTTCGACGATGAACTAGCGTTCGATGTAGGCCGCACAAACCAGGTAATTGTCTCCACGTAGGATAAAAAAATAAACTCCTCGCTCAATCGGCGGGGAGTTTCCGTTTATCTTAGTAACAAAACTGCTTACATGAAGCATTTATTCCTGCTCCTTTTTCTAAGCCTGTATAGTGTCTGCCGGGCTCAGACATTGCCTCCGAATGTACTTGAAGAAAAGAATAGCGATAGCTACACGAACTATCATTTCTTGGTGGAAGGCCTGTCGCACAACCCCGACAGTATTCAGCATGCCACAAATAGTTTGCTGATTCAATACTGCTCGGCCAAGCCTTGTCATACCGTGTATTTCTGGCGTAGCGAAAAGGCGTACAACCTCTTCAATTACAACCAGGAAGTGTTGACGATGGAACAGTTCAACGAGGACAAAAAGCGCCTACGTAAAGCGGTCAACACCTGGAAAAAAGAAAACTGGGTATACGTCAGTGAAAGCCTGGCTGGCGTCTATACCGGACCGCCTACTTCAAAGCTAGAAATCGAGCCTTATCTGGATGGCGTGTATCGGCATTACGGCGGCAAACTCAGCCGTCCGGAACCCAATAGCGTTCGGATGAAAATTAAAGCACCAGCGGAAACGGATATCAAGCCTAAACAAGAACCGGAGTCTCCGATTAGTTCAATGGTTTATGGCTTTGTAGGAGTAGCAGCACTTCTGCTTATCGCTTACGTTATCCGTCGTAAAAACCACAGCGTATAAAGTTTACTGGAGCCAGGTTCGTCTGAATTGTTGAACCAGATGGCCTAGGCCACTCAACGACAGTGGTTTCGTAACGAACTCGTTCGCTTGTAAATTAAAGGCTTGTCGTCGATCGTGTTGACTGTCGGACGTTGTTAGAATGACAATGGGTGTTTGTGCGTAGAGCGAATTGTGGCGCAACACTTGTAGCGTTTCAAAACCATCCAACCGGGGCATGTTCAGATCGAGAATAATGAGGGAAGGCGGCAGCGGACTTTGGCTCAACGCTTCCAGCAGCTTCAGTCCATCATTGGCAAAATAAAGTTGGCAGTCTGGACAGTGCTCCTGAAAAGCCGTCTGCAGCAAATAATGATCGTCCTCGTCGTCATCGGCGATAAAAACATAATGGATCAACTGCTGCATAAGGCATTGCAAAGAGAACTGACAAGAGATTTTTAAAGTAGCTAACAGCTTAGATAGTACATCTCTTAAGGACCATAACTAGGTATGCGAAACTAGCAGAAAGCTTCAACTTTTACTAATCGTTCCGATCTATGTCCTAAACTCGACAGAATTTGTCCGAAATAGAAAAGTGAAGCGAAATAAGAATGAAGAAATTTGTGCTAAGCCTTGGCGGATTCCGCTTTGGTCTACACACCTATCTTTGTAGGATTGTGAGGGCCCGGATTGAAATATATCCGGGCTTTATACTTTCTGAGCCACTGGACTTCTTATTCCACAAGAAACCGTACCTTTGCCGAATCAAAAGGGGGTAACCCCTTATGGTGTGGATAGAAGCGGAAAGCAGACTGACGTTGTTGGTCTGCTTTTTTGTTTTGTCCTTTCAATAAGACAATGAGTGCCATAAAGCGAGGGCACATGCTGGTGATTAACCGCTGACGAGCTTCGCCACGCGTTAGCGTATCTTGATCAATAATTAAGCAGAATCATATAGGAAAAGGCTTCACTTTAAAGCGGAGCTTTTAGGTAGTAGAGCCAGTGGAGGGATTCGAATGGCAGCGGCCGACCGTCCCCGACGCGCTTGCGCATCCTGATTAGAAGTCAGACGGAGCTATACATGAAAAAAGGCTTCACTTAAGTGAAGCCTTTTCATAGTAGAGCCAGTGGAGGGATTCGACCGGCAGCGGCCGACCGTCCCCGACGCACTTGCGCATCCTGATCAGAAATTAGACGGAGCTACATATGAAAAAAGGCTTCACGTTAAGTGAAGCCTTTAGTAGAGCCAGTGGAGGGATTCGAACCCCCGACGCGCTTGCGCATCCTGATTACAAATCAGGCGGAATCGACCGCTATCCGACACTGGCCAACCCACGATCGTTTCCGAATCGTGATGCAAAAGTAGAGGTTTCCTGTATGTAACGCAAGCGTCGGTAAAAAAATCAGCTCAAAAAAAGAAGCCGGATACCACGTGTATCCGGCTTCTTTTTGTCTGTTGCGACGGTAACTTATTACGCCTGAGCAACTTTCAACTGGTGACGCAGATCATCCAGTTGGGTTTGCGCTTCGGCGATTTTTTTGTCAATATCCGCACGAAGTTTGTCTGCGTTTTTCGACCGGGCAAAGAATTCGATGTTATTGCGGTACGTAGCAATATCGTTTTCGATTGCCGTCATACGCCGACGGATGTCGTTTTCGCGTTTATTGCCACCACCGTCGCGGTCACCACGGCCGAAGTCGCGATCCCGGCTGCGAGTTACTTCGGCTTCGTTCTGGAGCATTACGCGCTCTTTTTCCTTCGCCGGAATTTTACCCGTAGCACCAACCAGCGCATTAACCGCATTGATGTAACGTTTTTGGGTGGACTGCATGTCCTTCTTCGGTACGAAGCCAATGCTGTTCCACTCTTTTTTGAATTCGTTCAGTTGCGAGAGGTCCGCGTTTTCGCTGGCAGCGGCTTCGATTCGCTCGATCAGAGCCGTCTTCTTCGCCAAGTTACCTTCAAACTCACGCTCTGTTTCCTGATTTTTCGAGCGTTTCTTACCAAAGAAAGCGTCGCAGGCAGTTTTGAAGCGATCGAAGATTGAGTTCTTCTGCTTCTCGGGTACTTGGCCAATGTTTTTCCACTGGCGCTGTAGCTCAATCACCTTCTGAGTTACCTCGGGCGATTCTTCTCCCGACGCCAGAATAGATTCGACCTGCTCACAAAGCTCTGTTTTAAGCCGGAGATTTTCTTCCCGCTTCGCTTCCAGTTGCTTAAAGAATTCGCCTTTGTTGTGGAAGAACGTTTTCAGAGCCGCCCAGAATTTCTTGCTCAGCTCCTTACCTTCTTCGCGGGGCATTGGCCCTTTGATCACGTTCCAACGGTCCTGTAGCGCCATAACATCCTTCGTCCGGTCGTTCCAGTCGTTGATGCTGTTTGACGTAAATGAAGTCAGCGGAACAAGCTCTTCGTAGATAGCCGATTTCTCTTCGTACAGCTGGGCGGATTCCTTCCGCTGCTCGTTGGTCTGATCACGGCGTTTGTCGTACAGTACGTCCAGAGCAGCTTTCATGCGGCCCCACAAAACTTCCTGTTCAGCCTTGGGCGCTGGCCCAATGTGTTTATATTCTTCGAAAAGAGCGTTGGCTTCGTCAATAACCTGCCGGGTAACCGGGGTTTCTTCCGAGGCTTTCGCCATAGCTTCAACTTTTTCGATGACCTCCGTTTTTAGGCCGGTGTTTTTCTTCCGGTCCAGTTCCTTTAGCTCGAAATAAATGTTCCGGTTGCTGTAATAGCGATCAACCAGCGCATGATACGTAGCCCAGAGAGTTGCGTTATGGGGCGAGTTGATGTTACCGGCAGCTTTCCAGTCGTCCTGAACTTTTTTGAACTCGTTCCAGCTCGTCTTGGGATCTCCCGCGTTGTTCTCGTCGTTTTCAACCAGTTCACGTAGCCGGGTCAGCAGTTCGGTTTTCGTGGCGAAGTTGCCGTCTTTCGCCTTATCCAGGTTCTGGAAATACGTATTTTTCTGACTTTTGATCTGCTTATAAAGCTCGTCGAAGCGCTGAACAGTTTCGTCGTACTTGTATTCGAACCCTTCCTCTGCCCCCGTATCGGCGACATAAGCCTGTAGAGCAGCTTCGCGTTCGGCCCGTTTCATCTGGTCGAACAGGGGCTTCACCTCTTTCAGCATCTGATCCGCTTTTTTGAAAGCGCTGGGCGTTACGTCAGTCCCGCTGATTGTAGCGAGCTGCGTTTCGAGCAACGATACGAAATCCTGCTTGGAAAACTGACTGTAATCAACCACTGATTCAGGTTCGTCAGCTTCTTCGATATCCGACGTTTCTTCCAGTTCAGCAACCGGACTGGTTGACTCATCGGTAGCAGAAACTTCCGGTTCGCTGGTAGGCTCGTCGGCCGGTGTTGGCTCGTCGTTGCTTACCTCGGACTGAACGGGTTCGGTTACTTCGGTTGAGGGTTGAGTGGATTCCGGCGAAACTTCGGCCGACGGCGTCTCGGCGGTTTCGGGCGTAGTTGTGTCGCCCTCCGTCGCCTGATCTGTTGGCGTCGTAGCTTCTTCGGGGGTATTGTTGACCAGCTCATCCGCTACCTGTGGAGTAGGTGTTGGCTGCTGGTTAATTTCCTGTTCTTCGTTTGCCATGTTGGGAACGTACCAATTACTTTTGCAAAAGTACGATAAAATGCGAATTTACCCGTCACTCCATTTGTCAAAAGCGGTTAATCCAACTCAACGCAATGTCTTCGACAATCAGCGATTTACGTAAAGAGTACACACTTAGAGGGCTCGACGCCGTTGATGTTGCCGAGAACCCTATTGTTCAGTTCCGGCGATGGTTCGATGCCGCCCTGGCTGCGGGTATCCCCGAGCCGAATGCCATGCATGTCAGTACGGTTACGTCCGAGGGGCGTCCGGATGGTCGAATTGTGCTGTTGAAAGGGGTTACAGATGCCGGTTTTGTGTTCTATACGAATTACGAGAGCCGAAAAGGACAGGAACTAGCCGCTCACCCGTTTGCCGCTCTTACATTTTTTTATCAACCTCTGGAGCAACAAATCCGGATCGAAGGCCGGGTTGAAAAAGTAAGCCCGGATGAGTCGACAACCTATTTCCATAGTCGCCCTCGGGGGAGCCAAATAGGAGCCTGGGTATCGAATCAGAGCCAGCCCATTAGTAGTCGGGAAGTACTGGAAACACGGCAGCAGGATTTAGAAACGCAATTTGCGGACCAGGAAATTCCTCGTCCGGCCCACTGGGGTGGTTATCGAGTTGTACCTGATACGATCGAATTCTGGCAAGGGCGTCCGAGCCGTCTGCACGACCGCATCCGGTATCGGAAAGCGAACGACAGTTGGACAATTGAACGCCTGGCCCCCTAATCAGGACGCACAGTTTCGATAATTGACGCAACAGAGGACGACCTTGTAGCCGTCCTCTGTTGCGTTAGGCCAGACGGGTTTCGGGCAACTATACGGTGCCTGTTTTCAGCAGACTTTTGCGCACTTTATCCGCAGCGGCTAGATCCGTTAGCGTGATATTTGCTTTCTGGCGCATGGTGGGAGAGGAGGTCAAGATTTCCGTCGCAATTTGGATAAGCAAGGCCGCTGTAGCGGGGCCATTAGCCCGGCGTCGAGTCGATCGGCTAGAGGCTGGCGTTGGAGTGCCTGAGGCTAGTTTACTTAAGGAGTATGTAGATTCCATCGGCTCGTTTTCAGTTGTTTACGTTCTGCTTTAATAACAAAAATTAGGACGTTTTCTGCTAAAAAAGGATAATTTTTTCATGAAAAAACGAGCGTCAAAACTGATTCTTTTTACGGAAATACCTCATCGCTTATTCTAAATAAACATAGTCTGCTGGTTGAGCGTCAAACGCCCTTGCTGACGTCATTTTGATAGGCGATGTGAAAAAAAATACTACCAATGCTAATGAAGGCTGCTTCGGGGAGTCAAAAAAGCTGGCTTGAGGTGGCATTCGTGCGATGGAGCAGCAAACTGAATTTGGGCCACCAGTGAGCCTCAACCAGATACAGCGTCATCTGCGGCACGCGCACACCACTGCCATTAGGGTGGGCAACGGGCTGCATGAACGGAACCGCAGCAACGACGTAACGGCCATTGGCTTGGGGATGATCCGGGAACGTTAGTTCGTGTTCTGTTTTGAATTGAAACGTATTACCGAATGCAGTCTCAAAATCAATCCAGGTGTCGGGGCCTAAAACACGAGCCTTATCGCGATCCCCCTCCTCATACACCACAAAACTCAGTAAAACTTCCGGCTTGGCTAAGATCGCGTTCCCCTGAAAAGTGCTCATGCTTTAGCTTGTTGTTTAGTGTTCAACTAAAGCATAAATATAATAAAAATATAGTATACGAGGGTGTCCAACTGGCTATTCTTAGGTATAATTTTTCCGGCTTGTAACTTACAGTTAAGTGACTGATCTGTAGATCTAATGGTATACGAATTCAATACCTTCCGCTGGCTGCAAAATCAGAAACTAATACAAAGGTCTTCTTTCTATTTTACAGAAAAGGCTGCCGTCTATTCCTGACGCACACCAGCCGTTAGAATGCCGATCGGCCGAAGTCGTGCTACCCGAATGCCGGATAACGCTCGGTGGTATTGGACGTAGTCACTTAGGGGGTATGACGTAATCACAACCGCGCCCTGCTCTGACGAGGCATGAAGCAGGTGCATCTTGCCGTCGGGTTGGCGAACCGCGATACCGACATGTTTCATATCCAGTCCGGGCCGGGCCGCCGTAAGCATCACAATATCACCTTCCTGTAAATGAGCTTCAGCCTGTCGAAGATGGCTTTTGGGAATAAATGAAAAAGGTTGCTGACTGATGAGTGCCTCGGTCTGTGTTACCTGCCGTAACGCGTCCGGGTCAGTTAACTGAGGATATTTATACGTAGCCGAGCTCATGTACGAAACCGCTTTGGCGACGGAAATACTACCGGGCAGGCTGCTGGTTACGTCGACCACAAACCCTTTACGTTCGTTATCACGTAGCCAATCCGAAAAGTAGTGCAACCGACTGCCATAGCCGTTGATACGGCCATCCCGATACCGTAGCTGAGTCAGGTAGTTCCGGAACAGTTGTTCGAATGATTGCTGGCCGGGTTTTTCGCGCACTTCATGTAAGGACAGTGTCAATGCCAGAACGTTTTCGACATAGGTGGTACAGTCAAATTGCTTTAAATTGACCACAAGCTGCTCCGTTGGATTAACATCGAGCGTATGCGCTACGTAAGGAAAGCCCAGGAATTTCTGGCCAAGTTGCACGAAGGTTTCGGTAGGTGTTTTACCGCCCGAATCAGCCAAGCGCTGTAAATCCGATGAGCCAGCCGACTGAGCCAGCACTACCGTCGAGGTAAGCCAGAAAAAAAGAAACGTAAACAGATGGGGCATTGAGTGGTGGTGAGCAGTGAACTACGGCGGATTCCGTTTTGGCGAAACCCGCCGTGAAGTTATCACTTAATTTCAAGGACGCGCACACCGCGGGGTGGGAGCGATAAGGAAACCCCCTCACGTCCGGCCGCTGTAACGGTCGTGTTTGTCAGGAAGATATCAGTAAATTGATACGTCTGGTTCGAATCCATGTTCATCACGCCAAAGGCATGGGACGGAATCCGAACGATGGTGTCGTAGTTCGTATCATTTGAGAAATTGCAGACAATCAGGAGTCGCTGGCGATTCGTGTAACGCAGGTAACTATAAATACGGTGCGCGTTGTAGTTCTCGCTCTGGCCGTTGTCGTTCGCGTATTGCAGATCGTAGAAATATCCGTTCTGGATGGCATCGGAGCCGTTTACCAGGTGATTCAATTGCTGATAAAAAGCTCGTAGTAAGCGCTGTTCGTTGGTGAGCAACGCCCCGTCGTAACGACCGCCGTTAATCCAGTTTTGCCAGTCAGGCAGACCCCAATAGTCGAAAATAGTCGTGCGCCCATCGTCACCGCTGAACCCTTCGCTGCCGTCGGCCCGCACGCCGATCTCCTGTCCGAAATACAGCAGAAACGGTCCGGTATGCATGGTAGCCGAAAGGGTCATGGCGGGGATTGCTGCCCAGGGGTCGTTGGTAAAGAACCGGGACGCAATTCGTTGTTCGTCGTGGGTTTCCAGAAAACGAAGCATGTGCTGGGCGTAATCGCCGGACTGATGCTGCCAGACCCGGGTAATATCGTAGCAGGAACCGTTGCCTTCCATCAACGCCCTTACCGTATCGTATAGCCCTACTTTGTCGTAGAGGTAGTCGAAACCTCCCTCGAAAATAAAAGGCCGGTACAGGTGCGGCTCGTAAATCTCCGCGATGAAGATGATCCGGGGATGTTTGATTTTTACCTGCTCAATGGCCCAGCGCCAGAACGCAACCGGCACGAGTTGAGCCATGTCACACCGAAACCCATCGACACCTTTGTCAGCCCAGAACAGGAGAATATCGAGCATCTGCTGCCAGGTAGCCGGAACGGGCGAAAAGTGCTGGCTGCCGTCGAAAATGTTCAAACCGTAATTCAGCTTGACCGTTTCGTACCAGTCGCTGATGTCGGGGGTGGACGTAATAGAGCCGCTACCCGTTACTTTCGCGGGAAACTCATGCAGCCGATTAGGGGCTGCTTCCTCGGACGAATCTGCTTCCGGTGAAACAAAGGTTTCGTTGGGTAGGTAATAAAAGTTGTTGCTGGGCGAGAAATTAACGGACGTATCGTCTCGGTCGCCTAGGTCAACGACACCAGCTGGCTTCGCGTCGGAGTGATACTGACGGGCTACGTGATTGGGAATAAAGTCCGTGATGACCTTTAGTCCGTAAGCGTGAGTGCGTCGAACCAGAGCCTCAAATTCGGCCATGCGGTCGGTTACGTTCTCCGCCAGGTCGGGGTCGACATCGTAGTAATCCTTAACGGCGTAGGGAGAACCGGCACGCCCTTTTACGACGGTTGGGTCGTCAGGACGAATACCATAGGGCGAATAGTCGGTTTGTGTAGCGTGTTCAACAATACCCGTAAACCAGACGTGCGATGCGCCGAATTGCTTGATTGCCATCAAGGCAGCGTCGTTGATATTGTTGAAGGTGCCGGAGCCATTGTCGGCCAGTGAGCCGTTGACTTTATTGGTTGTATTCTGGTTTCCGAACAGACGGGTGAAGATCTGATAAATGACCAGCTTATCCATCACCGGAGTCGTGGAGGAGGTATTCATGCAGGGAAAAATAACAAGGTACGGTACGAGGTTGCAAAACTAGGGCCTTTCTGTGCGATAATCCGTAGTTATTTTTGCATTTAATTGTTTTTAGTACGTTTGAAACGCTATTTTCAGTGCATAACAACTCCTTTCATGAGACAAAAAGTTTGCCATTTACTCATAGTACTTTTACTGATAGGACAGGGCTCTCTGGCTCAGCAGGCGTCCATTCAGCGAATTAATCCAACGAATTGGTGGGTAGGCATGAAGTGGAAGACGCTGCAACTTATGGTTTACGGCCCCGAAGCTGGTAAACTGACGTATTCAGTAGCTTACCCTGGGGTCAAACTGATGAAGACCCACACCGTCGAAAATTCAAACTATGCCTTCCTGGACCTGACCATTGCGCCAACGGCTAAGCCCGGTACGCTGAAGCTAGTGGGGAAACGGGGAAGTCAGACGCTGACGCAGCCGTTCGAACTGAAGGCGCGTGATAACGCTCCCAAGGGGCAGGGCGTGTCGGACGCTGATTTCATTTACCTGGCCATGCCCGACCGCTTTGCCAATGGTGACGAGAGCAACGATAAATTTGCTGATATGGCCGATCCCAACGCCGACCGCTCGAATCCGTTCTACCGGCATGGGGGGGATCTGGCAGGCGCAGCGAAGCATCTGGATTACCTGAAAGATCTGGGGGTGACAGCCATCTGGTTTACGCCCGTTCTGGAAAACAATCAGCCGTTGACCAACGAAGGCGGTTCGATGCGCTCGGCATACCATGGCTACGGTTTTACAGATCATTACGCCGTCGACCGGCGGCTGGGTGGCAACGACGCGTACAAGGATTTTGTGAAAAAGGCGCACGCGGCTGGCTTCAAAGTTGTGCAGGATGCCGTGTATAACCACGTGGGTATCAATCACTGGTTTTTGAAGGATCAACCGATGAAAGACTGGCTGCACCAGTGGCCAACCTACACGAATACCTCGTATAAATACCAGCCTGTAACTGACCCGCACGGGGCCGAAAGTGACCGGAACGTAACGGTTAATGGTTGGTTCGTGCCTTTTCTGCCCGATCTAAACCAAAGCAACCCCTACGTAGCGAATTTCCTGATTCAGCACGCGCTCTGGACGGTTGAGAACTTTGGCGTGGATGCCTGGCGCGTCGATACGTACATGTACAATGACATGCCGTTCATGAATAACTGCAACCAGGCATTGATGGACGAATATCCGAAGATTCACATCTTCGGGGAGTCATGGGTGAACAACGTGGTAGACCAGGCATACTATACCCGGAACAAAATCGATTTTCCGTTCAAGTCGAACCAGCCAGGGGGACTGGACTTTGTGGTGTTTAGTGCTATTAACGATGGCTTGAAGGTAAAATCGAATGACGGAGTAAACCGATTCTACGAAGCATTAGCGCAGGACGCGGTCTACGTTAATCCCAACAAGCTCGTTACGTTCCTGGATAACCACGACACCGATCGGTACCTATCGATGATCGGTGAGGACTTCGATAAGTATAAGATTGGGTTGACATGGCTGCTGACCACGCGTGGGATTCCATCCATGTATTACGGTACGGAAATCCTGATGAAAAACTTTAAAGATCCGTCGGATGCCGAAGTGCGCCGGGATTTTCCGGGTGGTTTTCCGGGGGATAAGGCAAATAAGTTTGAAGCCGCTGGCCGTACGGACCGCGAAAATGAAGCGTTTCAGTATGTCAGAAAACTGGCTATGTACCGACGCGATACCCCGGCCTTGCATTCAGGCAAACTCATGCAGTTTCTGCCACAGGATGGTACGTACGTTTACTTCCGGTACGACGATAAGAAGACAATTATGGTGGCGACTAACACAACCGAAAAAGATGTTAATCTGGACACATCCCGGTTTGTTGAGCGAATGAAAGGGTTCGCAAAAGCTCGAAACATTCTGACGGATCAAAACCTGTCGGATTTAAGTTTGATTAAACTGCCGGCCAAAACCGCAACGGTGCTGGAGCTGAATCGATAGGGCAAGAAATATCTTGCGGGCGGGAGGATGACGGATTGAGAGTTGTGTTGAAAATCAGGACTGTTCGTTATTTTTGTTTGGTAAGACTACCATTCAGTAAACTTTTCGGCACTCGCTCTTTATTGGTCATTCTTCCTCTACTATGAATCATCTTGTTCGATCTCCGCACGCTGCTGACCTGTCAGCAGGGCCAATTGTAGGGTCACCTCCTTCGCCTGGATTGGTTGAACTGGCACTGGCAGCCTACGAGACGGCGTTGAGCAGTGTAATTTCCATGGTTGCTATTCGGGATAAAGCCGGAACAGTCGTCGATTTTCTGATGCAGGCGGCAAACCCAACCGTTGAAAAAAGTCTATTTATGAAACCGGAGCAGATCATTGGCTCCCGGTTGCTGGAAACGTTTCCGGGAAATATTGAGTCTGGCCTGTTCGACATGTACGTGCGCATCGTTGAAACCGGCCACCCCGAAAGCGCTACCGAATACTACAGCGATGCCAATGGTCTGGAAGCCTGGTTCGCCGTATCGGCCGTGCGACCAAAGCCGGATACTGTGGTAACGTCATTTACGAATATCACGAATGCCAAACGGGCCGAGCAACTGGCGCAGCAACAGGCCGACCTGTTGAATACGGTATTGAACCACTCGCAAACGGCCATTTCGCTGCACACGGCCATCCGGGACAAAAGCGGTAATGTTGTCGATTTTCGAACTGTCGTTGCGAACAGGCAGGCTGTAGAATTATGGGGTGACCTGGCCGATGCTATTCTCCACAAAACATTCGCAGAAGCCCTTCCTTCTGCTCAGCAGGAGCGGGAGTTGCCCCGTTACGTTCGCGTAATCGAATCCGGTACGCCTGACCTGGATGAATTCTGCTGGGGTGATAGATGGTTCATGCGACTAACGGCTAAATCGGGCGATGGCGTCGTCATATCGAGCATAGATATCTCAGAAATTCGGCGGTATCGCCATCAACTCGAAGCGACGAACCTTGAATTGAAGCGGTCGAACGAAAACTTACGATCGTTTGCTTACGTCGCCAGCCACGATCTGCAGGAGCCATTACGCAAAATTCAGGCCTTCGGCGATATTCTGCGGGAGCGTTACGCGCCGGAGCTGGGCACCGACGGGAGCGATCTGGTACACCGAATGCAGTTGGCCGCCGAACGTATGTCGCTGCTCATCCGGGATCTACTGGATTATTCCCGCATTACTAGTCAGCGCGAGCAATTTCGCCCTTTTTCGCTGATCCGACTGATCGAGGATATCATCGA
Organism: Spirosoma pomorum; assembly: GCF_054776615.1. Classification (NCBI taxonomy): domain Bacteria; kingdom Pseudomonadati; phylum Bacteroidota; class Cytophagia; order Cytophagales; family Cytophagaceae; genus Spirosoma; species Spirosoma pomorum. The sequence goes on from NZ_BAAHBP010000027.1 coordinate 206,538, forward strand.
AGATTTGTGGCATCCTGTTCAGCAGACCGGTGCCCGGATCGAGATTACAGACTTACCTGAGCTCGCGGGCGATAGGCTTCAATTACGCCAGTTATTCCAGAACCTGCTGTCGAATGCGCTCAAATTTTGTCGAACCGATGCAGCAGGGAAACTCATTTCTCCTCATGTCCGGGTAACCGCCGAGCGGTTGGAAGGGGACTTGCCGGACGACTTGACAAAAGATCTGCTAGCGAAGCAGGAATACTGGGCCATAACCGTTGCCGACGATGGCATTGGTTTCGACCAGCGTTACGCGGATCGGATTTTTCAGGTGTTCCAGCGTCTTCACAGTAGGCAGCAATTCGCTGGGACAGGAATTGGTCTGGCTGTTGTGAAGAAAGTTGTTGAGCAGCATAACGGAGCGATTCGCGTGAAAAGCGCCGTTGGTCAGGGGGCTCGATTTACCGTCTATTTGCCAGCCTAAAATTCATGAAAAAAATCATCCCAGAGCGCCAACGATACTCTGGGATAATGTGGATAGAATCGAATTTGTATCGGTATATCAATCGGAGTCAGGTCGTTTTTTTTGCGGAATTAGCGTATCCGTCTGTCGTGACCTTATGTTTGCCGACGAACGCAGGCATCGACCAGTGATCGATGCTTGGTGCGCTCATCCACTGTTACGTTTGAGGAGGTTCTAAACAGGATTCTGTCGAGTAGCTTTTTGCCTGGGTTATTCTCCGCATGCTATCTAATCAGCCATATACCCGATTTATGGGACAAAAGAATCAATTGCAATAGTTGAAAACAACTACTGAGGTTCACTTTGAGTGCGAAACCGGGGTGTTTTGAGTACGAAGACCAGATTGTACATACGAGAGCTTGAGTAGCTTTGCGAGGTTCGTATAGATGTAGTTCTGGTAATGTTTTTCCCACTTATTCGTTGTCGTTTTACTGGACGGCTGCTGCTGGTAAAGTGGCTGGGAATTACGTTGATATTCTGCACCAGTAGTCAGCATGCGCCAGCGTTTTCTGTAATACAAAACCCCGCAGAGAACATTCTGGCGCACACTATCCGGCTGTCATTGCCAGAGGCACAAACACTGAATATAAACCTGAACCGACATACATATATTGCGGGTTTACAGCAGGACCTGGCACGTAATGAAGTGGCGGCTGAAAAGCAGGAGGTAGGGGATTACACGGTTATCAGGAAAATCCGACTGGTCGCCATTGGTATTTTGGGAGCATTGATAGCCATTATTATTGGTCTTAGTGTGGCTTTGTATTATCGTACCAAAAGCCACCGGGCCCAGTTGCACCACCTCTCCATTCTGACCGCGCAGCTCGACGATAAAGGCCAACGGATCGATCTACTAAATAAGGAGATCCAGCATCGAGTCAAGAATAATCTACAGATCATTTATAGTCTGTTGCGGATGCAGGAACGTAAAAGCCAGCACGCCGAAACGATTGAATCCCTGAAGATCGCCCGACTTCGGATTGAGAGCATTGCCAATCTACACGATCAATTCGCCGACGGTAAGCGGGAACTGAGTATCGCCCGTTTCTGCGATGACCTGATTCCGGCGATAATTACCGGTTTTACGGTTGATAAACAGGTGATAACGCGCATCAACACGATTGATAGACAACTGCCATCGAGTCAGTATTTACCCCTGGCGTTGATGCTGACTGAATGGATTGTCAATTCGATTAAACATGCCTCGCCCGCTGATGGGATACTGGAAATAAATGTTACCTTTAGTGAAATTGATAAACAGATTTGTCTTCAGTACTCCGATAACGGCCATCCTGGTTACGGAACGAGTCGATCAGGAGATGGACTGGGAACTGATATTATTAATTTACTGAGTCGCCAGCTTGACGCCGTGTTGACAACGCAGGAGCCGAACCCATACTATTACACACTCAGCTTTTCGAATGACAGATAAACTGCAAATTCTGATCGTTGAAGATGAAGCAATTATTGCCGAAAATCTCAAAATCACCCTCAATGATTTGGGCTATGAGGTGGCGGGAATTGCTTATACGTACCGGCAGGCGTTGACGGCGATTAGTGAGCCGGATACCGATCTGGTGCTGCTTGATATTAACTTGGGAAGCAAATCCTCGACAGAAAACGGCCTGGCACTTGCCGAACAACTGACAAAGCCGTTTATCTTCCTGACGGCCTATAACGATCGCCAGACAATTCTGGAAGCCACCCGCCGTCATCCAAGTGGTTACCTGATAAAACCGGTAAATCCGGCACTTTTGTTTGCCTCGATCCAGACGGCAATCGAACAGTACGCTGTTCAAAAAGAAGGACTGACGACAAGTCAGGAGCCGGAGGAACTACCTGCCTTCTTCTTTGTCAAGGTGGGGAACCGCAGTATAAAACTTTACTGGCGGGATGTGTACTGCCTGGAAGCCGGTAAAAACTACGTACAAGTACGGGTAAGTCACTCGCCTGTCGACTACACGATTCGGGGCACGTTAAACTTTGTTATGCATCAACTGGTGCCGCCAGCCCAGCAGGCCCGGTTACGTCAATTTAACCGAAGTACGTACGTAAACCTAGATTTCATCAGTGCCTTCGACTCCGAAGCCATTTATTGCGGTGACCGACGAATCGAAAATACCCGGATACCCTACAAAGAATTACAAAGTCAGCTGACAGACGGGAAAATATAAGGTTGCCTCCTCGATGGAGGAACTCTAATATTCCGTAGGCTGATTCGTACTTTTGTGGTTCGACAAGCTGACAACCACATGCCAATTCGTGCATTTTTATTTGATCTCGACGGAGTAATCGTCGATACGGCCATTTACCATTACCAGGCCTGGAAACGGCTGGCGAACGAACTGGGCTTTGATATTTCCGAAGAATTTAACGAAAAGCTAAAGGGAGTGAGTCGTACTGACTCGCTGGACCTAATCCTGGCGCACGGTAATCTCTCGTTGCCCGATGAAGAAAAAGCAAATCTGGCCAGTAAGAAAAATCAGTGGTATCTGGATCTGGTCAGCCGCATGACCCCTGAAGATGTGCTTCCTGGAGTGGCCGAATTTTTTGCCCAAATCCGTAAAACGAACCGGAGTGCAGGACCGTTGCTGACGGGACTAGGGTCAGTCAGCAAAAACGCTCCGTTGATTCTGGAACGCATTGGATTAACGCAGTTCTTCGATGTTATCATCGACGGCAATAAGATCAGTAAAGGGAAACCCGATCCGGAAGTATTCATCAAAGGCGCGGCCGAACTGGGCGTTGATTCATCCGAATGCGTTGTGTTTGAGGACGCCGTGGCCGGTGTTGAAGCAGGGAAGCGGGGCGGAATGTTCGTCGTGGGCCTCGGCTCGCTCGACGTACTCAGCCAGGCTGATATGGTGGCTCCTTCGCTGGAGAAATTGACCGTCGATCAAGTATTTGACCGATTCGAGCAGCAATAAAAAACACGAGCGCCGATGGCATAATGCCATCGGCGCTCGTGTTTTATGGTAATCAGGTAAGTTAAAAACTCAGCCAACCCGACAGTTTAATGGCAAAGGGCGTAACGGGGATTCCCGTTCGGCTTAGGTTGTCGCGGTACGTTAGTCGATGAATGGCATCAACGCGCAATACTTTAAAAATATGATCGATGCCGTAGCCAAGCTCCACGTAAGGCGTGCGATTGAGCGTATTGAAGCCTTCTACGGCACTACCCCGCGAATCAGTAGCCGGAATGGTGGCGATATTGGCCGCTGACGTACTACCGACTAACACTTTAGCCGTTACAAGCTCCCGCCATTTCAACCGACGGATCAACGGCAAACGATTAAACAGTAGGCCGCCAAAATTATGCTCGAACTGAACCGCAGCCCAGCGGTCGCAGACGAACTCGAAGTAGTTCATCAGGTTGTACGCATTACCGACGTAGAAACTGGATTCGTTGCCTAACGGGATGTACAGCAACGGATAGGGAACCCGCGAAGGAATGATGCCGCCTTCAACGGAGTAGAACGAGCGGCCCAGTACACCCATTCGGAACGAGTGTTTCATGTTCAGCGCCACGCGGTGGTAGGTAAAGTCACTGCCCAACACATTTCGAACGCCCATTGTGTAGCGTAACGTAAAAATCGGCTTGCGGATAGCGCCAGCGCTCACCCGAACGTTGTCATTCTGGAGCACGACTTCGTCGGGAGCAAAGCGCGTTTCAGCAATAAATTCCGTTACTCGATAATCATCCCGGATGGACTGGTTTTCGTCGTTTAACTGAGGCCGGAAAGCAAACGGAAACAGCGGCTCGAAAGTCCGGTTGCGCATCGCCAGGGTCTGGGTAAATCCCTTACCCAACTCGCGCCGGAAATATACCAGATGATCTTCCTGAAAGTAAGGCCGGCGGAGCGTACCGAAGCGCGTGTAAGCCGCGAACAGTGAGTTATTACCGATATTATCGCTCGACACACCTACCCGGTCCAGATCGTAGGTGTAGCGCACACCGATCACCGTCCAGGGTTTCCGGTTGAGAATGTATTCGATATTACCGCTATACTTGAATTGTTGATCACGAGTACCGTAAGCCAGATATCCGCTCAGAAGCCACTTCTTGCTGAACCCCGTATTCGTGCGCAGACCAATCCGGAAGCGGTTTCCCTCTACGCTGTTGTTGGCATAGGTGTAGAGCAGCGGTCCTATATCAATGTGTAGCGGATCGATGGGTTTGTAGCCAATAATCCCCAGCTTGATAATCTCACCGGCAATCTTCACCACCGGTATGTTGCGAACGGAATCAACAACCTGAATAGCACGCAGCTCGCTGCTCGACAGGGACTCGGGTCGGACGCTTTGCCAGTACGCAGGGTCATCGGCTTTGTAGTCGTCGGCCAGTTCAATGCTCGGATCATAAAAACCTACCTCTTTCGGCTGGTTCTCAACCAGGTTACTAGCTGCGGTAAAGAATCGGATCAGGGCGCCGGGGGCGTTTGGGATGGGCTGATCGGTGTCAATGGTTACCTGCGTTTGCGTCGGGAAATGAAGGCCGGAAGAAAGCGATTCCCAGTCCTGCTCCAGATGCAGTTCATCGACAAAATTGATGTTCGCTCGTTTGTCGACACGCACGTCTACCTGAACAAGTACATACTGCAACGTATCAATCCATACTGTACCAGTGAAAGCTAAATCGGTAGGGCGTTTGGGGGTGCAGTCAATTTTGTAGCAGACTGCTTTTCCTACTACCACCGTGTCTTTCAACTGAAAATTATAGACGGCTTCCCATTGTTTACCGATGGGAGACGGAATGTCTTTGCCCAGTACGTTGAGTGAGTTGCGGTAAAAATTGTACTGCTGAAAGGACGCGCCCGTTAATTGAGAAATCAACCCCCCATCGCTGACCCCGACTCCCGCTACGTGCGTTTTCAAGACATGCTCCTTTGTCTTCTCGGGTCTGGCGCGGGCGTAGAAGTTTGAGAACGTTTCGGATACAAAGACGGGCACAACGGGTTGCCCATTCTCATCGGTAACGGAGGGGAGTTTGCCGATCAGACGGCCAAGCGGACCAAATCGATTACTACGCTTCCGTTTCCGGTTAAAGTCGTTAACGTATCCTTCAATCTTTGTATAGCTGTCGTACTGGTAGGCGCTTAGCTGAGCCGGGTTGAACTGATCCCGGCGTTTGTCGACCTCGCGCAGGATACGGTAAGCAGGGTCGCCCCCCTTAGCATACACTCGTACTTCCTGTAAGCTGGTTGCGGCTGGGTAGAGTTGCGCATCAATAGTCTGTGCTGCCTGCGACAGCAAGGCGTAGGAACGGGTACGATACCCCAGGCTGAGAACCAGGACAGAGTCTGATAATCTACTGACCGATAACGAATAGCGACCTTCTGCGTCGGACGTCGTACCAGCACTCTGGCCTTTCAGGGCGACGCTGGCAAACGGGATACCTTCTCCCGTAGTGGCATCTGATATTCGTCCGTTGATAGTATATGTAGTCTGGGCCTGGAGCGGTGCCAAGAGGCACAATAATGAAACCAGAAGAGAAAAAGCAAGGAGAAGTGGCTTCATCAGAAACAAATCATAACTGAGCTAATTGAGGAATAACTATTTTTTAGTCAACTGAGTTTACTAAATCAACGAAAGCATTGAAATGTGACACAGAAACCGTAATTAATCCTGTTAAATAAGCCGTAGGCGCGTACAACCGGTACGTGCGTGCGCCCGAAAGCGTTGCACTCATTGTTGAAACGGGGGTAAAATGCAACGTCCCCAACAGAACTGGTTCTGTTGGGGACGTTATGATCAGGTTAGTTAGGAGTAAGTCAGATAGGGTTTCTAGCGCTGGCCACGGGGACGTCCACCGCCACCACCGCCGGGGGCACCACCACTCGGTGCGGCAGCACCTGAGTCGCCTTCGCCATCTTTCAGGTCACTGTCGTCACCTGAACCACGCCGACGCCGTGGTCCATCAAGGCTCATTTTACCCAGTCGGTGGCTGAATGTCAGCCGGACGCCTGCGTTGTAGAAACTGTTACGTGAGCTCTGGGTCAGGATGGGCGAGGACAGTTCGGTGCGCTGGGTGAATGGATGGTTGAAGATGTTCTCTCCGGCCAGTCCGAGGCTACTCCGTTTGTTATTGAATTCTTTACGTACACCCACGTTGTAAAAATACATACCGCCTTGTGTACCCTGCAGTTGTACCTGGTTGCCCCGGCCACCGCCGAACAACTGGAAGGCCCAGCCATTAGTCAGTGACATGCTGGCGTTGACCCGCCCGCCTAGTACCCAGCCCGAATTCGAAGCAGCATAGATCAGGTCACTGCTGTTATTTGTTAGATTGACGTGGTAAAAGTCGATGCCACCGCCAATCTGCAACTTTTTGAAGAGCATTCCATTGGCGAACAAGTTCAACCCGTACGCATCCTGATAGCCGATATTCTGATAGGTGGTTTTGATAACCTGCCCCAAAGCTGGGTTGACTACATTGCCGAAGGATGGGTCCGTTGCGCTAGTTACCTCACGAACAGCGGTGATTTCGCCGGTTGTCCGTCGGGCAAACACGGTAGCGTTCAGGTAAAGCCCCTTGATATTAGTGCTGGTACCAAACTCGACGTTGTCGGTTAGTTCGGGAGAGAGGGCAGGGTTACCTTGTGTAATGTTCGTGGGGTTTGAATAGTTCGTATTCGGGTTCAGGAACTGGATACCCGGCCGCTGAATCCGGCGGTTGTAAGCCAGTTTAATGATCTTGCCACCCTTCAACGCTTTAGAGATGTTGATGCTCGGTACGAGATTGCCGTAGTTCGGAATGGTATCGGCCGAACCCGCCGACTCATCCGTAAAGCGAGCGCTAACGGTCGTGTACTCATACCGCAGACCAGCCTTGATGGTGTATTTTGACTTGCTGGTGTAGGTATATGACACATACGATGCGGCAATGTTCTGGTCGTAGATCAGCGTGTTGGACGGACGAGAGTTATCGGCAATATATTCGCCGTTAGCACCCGTAGCGAAGAAGTACTGATAGCGGCTGTTTACGTTCCGGAAAACGCCCTTTGCACCAATTTCAAACAATTGATTGTCTTTGATCGGGGTCTGATAATCGACCTGCAAGTTCGACTCTTGGTTGTAGCTCAGGTTGTCGTTCCGTTGGCGCGACGTGATTGTTTCGAAATCAGCGCTGCTCAAAATATCGGCGACGAAGTTATTCGTGCGGTTGTTGCGGCTGAACAAGGCCAGCACGCTGAGCTCTTTCTGAGGCTTATACGTCTTGGTGAACGTAACGTTGGCATCAACTGTACCTGACAGATCCTTTGTCTGGACGTTTCGGTCGTTCTGCGTCGGGAAGTAAGCCGTTGGTGAATAACTGGTCGTTAGCAGGTTAAACTGATTCTGAAGCCCATTGCGCGCGCCGTAACGCAGACTGGCCGTTAACGAGGTAGTTTTATTGATGTCGTAATCCCAGCCCAGCTGATAATTACCAAACAGGCGCTGGCTAAGCGTATTGGCCGACTGGATGGTGCGGGTTGGAGCCGAGAAGGTTCTCGTGTCACTATTATACGAGCGGGTCGTCTGGTCGTTATAGAACGAACCGCGTACGTTGTACTCCGCCCGGCCGAAGCCACCCAGTGAGAACCCCATTTTACCTACCCGGTAGTTACCGTTCAGGCTCAAGTTCGTCCCCCGGTTGCCAACGCCCCCGTCAACATTCAGGGTTGCTCCCTGCAAATTATTTTTCTTCAGAACAATATTGATAATACCGCCCGATCCTTCAGCATCATATTTGGCCGAAGGGCTGGTAATTACCTCGACGGTCTTGATCATGTCCGACGGAATCTGCTTAAGCGCGTCGGCAACGCTGCTGGCCACGATCGTGGAGGGTTTATTATTGATCAACACCCGGATGTTGCTGCTTCCCCGTAACGTAACGTTACCGTCCATATCGACGGAGAGCATCGGCACTTTCCGCAAGATATCGCTGGCGTCACCGCCTTTGGACGTAATGTCGCGCTCGGCGTTATACACAAGCCGGTCTACTTTCTCTTCGATCTGAGCGGCCTGGCCCACTACGTTTACTTCCTGAAGAGTTCGAACATCAGGGCTGATCTTCACCGAACGCAGGTCAATGTCAGAGCCCCGTTCAATAGTGATCAGGTTTGACCGTTTGTCCTTGTACCCAATAAACGAGTATAACAGGCGATACCGGCCCGGTGCTACTTTAGTGATTGTGAATTTACCGTTGGCGTCAGTAGTGGTTCCGTCAATAGGCTTATTGGTTTGTGGGTTCAACAAGGCAATCGTCGCGAATTCGACCGGTTTGTTACTGACCGAATCGATCAACAGGCCTGAAATTTTTCCGTTACCCTTCGCTGCTGGGTCGATGGAAAAACCTCCCGGAGCCGGTGCTGAACGCTGGGGAATTGAATCACCTGCCGAACGAGGCATATTCGCAGGCCGGGCGCCTGCAGGTCGTCGATTTATACTGCTGGTGTCACCAGACCCCGTCGGGATCGCTGTGCCTGCCGGAATCTGAGCGACCGCGGTCAGGGAACCGGCAACCAGTAAAGAAAGAAAAATCGTTTTCATAACGAGTTACTACCTTAAGTCAATTAGCTACCCAAAATTGCCTTCCTACCTATGGTAGCCAAAACTAATCTGTCCGAATGCCCTTTTTTTATCGCTGAATCGGGCTCTTTCGGTGGGGAAAGAAAAGGTAGGAGCTAATTGGAAAAGTACAAAAATTAGTAAAGTTGTTTATCCGTGCGCGGTGCTGTTTTATACCTACGAATCGGTACTGATAGTAACTCGTAAGACTAACCGCTTTGTTATTTATTTTTCGGCCTGAGCCGTTACTTCAACCTCAATCAGGCAGCCGTAATGCAGCGTCTTGACGGGTACAATGCAGCGAACAGGCTTATGTTCGCCAAAAAAGAAGCTGTACCGTTCGTTCACTTTGTCCCAAAGGACGATGTCATCGATGTAAATACGCACCTGAATGACTTCGTTTCGGGTAACACCTGCGCTCGTAAGAATTGTGTCTACCTTGTTGAGAACCAGGTCTGTTTGTTTTTCAATTGATTCGGGAACGGTCTTGCTGACAGGGTCAACCGGCAGCTGGCCGGAGAGATAAAGCACTTTATTAAAGACAATGCCCTGGGAATAATGGCCGTTGGCGGGTGGTAGATCAGGGGAGGTTATACTATTCATTGGATTATCAGGAGATTTAGTTTGTCGAAACCGTAAAGACTTGTAAGAATTACTTGAAAATAGGCGAACAAAGGAGCTTTCGCCACGAGTCGGCGTAGTAAATATTTACAAAAAAAGATAAGTTCATGGGGAACATTCGTTAGTATTGAAGAGTAATAGAGAATAGAGAAACGACTCAACCCTCGCATAGCAGGCTCTTCAAGTACCAGTCCAGCCAACTTAGTTTATTTTTACGAGTCGGATCCTGTCAGTTTTCACGCATGGAGGAAATCAAAGCATTCTTGTCTAATTGGTCGCTCTTTGGCGCCGAACCAATCTCATACGAAACCATCAATTCGATCAGTGAAAATGCCCCGAACATAATTGTCTGGGCCGTACCAGTTATGCTACTGCTTACGGCACTGGAAATGGGCATATCTTACTGGCAGGAACATGATCACTATGATAAGGACGAAACCATTGGGTCAACGCTGGTTGGCGTTGGTAATCTGGTCATCTCTGCCGCCATTAAGGTAGGCATGATTTATCTGTTAGTTTATGTGTATAACCTGATCCCCTGGCGGATGGAGCTTCAGTGGTGGACGCTGATCCCTTGTTATATCATTTATGATTTGGGTAGCTACTGGGCGCACCGGGTGTCGCACGAATCTCGTTTTTTCTGGGCAACGCACGTGGTTCACCATTCGGCTCAGCATTATAACCTGACGGTGTCGTACCGGTTAAGCTGGATTCAGTATATCAAAGTAATTTTCTTCGTACCAGTTATGCTGATGGGTTTCCACCCGGTTATCTTCTTTGTGACCAATCAGCTGGCTACGTTGTTTCAATTCCTGCAACACACGGAATACATCCGGCGTATGCACCCAATCGTCGAGTATATCTTCGCAACCCCATCGAACCACCGGGTTCACCACGGCTCGCAGGAAGACTACATCGATAAAAACTTTGGTGCTACGTTCATCTTCTGGGACCGGATATTTGATACCTATACGCCCGAGAAGGACAAAGTGATTTATGGAATCACGACCAATATCGAAAACAAATCCAATCCGCTGCACATCAACTTCCACGAGCTGAACGATATCGTTCGTGATGTGAAGGAAGCGAGAACCCTACGGCAAAAATGGTTTATGGCCTTTGGCAGCCCGATCAAGGTTGACAAGATCAAGAAAGAAGTGGCGATGCAAAAGGCTCAGCGTCTTGAAGAAGAGCAGGCGATTGCTGCTTAAACCAAGCTCACCAGAAACAGGGAAGCCCGCCAATTGGCGGGCTTCCCTGTTTCTGATAGTTTCTACGTAGCTTTTGTGGTCTCGGCAACGACGAAATCAACCACGCTTTCGTAACTATTCGTCTGCTCATAAACGGCTCGTTGCCGCTCGGCACCAGAACCCTGATCCATGACCTGCCGAACGAGTTGGGCTACGGTTTCCCATTCGTCGTATTCTTCCAGGGCCGGTCGGATGTAAGCCAGTAATTTCTCGATTAACACGCGGGCTGGTACTAAGCGCTTTTCCTGTAAGTCCATCAGCTCACCCGTAAGACCAAAGCGCGCTGCCTGCCATTTCGCAGCCCGGAGAATTTCGGGCCGTACGTGGTCGATCGCTACGTAACGTTCGGCTTCCAGCGCACAGGTACGGGCGAGGCCACGCGCCAGACCAGCTACCATCACGGCTTCATCGATCGTGAGGCAAACATCGGTCACGCGAAATTCCAGCGTTTCATAGTGCATGGATGGGCGTACGTCCCAATAAATGTTTGACGCGTCGGAGATACCGCCAATGGCTGTCAACTCGTCGATCAACCTGTCGTATTCGGCGCGACTGGCGAACACGTGTGGGTTGCCGGACATGGGCCATCGTCCCCAGATTTCAGTTCGGTAACTCGCATAACCGGTATCGACACCCAGCCAGAACGGAGAATTACTCGTCAGTGCCAGCAGTGGGGCCAGCCAGGGCCGGACCCGGTTCATAACTTGAATGGCCAACTCGCGATTAGAAATTCCTACGTGAACGTGGCACCCAAATATCAGCTGCTCACGAATCAACTGCTGATAATCGGTCGCCAGGTCGGTATAACGTTCCTGGGGTGTCAGCCGTTGCTTGCTCCAATGCGAAAAAGGGTGCGTTCCCGCAGCTGCAATCTGACAGCCGTCTTTGTCGGCGGCTGCAATGACTTCGCCCCGTAACCGGCGCAATTCATCCCGAACATCAGCGAGTGATTGACAGACGGGCGTACCGATCTCGATCATTGACAGGTAGAGCTCCTGCGTAACCTGATCGCCAACGGCTGCCTTGGCTTCTGGTAAAATGGCTTGTGCGTGCGATCGGAGGGCACGCGAGTCGGGTTTGATAATTTGAAATTCTTCTTCGACGCCCAGCGTAAAATCTTCTTTCTGAAGAGCCACGTAACAATAGTGATTAAGGGTGAATGGGTGAGTACAACAGCAGACAGGGGTATTTTACCCGTCAATGATTGATATAACCAACAGAACATATATCCGGCTCGGCCATTCGTTAAAATAGCGTGAGGCCCTCTCCTGAGTAGAGTTGGTAGCGAATGCTGCTGACTACGGGGTGAGGAACTTTCTAGTCACTATTTCTTAATAAATATCGATGGTTTAAGGGTGTCAGGCACGACCTCGGCCAAATTTTCTTTATTTTTAAGCGGCTAAGCCAATCCTAATTTCCTTCGTTCTGCATGAAACACAACAAAAATCAGGAAGCCGATAAGAATTCTGGTAAAGAGTCCCGTCGGTCGTTTTTGAAAGCTATGGGTATCGCCGGTACAGCGGCAGCTGCGGCTCCGGCGGCACTTGCCAAATCAGCCAGTGTACCCACTCCACAGTACCTTAACCTCATTAAAAGCCATTCCAGTACGTCGGCAAATGACAAAGTTCAGCTGGCGCTCGTGGGTACGGGGGGCATGGGCATTGGCGATACGCAAACAGCCCTTATGGTCGATGGGGTGGCTATCGTCGGGGCCTGCGATTTATACGACGGTCGTCTGCGCCGGGCCAAAGAGCTCTGGGGGGATGCCTTACCGACAACCCGCGACTATCGTGAATTAATTGACCGGAAAGACGTGGACGCCATCATCAACGCAACCACTGACCACTGGCACGAAAAAATATCGTCGGACGCCATGCGCAAGGGTAAGCATGTGTACTGCGAAAAACCCATGGTACAGAAGGTGGAAGATGGTCATACCCTGATCAAAGTGGCGAAAGATACTGGAAAGGTTTTCCAGGTAGGCAGCCAGTTCGGTAGTTCGATTATTGTCGCGAAAGCTAAGGAACTGCTGAAAGCGGGCGAGATTGGAGAACTGGTTTTCGCCGAAGCGCAGTATGACCGACATAGTGCTATGGGAGCCTGGCAATACTCGATTCCACCCGATGCGTCTCCTCAAACGGTCGATTGGGATACGTATTTAGGAACCGCGCCAAAACGCCCCTGGGACCCGCTCCGTTTTTTCCGGTGGCGCAACTATCAGGACTACGGGACGGGCATCGCCGGTGACCTGTACGTTCACCTGCTTACGTCGTTGCACACGATTACGGGGTCGAAAGGACCAAACCGGGTGTATTCGAGCGGAGGAACCCGTTACTGGAAGGACGGCCGTGATGTGCCCGATATTCAATTGAGCATTTATGATTATCCGAAAACGGCTGAGCATCCGGAGTTCAACCTGACAACCCGCTCGAACTTCGTCGACGGGGGCGGTGGTGGCTACCTGGTTCGGATCGTTGGCACCGAGGGAGATCTGTCACTGGGAATGGATACGCTGACGATGCGGAAAAACAAATTCCCGAAGGCGCCGGGCATGTCGGTCGACAATTTTCCGAAAGATCAGAAAGAGCTGTACGTAAAGGCGTACAACGAAAAATACCCGCCCCATTACGAGATGGAAGATCCGAAGGAGTACAAGTTCTCGGTGCCAAAGGGCTACCAGGGCGACCGGTACGAGCACTTCGTGAACTTCTTCGAATCGATCCGGAATAAGAAGCCAAACGTAGAGGATGCTACGTTCGGACTGCGTGCCTGCGGACCAACGCAGTGTGGTAATATCAGTCTGTTCCAAAAAAAAGTGGTAGGCTGGGACCCCGTCAATATGAAGATCCTGAACGCCTGATCAACATAACAGTACGTAACGGCCCGATGATCGTAAATCATCGGGCCGTTACGTTTAAGTAAGACTAGTACGCTATTCTTGCGCCAGGTGATGGCGCGTGGCGTAGCGGTAAAAAAGGCTAACGCCAAGGCTCCAGCCTTCCCCGTTGGCGGTAGCTGTAGCCGTCTGCGAAGTACCCCGACTCGACCGATACAGCATTGTCGACGCTAACGACTGGCCAAGTCCCCAGTAACGTCGGACAAAAACGTCGAGCATGAGCCGTTTCCCGATCGGGGCTACGTAATCGACGCCTAGTTCCAACTGGCCACTTATGGTTCGGCTGCTCTGGGTCGTAACGTCGATCTGAATGGTATCAATGGCCTGGCGTTGCCGGGCGTACGTAACCCCTTTCAGCAAAACGTTTTCTCGGAAACGGGTATTACCGTTCAGCCTGCCGCCCCCCGAGAGCCAGATTCCGGAGCCAACGGCCTTGTTTGTCCAGACGAGACGGCGCTTGATTCGCCCAAAAACAGCCTGCTGGCTGGTTTGGTACGGAAAGTCCAGAACGGGGTAATTGTTAGGGACTGTCAGCTTCAGATTAGTAGGCGAACGTACGTAACCAAATTCGGCCGCCCATCCCCGGCTGACATAGCCAATCAAAATGTCCCAGCCCGTTTTCCAGACAGGAACGGCGCTGACCAACGAACGCAGGTTTCCCGTCTGGCGGCTCTGGTCATACCGAACAAGACCACTCAGACCAACGTACCAATGGGCCGTGGTTTGAGCCTCCCAGTTAGGCGAAATCAGCGAAGGCGCTTTGACCAGGGGGAGTCGGTACTCCGGGGGAACGTAATACGACGTATCTGCCTGACGAGTCTGAGCCTGCGTGGCATAAGCTGTTAGGAAAAGAAGGAGAGTCGAAAAGATCGACCTGCGCGAAGGCATGACGGTAGAGGTTAGAGCATTGACGCGAACAAAACTAGATTACGATTATTCTTTTGGGTAGTGATCGAAGGGTGAAGATACGCTTGGTTATACGCAACTTTTCCTAACTGTGTTGCAATAAACTGTTTAGAAACACAAACGCCCCGGACTTGATCTCAAGTCCGGGGCGTTTGTGTCAATCAATCGTGCTTATTTACCGGCATGCGCAGCCGCATCTGTCGTCAGGTGCGTTTTGGTGGGGGCGGGGCTGATGAAGATAGAGAGCCACGCCCGGCGCGCCATGCGAAAAAAGTAAGGGGTCAATAGAATCAACGTTGGCACCAATCCGATCAGGTAATAGTCGAGATCAACGTTCAGCAGTTGAACAAAGATGCCGAAGGTGACCAGGATGTAAGCGGTATAAAACGCGTAGCTCACGAACATGGAGCCCCAGTAAAAACCAGGTTCGGGCATCAGGTTTTCTCCGCAATGTGGACAACGGTCGTGCATTTGGTCGAAGTGACGGCTGAAGGCACTTTTCGTAACAAAGAAGTCACCTTCGTCGCAACGAGGGCATTTATTAAATACAATGCTATGGAGTTGGCTAGGTTTGGACATGGCTATCAACGGCTATATTGAGTAGTCGACAAGCTGGAACGAACACGTAACGCAACTGCTTATCGACCTGACAAAGGTACCGGATTGGGGCAGCAGAAAGAAAGACAAACCAGGATGCGAATGGTACAAATCAACGATCCAGGCCAAGCTGCTCGCGGAATAGAGCGGGCGTGTCACCCGTATGTTTTCGGAAGAACCGGACGAAGTAGGAGGGATCGTCAAAGCCCAGTTGAAAAGCAATTTCTTTGACCGACGAAGCTGTGTGCGTCAATAGCCGCTGCGCTTCGATCAGGAGCCGTTCCTGCCACAACTGACTCGCTGTTTTACCGAGAATCTTCCGGCAGATCGCATTGAGGTAATTAGGCGTGAGGTGCATCTGTTCGGCGTACTGACTCACCTCCCGAACCGTCAGAAACTGTTGCTCGAGCAAATCTTCGTATTGCCGAATCCGATCGAACAGATGCGCTTCGTGGCCTACCTGTTGCTCCTCATAAAGTCGATTGGCCGATTCAAGCAGGATATGGACAAACGACAGAAATACGTCGGCCCGATTGGGCTGGTGCCGATCGTATTCCTGGTAGGCATAAGGAAACAGGTCGCTGAAGAGCGTTGACTGGGATCCGGTCTCCAGCAGGGGCAGGTGCTGGTGCGAGTGAAAAAAGGGGTACTGGTGAAGCCGGTTGCCGAAACGACTTTTGAAGAAGTTCGCTTCGAAAAAGAGATTATACCCGGTTGTGTTGGTCGATAATTCCCAACTGTGTACCTGGCCCGGCGTGAGAAAGTACAGTTGATTGGGAGCAACGGTATACGTTTTGAAATCAATCGTGTGGGTGCCGCTGCCCTGGCTGATCCACATCACCAGGTAAAACCCGTGCGAGTGGGTTTTGTCGATCCCTTTCACCTCCTCAACCAGTCGCTCCAGACGGGCCATGTAGAACAGCGTGGCTGGTTCGTGACGGGGAAAGGAGGTGAGCTGATACGTTGGGATCTGACTGTCCACGGTTATTCCGGCTGCTTGAAAAACGCTTGGAAGACCTTGGGCAATGGGGCCACAAACTGCAGGCGTTCGCCCGTGATGGGATGTTCAAAAGCCAGTCGTTCGGCGTGGAGGCCCAGTCGGTTGATTGGGTTGCTCTGCGCTCCGTATTTGGTGTCGCCCACGATTGGATGTTTAATATCCTGCATGTGGACCCGGATCTGGTTTTTACGTCCTGTTTCCAGTTCTAGTTGCAGCAGGGCGTAGCCGTCCTCAGTTGTTTTCTGCACCGAATAATTTGTGATAGCCAACTGACCGTGGTCCGGATTCTGGCTGGAGTAAACAATCAGGGCTTTGCTTTCCTTCAGGTAGGACGTAATCGTACCTGAAGGCGGCTCAGGAATACCCTCCACAATGGCTACGTAAGTGCGTTCCTTAATCGTATCATTCCACGACTCCTGCATTAGCCGTTGCACCTGCTCCGACTTGGCAAACATCATGACGCCCGACGTATCGCGGTCGAGCCGGTGGATGATAAACAGTCGGTTTTTGGGGCTTTCTTTCTTGATGTAGTCACTCAGGATGCTGTAGGCCGTGCGGTCGCGCTCTTTGTTGCTCGCCATCGATAGCAGACCCGACTGTTTGTTGATGACAATCAGGTGTTGATCTTCGAACAACATGGTCAGACCGCGGTACTGAGTTGTTTCGGGGGCACGGTTGCCTGCTACAGTCACAACCTGGCCGGGTTGGAGGGGATGGTTGTACTGCGTAAAGACTTTACCGTCAACCAGAATCTGCTTGTTCTTCAGCAGGGACTTGATGTTGTTCCGGTTTTTATGGGAGAGTTTCTCGACAAGAAACGTCATCAGTTCGGCCGGGGCCGTAACCGCTAAATCCGTGTTGGTGCGTTGCCCACGTCGTACGCGGGGCTGATCGGTTTTGCTCATTGGGTACCTGTTGATGCCTGATTCGTTCTGCTATGAACGACGACCGGGGCAAAGGTACAACGCAGACGGGAACGGAATGGGTTTCCTAAGTGGATTCCAGCGGATCAGCGGTAACTTACTTACCCAACCACTCCTTGAACTCGGTAATCCGGTCGCCACTCACAAAAACATCCTGGCGGGACTTGGGCTGCATATCCAGCTTGAGCTTACCGGCCGAAAACGTGTGGATGGTCTGGATTGCGGGCAGCGACACCAGAAACTGGCGACTGATCCGAAAAAACTGCCGTGGGTTGAGTAACTGGGTCAGTTTATCCAGGCTGTAATCAACCGGTAGATGCATTCCCTCATTCGTCACCAGAAAAACGACCTTGTCCTGAAGATAGAAATACGCAATATCGTTGGTGTTAATGCTCCGGATTTTTGTGCCGACCGTGATCATGAACCGGTCTTTATACTCGCTGCTTTTGGGCTTGTTAATAAGCTGTAGCAAAGTCTCCAGATCAGGATTGCTGGCCTGACCGAACTGCTGTTTTAACGACTTGTACTTCTCGATAGCTGCAACCAGATCGCCGTAGTTAATCGGCTTCAACAGATAATCGATACTGTTGACCTTGAAGGCCTGAATCATATACTCATCATAAGCCGTCGTAAAGATGACCGGCGTTTTCATATTCGTTTGCTCGAAAATGCTGAATCCAAGATCATCTTCCAGGTGAATATCCATGAAAACCAGATCGACTACCGGATGACTGGACGTATTGAACCAGGCGACAGCTTCCGCAACCGATGGAATCCGGGCCAACACGTTGATGTTCGCATCATATTTATGAAGCAAACCCTCCAATCGCTTGGCTGTCAGATTCTCATCTTCGATAATGAGTACATTCATGCGTTACGTTGATTAAATTTCCTACCCACCCGTTCGGTTATAACAGCGGAATTTTAACGACAAACTGGTCATCGCTTTCGCCTACCCAGACAGAACGTGTTGTCAAAAGGGCGTAGCGGTTAATGATATTTTTTAGGCCCACTCCCGTCGAGATGTCAGGTTGGGGGCGAACCTGTAGATTATTACGTACGATAAGGGTATCGCCGTCCAGTTCGATGTAAACCTGCAAGGGTTCTTTAACCGACATACGGTTGTGCTTGACGGCATTTTCAACCAGAAGTTGCAGCGTAAGCGGAGCAATACTGTACCGGCTTTGATCAGCTTCGGGGATGTCGACAATGACGTCAAACTTGTCTTCGAACCGGATATTAAGCAAAAACCGATACGCCTGAATAAACTCCAGCTCGGTTTTCAACTGAATACGATCGTTATCCTTTTGTTCTAGAATGTACCGGTAGGCCCGTGAGAGCTGATCAATAAATTTCTCGGATAGCTCGGCATCTACGTACACCAGCGATGAGAGAATGCTGAGGCTGTTGAACAGAAAATGCGGGTTAACTTGGCTTTTGAGGGCAGCAAACTGCGCCTGCGCACTTTCCTTTTCGAGCCGTTCTGCCCGGAGCTGGATCGCTTCCAGCCGACGTTCAGCCCGTCGGTTAGCGGATAAGTAAAAGACGGATAACATAGCAATGACAGTCAAACCGTTATTAGCGCGGGAACGCTGTTTTCCCCGTCGTTTACGTTCTTCGGCTACTTCGGGCGTTGGAATTGTCTTACGTCGCCCGCCGTCTGCTTCGCGGTAGTAACCGAACCGTTTTTCGAGGGCCCCATCCAGCGAACGCCAGGCACTATAAAATCCCAGGTTAAATCCTACGGCTAAGCCACTGGCTATCAGTAAAATGAATATCTGAGCGGGCCACTTTAGCTCGATCAGGAAACCTTCACCAATCCCCCGGAAAACTTTGCGGTGCAACCACTCCGTTACGTTGATCCAGAGGAAAAAAAAAGTAATACTCAATACTGATTCCAGTATCCAGAAAGGAAACGCTTTTAACACCAGCGCCCAGGTAAACTCTGACGTATTGATGTAAATACGTATCGGCAGGTAAACCACAAAAACGCTCAGCGCAAGTTGCCACTTCTGCTGAGTAGACAAACGGTACGTCATTCGAGGGCAGATTTCGCAACAAAACTAAATAGGGCAATTTAGGCACAAAAAAGAAAGCTGGGGAATGACCTGATTCGTATTCTGAATGACTAAATATTGCTTTGTAAGTCAACCGGCGAAACAGAGGGCAATAGAACTAAGCCTGAAACATGTTGACAAATGGAATAATCAGGCTTTATTTAGCCATTTATCCACCAGCCAATGCCTGTTCTCAAGCCAATAGTATGTGTCGCCTTATTGTCGTTACTGGGCTGTAACTCATCGCCCAGTACTACCCAGAAGCCAGCCGCTGACCGCGTCTTGCCACCGTTTACGCTTCCGTATGCGTTAAACCAACCCGATGCCAAGGCTACGTTGCCGAAAGAGCTAAAAGAGATTTCCGGACTGACGTATTACAAAAACGATCAGTTACTGTGCGTCGAAGATGAGAACGCCGTCGTTTATGTCTTCGATACTAAGAAACAAAAGATCGTAAAGGACTTCGGTTTCGGAGGGTACGGTGATTTCGAAGGGATTGAGTACGTAAACGGCGACATCTACGCGTTGGAAAGTAATGGGACCTTACACCGTTTTAAGCCCGAATCGACCCAGATCAATCGGGTTCAGACAGATTTGCCGAAGAATACCGAAGTTGAAGGATTAGGCTATAACCCCAAAACGAACCGGCTCCTGATTGCGGTCAAAAAAGGGAATGAGCGGAGTGATAAGGCAATTTATTCGTACGATATCCGTCACCGGACCGTGTACAAGGACGTACAACTCAACGACGCGCAGTTGAACGACGCGAAGATCAAACCGAGTACTTATCAGCCTTCAGGGATTGCAGTTCACCCCATTACGGGCGAGTGGTACATCCTTAGTTCCGTCGCGAAACGGCTGATAATTACGAACTTTGAAGGCAAATTGATAGCGGCTGTTCCACTCGATTCACCGTTGTTTCGTCAACCCGAGGGAATTTGCTTCGCGCCTAACGGTGATCTATATATTGCCAGCGAAGGCGACGGCAAGAAGGGCTACATCCTGACATTCAGATACAAAAAATAACCGCGCTTTCGGGTTGAGAGCGCGGTTGTGTCAATTAGTTCTTCGGGAATTAGCTGACCAGAAAATTCATGGCCTGCTTGAGCGTGCGTTCGTTGCCGGTCTCTGGGTCGGTGTACGAACGTTCCCCAACCTCAATATCGACCTGTTTGCCAGTCAGTTGTTTAGTATCAAGCTCCTTGCCTTCGACTACGTCAATGCCTGCCATCTCGAACAGACTGATGATACTGGGCATCCCAGCCGGTGATTGATAGAAACGGTGCGATACGTAGCCATCTTCGTTTTCGAAGCGGCAGGCAAAAAACGGAATGCCTTTGTGCTCACTTGTACCCTCATCAACGCTGGTGATCGTGACGGTGTGAACCCCATCGGCCAGCAGTGGTTTATCCTGTCCTTTTTCTACGGCAATTTTCATGACCTTCTGTCTATGTTTTTTATGTATTATAAACAGGGATAACGTATAATTGTTTTGTATTCTAGTTGGTAATTGATGCGATTGGTGCCACAAGCGTGGGAACGGGCGAGAAAGAACAATTAGCTACCTTGCTGCTAGTACACAACGTTTAGCCCAATGGAAAATACGTTTCAAGGAATATTAGTAACCGAGAAAGACAGTTCGTTCAGCAAAGAAGTGCAGACGATTGACCTGGATGCACTATCTAAAAATGATACGCTGATTCGCGTGCGCTATTCGTCTCTAAACTACAAGGACGCGCTGTCGGCAAACGGCAATCGGGGTGTTACGCGGGTATTTCCACACGTGCCGGGTATTGATGCCGCCGGAACAGTGGTAAGCTCCAAGAGCGGAGCCTGGCGAGAAGGCGAGGAGGTAATCGTCACCGGCTTTGATCTGGGGATGAACACCTGGGGGGGCTTAGGACAATACATCAGCGTTCCTGCCGACTGGTGTATTCGGGTACCGGAAGGGCTCAGCCTGCGCGATGCCATGGCGTACGGAACGGCCGGGCTGACAGCCGGTTTGTGCGTCCATAAATTACTTCAGGCCGGACTATCGCCGGATAAAGGTTTGATTGCCGTCAGTGGAGCAACGGGTGGCGTCGGTAGTGTCAGCCTCGGTATTCTGGCGAAACTTGGCTTTGAGACGGCTGCGATTACGGGCAAGGTTGACTCCGCCGATTATTTCACGAATACGCTGGGCGTCACTGAAATCATCGATCGGACGACCTTTATCGATGAGTCGAAAAAACCTTTGTTATCGGCGCGTTTCGCCGGCGCTATTGATACGGTGGGTGGCACCGTACTAACGACTTTATTACGTTCGCTGCATTACAACGGAGCCGTAGCCGCCTGTGGCATGGCGCAAGCAGGCGATTTACCCATGACCGTTTTTCCATTTATTCTTAAAGGTATCAGTTTATTGGGGGTCGATTCGGCCCAGTGTGCCATGGATACCCGGCAGTGGGTGTGGTACCAACTGGCCAGCGATTGGCGCCCTGCTCACCTACATGATCTGGTAACTGAAATAGCGTTATCAGAAGCAGCGGGGGTTATGGATGCCATGCTGGCCGGTAAAGCTCAGGGACGTACGGTGGTACGGTTAGACTAAACCTAAGACAAAAGACACAGGATGTAGGAGACCAGATCGTCCGTCCTACATCCTGTGTCTTTTGATTTTTGTCCCTGAGTGTCTCTACTTCGAAGCCAGAACCGTTTCCTTTTTTGTCTGGTACTTGTAAAGGTATTCGATCAGATCGGCAACCAGGCCCGTCCATCCCGTCTGGTGATTCGCGCCCAGGCCCGATCCGTTATCGCCGTTGAAATACTCGTAAAAGAGGTATAGGTTCTGGAAATTAGGATCATGCTGCATTTTCTGCTGATCACCGTAAGCCGGTATCCGACCGCTGGCATCCCGACGAAACAGGTTGATGAGTCGCTCGGTTACCTGCATCAGGGCATCTTTAACGCTCATAACCTGGCCCGAATGCGTGGGATACTCGATTTCCAGATCGTCGCCGTAATACTGGTAGAATTTCAGCAGCGAGTCGATCAGCAGGAAATTAACCGGGAACCAGATCGGGCCGCGCCAGTTGGAATTACCTCCGAACATACTCATTTCGGACTCGGCTGCAACGTAACGAACCTGAAAAACTTCGCTGTTTAGTTCGAACTGATAAGGGGTTTTTTCGTGGTATTTTGATAGCGCCCGGATGCCATAGTCCGACAAAAACTCGGTTTCGTCGAACATCCGTTTCAGGATCATTTTCATGCGGTGGCCACGTAACAGGCTGAGTAGGTGCGTTTCGCCCTTGCCTGGCTCGTGCCAGCGCGATACCAGCGACGCCAGATCCGGCCGGTTGGTCAGTACCCACTCGACCCGGCGTTTGAAGTCGGGTAACTGCGAGAGTAACTCTTCGTCCAGAATCTCGACGGCAAACAGCGGAATCAAACCCACCATTGAGCGGATTTTCAGCAGTCGTGCATTCTGATCCGGCGTATGCAGTACGTCGTAATAGAACTGGTCGACCTCATCCCACAGGCTGATGCCTTGCTTGCCAAGGTTGTTCATGGCCGAGGCAATGTGCAGGAAGTGCTCGAAGAACTTACTGGCCATGTCCTGGTAAGACGGTCGGGTCAGCGAGATTTCGCAGGCAATCCGGAGCATGTTCAGCGTGTACATGGCCATCCAGCCCGTACCGTCGGCCTGCTCGATTCGGCCGCCCATGGGCAGCGGCTGCGAACGGTCAAAAACCCCGATGTTATCGAGACCCAGGAAGCCACCGCCAAAGATGTTGTTACCTTCAACATCCTTGCGGTTGACCCACCACGTGAAGTTCAGCAGCAGCTTGTGGAACACCCGTTCCAGGAAGGCTACGTCGCCAACGCCGTTCTGCTCTTTGTCAATTTCGTATACCTTCCAGGTTGCCCAGGCATGGACGGGTGGATTCACATCACTGAAATTCCACTCGTAGGCCGGAATCTGCCCGTTCGGGTGCATGTAGTACTCCCGCAGAATAACCGCCAGCTGCCGTTTGGCAAAGTGGGGGTCAAGCCGGGCGAGTGTAAGGGTATGGAAGGCCAGGTCCCAAGCGGCAAACCAGGGATATTCCCATTTGTCGGGCATCGACAGGATGTTCGCCGTGTACATATGCCGCCAGTTTTCGTTTCGGGCGTATACACGACCCTGAAACGGAATTGGCATCTGAGGGTCACCCTTCAGCCATTCATTGACATTGTAGTAATAAAACTGCTTGTTCCAGAGCATGCCCGCGTAGGCCTGCCGCTGGATGTTGCGCAGTTCCTGATCGGTTACGTTACGTTGCAGATCGTCATAAAACGTATTAGCTTCTGTCAAACGGTCCTGCCAGATGCTGTCAAAATCAGCAAAGGCGTTAGGCAACGTAGTTTTGTCGCTGAACCGCAGCCGGATAGTGGTGCTGCCTTTAGCGGGGACAACACGGGCGTACTGCGCGGAAGCTTTTGTTCCGATCTGATTCGGGTTGATAAAGCTTTTTCGATTGCCTGACGTAACGTAATTATTAATGCTGTCTTTGGGATACTTCGATAGGTTAGGCCGACCGTACAGGCGTTCGGTATTCGTATCGTTATCGCAGAACAACAGGGCATCGGCGTTTTCGCAGTAGAGCTTGAATTTGCCCATTTGCTTATGGCTCACCTCGATCTGCGTGTTAGAAATGCCGTTCATCATCGGTCGGGCGCTGAACTGTTCATACCCCCAGGCCCAGGTGTTCCGGAACCAGAGGGTAGGCAGCAGTGTAAGCGGAGCGTCCTTGTCCGAACGGTTATGAGCCGTTACCGTAACCAGCCAATCGTTCTGGTCAGCTTTGGCGTATTCGATGAAAATATCAAAATACTCATCCTGCTCAAAAACGCCCGTGTCAATCAGCTCAAACTCCGGCTCGGTCCGGTTCCGGCGCATACTCTCAATGACCAGCCGATTATAGGGGAATTCCTGCTGCGGGTACTTGTACAGCATCTTCATGTACGAGTGCGTCGGAGTACTGTCCAGGTAATAGTACAGCTCCTTCACATCCTCGCCGTGATTGCCTTCGGGACCGGAGAGACCAAATAACCGCTCCTTCAGGATCGTATCCTTGTGATTCCAGAATGCCAGCGAAAAACAGATCGTACTCTTGTTATCGGAGATGCCACCAATACCTTCCTCGCCCCAGCGATACGCACGTGAGCGGGCCATGTCGTGATTGACATAGTTCCAGGCGTCACCATAAGGGCTATAATCTTCCCGTACCGTACCCCAGGCACGGTCCGAAAGATAAGGTCCCCATTTTTTCCAGCCTTTATTGTCAGCTCGTTCGTAAATGCGTTCGCGTTCGGCAATGGCAGTCATAATCAATAAGTCGGTAAGTACTGTAGTGTAGTCTACTCAGTTGGGCAAACTGCCTTCAAAGATAGTATACTCCCTGACTACTTGACCGCAAAGACTCTGCCGAAGTAATCGTACCTCGCTATTTTTCGCGTGAACCGCTACTCGTTAATAAAACATGAGCTAACGGCCCCTTACTCCCGCACTGGAAAAAGTTTGAGTTGAAGTTCCAGATCATCAATAGCTTGCTGCAGGTCCTGTTTGCTAACGTCAACGGGGAGGTAAAATGCCTGATCGCCAGATTGCCAGCGCGGTAGGGCGTCAGAACTCAAACGGATCTGAAACCGATAACCACCATCTTTAGACGATGCATTGTTGAAAGCCAGCGCGGGTTCGACGAAGGTCAGCCGGGGAGAGAGCTCGCGCTGTGCAGCAATGGAACGTAACCAGTCCAGCAGCAGCTCAATTTCCCAGGTTGAGAGCAGCGGGGCTGTACAGACCGTTTGTTGGTGTTGAAACCGGGTTTTTAGCCCAATAAGCAACCAGTTGCGATCCATAAATGAATTGGAATCCGAGCATTCGTAATCCAAAATATTCAACTCAAACGTGCTGTCGTGACCAGTTAGTTTCATGGGTAAAGAGGAGAGGAAGACTGTGAGTACACAAGAGGAGCGGGGGACTGGCCCGACG
The DNA here is from genome assembly GCF_054776615.1 of Spirosoma pomorum. Lineage (NCBI taxonomy): Bacteria > Pseudomonadati > Bacteroidota > Cytophagia > Cytophagales > Cytophagaceae > Spirosoma > Spirosoma pomorum. Next base: position 231,856 of record NZ_BAAHBP010000027.1, read on the forward strand.
CTGATCATCCACTCAAAATGGAAGGTCGGCGACTAACGTAATGGGGCAAACTTAACGCCACCAGCGTTGTTACTAAAGTGAAAGTTAACCAGAATAATTGATAGTTTTTTACTTTTCGATGAAATGTTTGTTTTTTATCGTTAGGCGGTGCCCCCAGTCCACACAGAAAGGAAGGAGAGAGCACCAGTACCTATCTTTTGCATTTGCCGATTAAGTACTAATTTCACCACTCCAAACAATACGATACGCTAAAACCCTATGTCAGCTTCCAAACGCGTCCTGATTGCCGAAGACAGCTCTGTTATTCAAAACCTGGCCCGTAAAATCCTTGAGTTTCAGAACTACGATATCACAGCGGTCAAAAACGGCGAGCAGGTATTGCAGATTCTGGAAAAAGAAGACTTCAGTATTTTGCTGCTGGACATCAACATGCCTATCATGGACGGTATGGAATGCGTTCGGCGTGTCCGGGCTCTTCCCGAAAAGGAAAAAGCGTCTGTTCCCATCGTGGCAATCACGGGAAATGCCCGCAACTATACCGAGGAAGAATTCAAAACGGCTGGTTTTAACGACGTACTGGTAAAACCCCTCAACTTCGACCGTCTGGTAGAAGTTGTCAATCAGTTAACGGAAAAATAAAGAGCGAATGAGCGAAAGAGCGAAAGAGTGATACCCCCTTCGCTCTTTCGCTCATTCATTCTTTCGCTCTTTATGATCATTACTCTGCTGGGAACGGGCACTTCGTCGGGCGTACCCTTAATTGGATGCGACTGCGAGGTGTGCCGCTCTATCGACTTTCGGGATAAACGACTACGCTCGTCCATTCATCTGTCTATTGATGGCCGTAGCTTCGTTGTCGATACAGGGCCCGATTTTCGGCAGCAGGTCCTCCGCCTGAACCTCAAGCAACTTGATGCGGTCCTGTTCACGCACGAACACAAGGATCATACAGCGGGGATGGACGAGGTACGGGCCTATAACTTCCGGTCGGGTCAGGACATGCCCATCTACGCCCGTCCGTCGGTACTAACGCAGCTACAGCGTGAGTTTGCCTATATCTTCGCGGAAAATAAGTACCCCGGTACGCCCCGAATTCAGGTCAACGAGATCCATAACGAGCCGTTCGACGTAGCGGGTATTCGAATAATGCCCATTGAAGTGATGCACCACAAACTACCGGTTTATGGCTACCGCATTGGTGATTTCACGTACCTGACGGACCTAAATTACATTTCGGAGCAAGAACTGGTAAAAGTGATGGGAACGAAAGTGCTGGTGCTGGACGCGCTGCAACGTAATCCGCATATATCGCATTTTACGTTGGCTCAGGCTATCGCCGTGGCCCAGCGTATTGGCGCTGAACGGACGTATTTTACCCACATTAGCCATAATCTGGGTTTGCACCACGAAGTCGAAAAGGAACTGCCGGCCGGTATACGGCTCGGTTACGACGGCTTGCAGATTCACCTATAGGACAAGCGGGAAAACCGTTTTTGCTCCGCTACGGTTAGATAGAGTAGACCCCGCATGCTAATGACTACTCGTATCAAACCCGCCCGTATTTTCTCCGATCAATTGCTTGGTCAATACCGCCAGCAGGGAGACCCGGCTGCTGATGCTGTGATTGCGTCAATCGTGAATGAGTGGGGAAAAGAAGGGCTACGGTCGCTGATGACCTGGCTGGCTGATACGCAGGATTTCTCGACGGCTAAGCAATCACCTGTTGTACAGCAGTTTTTCGCGGAACATGCCGCACTACCTGGCTGGGCTGACGCTACCCGAATGGCGCGGGGTATGACTTTCTTCTCAAAACATGTCGGTACGATCAGCCTGATTCTGGGTTGTTTTTCGCTACCCTATTGTTATTTAGGAGCTGATGGCGCACAAGTGCTCTGGCTGACCGAACGAATCAAAAACGACACGGCCCAGCGCTTGCAGGAAACGGGCGAATGGCTCTTTGCTGTTAACAGTCCGGCTGAATGGCGGTCAAATAATGCGGTACTGCGCACGCTGAAAGTGCGGCTAATTCATGCCGGTGCACGATGGTTTACGAAGCAATCGGGCCGTTGGAATGACGACTGGGGCGTACCTATCAACCAGGAAGACATGGCAGGAACAAACCTGGCGTTTTCGTATGTCGTACTGCTGGGGTTGCGTAAGTCGGGCGTCACCGTGACTGACCAGGAGGAGGAAGATTACCTGCACCATATTAATATTGTGTCCTCCCTGAATGGAGTAGCTGACGAACTCATTCCGGAAAATCTTCGGCAGGCGTACCAACTCGGGCATGCTATTGCCCGTCGACAATTCCGTCCGTCGCAGGCGGGGGCTGGGCTGACAAGATCATTGCTGGATGCGATCACCAGGCAGGTAGGTGGCGACAAACCCGAAGCAACCCGGAACCTCGTGGCGGGACAAATGCGTTTTCTCCTGGGCGATACGTATGCCGACTTACTCGATGTACCCCAGGCCCCTCTTGAAAAAAGATTAGCCGGACTACTGACGCGCCTGCCTATCTTTCCGTCCGTAGCCCCTGTTGCAGGAAATCGGCGCGGTTAGACGTGTACCGCATCCGCCTGTCCTCATTCGATAATGACTGTATATCAATTAGAACCTATTGCGGCCCTGGCGACAGCGCCGGGCATCGGGGCCATTGCCGTCCTACGCGTATCGGGCGAAGGTGCCATCGATGTTACCAACCGGATTTTTTGGGGCAAAGATTTGACCCAGCAGCCGAGCCACACGGCGCATTTTGGTACGTTACGTACCCAGGAGGGGGGAATCATTGATGAGGTGCTGGTAACGGTGTTCCGGGCGCCAAAATCGTTCACGAAAGAAGACGTCGTTGAAATATCCTGTCACGGTTCGGAGTTCATTATCCAACAGATTTTACGTCGGCTAACGCAGGAAGGCGTTCGCCTGGCCCGGCCGGGAGAGTTTACGCAGCGTGCCTTCCTGAATGGACAGTTTGACCTGGTCCAGGCCGAAGCCGTAGCTGACCTGATCGCGTCGGATTCGGATGCCAGCCACCGGGCCGCTCTGACCCAGCTACGGGGTGGTTTCTCGAAACAACTGAAAGCGTTACGGCAACAGCTCATCGATTTTGTTGCGCTAGTGGAACTGGAGCTGGACTTCGGTGAGGAGGACGTTGAGTTCGCTCACCGCGACCAGTTGCGGCAGCTGATGCTCGACATTCGGCGGGTGCTTCACCCACTGATCGATTCCTTCTCGGCGGGAAATGTGATCAAAAATGGCGTACCAACCGTTATTGTCGGTAAACCTAACGCCGGTAAGTCAACCCTGTTGAATGCCCTACTGAACGAAGAGAAAGCCATTGTCTCCGACATCCCCGGTACCACCCGCGACGTAATCGAAGACGAGTTGTTTATCAACGGCATTCGCTTTCGGCTAATCGACACGGCGGGGCTGCGTCAGGCTACTGATCAGATTGAAGCGATTGGTATCGAACGTACCCAGCAGAAAATGCGGGATGCCGCGCTGGTTATCTATTTATTTGATGGCAAAAACGCCATACCTGATGAGTTAACAACGGCGCTCAGCGAAGTCCGCGAATCGGGCAAGCCATACCTGTTGGTTGGTAACAAACTCGACGCGATAACCGACGCTAAACGGCAGGCGCTGGAAGAAGCTGCTGGCGAAAATATCGTCTGGATTTCAGCCGCCCAGCAAACCCATTTGGACGAACTGAAAACCGCCCTCTCAACCCGTGTCCGGACCGATGCTGCTGTTCAGACAGGTAGTGCTGTCGTCACAAACGCCCGCCATTACGAACACCTGACCGGCACCGACGAAGCCCTGAACCGTGCTATCAACGGCCTGGATGCTGGCGTCACCCCCGATTGGCTGGCCATGGACCTGCGCGTCGCCCTGCAACATCTCGGCGAATTGACGGGAGAAATCACCACCGATGATTTGCTGGATTCAATTTTCAGCAAGTTTTGTATCGGAAAGTAAGATTTACGACTGTTCAATACGACTATTACGTTAATAATCTGACCATCTCCGTGGGCGTGACAACCGGTAGACGGGTCTGATAGGCTGAGCGGAAATCCTTTATGTTTCCAGTGACGAAATACCGAATGGCGCTGGTTCCTAAGGCCGTCTGATACTGGAAGCCATCTTTTAGATCGGTGATTGCCGTTAGGTCGCTAGCGTTAGTAAACGTGTCTCTGTTAGCACCTGCTACGTTTATTAGTGTCAGGAAGCTGATCAGCGCATCACGTAGTTTTTGTCCTCGTTTGCCTGTTTTGTGCAATACATAGGCTATCGTGTAGGTACAGCCGCTGGAAATATAAATAGTGATCCGGTTTTCCTCAGCAGCCAGAAAGAGATCGGTAGCTTCATCAGCGTAGGTATCGGTTCGGTCCAAGAGCCAGTCGAGAACGACATTTGCAGCTATAAAGATGGTCATAAGCCGTAGCGATCTTTGTACATCATTTCCCGAATCTGCTTATCTGTTTTTGGGCTGAGCGCTCCTTTGGCAATCCCCCGCAATCGTAGCGCAGTAGGTATGGACGCAGTGGTATCGAGCTGGCCACTGTCGGTGGGAGCCAGCAGTTGCTCGATCATGGCCGACAATGATTTTCGCTGTTGCTTGGCCAGCAATTTTGCATGACTGACCACCCGTTCGTCAACGGTCAGGGTGAGTTTTACTTTACTTATATACGTGTGTTTTTATTCTTTAAATAAATATACGTATATGAGATGACAATGCCTGTTTATGCGATAAGCTTTCTTGTGGGCAAGTCTACGAATGGAAAAAGGATGAACGATTTAACCTTTGGATGGAACAGGTTTAATGAAAAAGGAGCCGAGGATTCCATAATTGCTTACATTTAAGCAAACTCCTTAACCAGACCCGCATGAGCGATATTAAGAAAGAAGATATCAAGCAGGAAGTGTTTGTCCTGTACGACGATTACGCGCATAATCGGATTGACCGTCGTGAGTTTGTACAGAAACTATCGACCTACGCTGTGGGCGGACTTACGGTTACGTCCCTGATGAGTTTTCTGATGCCCAATTATAAGGACAACGTCCAGGTAAAAGCTGATGACCCGCGTCTACAGGTAGAAACCATTACGTATCAGTCACCGAAGGGGGGAGGGGCAATCAAGGCGCAGTTGGCGAAGCCTGCCGATGCGAAGAAGAAACTCGGTGGGATCATCGTCGTCCATGAAAACCGGGGCTTGAATCCGTACATCGCTGATGTAGGCCGACGAGCAGCGCTGGCCGGATTTGTATCGGTTGCTCCTGATGCGTTGTCGCCACTTGGCGGCTATCCGGGGAATGATGATGCGGGCCGTGAGTTGCAGAGTAAACGCAACCGCAATGAGATGCTGGAAGATTTTATCGCGGCTTACGATTACTTAAGCAGTCACAAAGATTGTAACGGTAAAGTTGGCGTTGTCGGCTTTTGTTTCGGTGGCTGGATTTCCAATATGATGGCGGTACGTATTCCCAGCTTATCCGCAGCCGTGCCGTTTTACGGTACCCAGCCAACTGCTGAAGATGTAGTCAAGATCAAGGCTCCTCTTTTAATACATTACGGCTCCCTAGATACCCGTGTCAATGAGGGCTGGCCTGCGTACGAAGCCGCGCTAAAAGAGAACAAGAAAGAGTACACGGAGTACATGTACGAGAACGCCAACCACGGCTTTCACAACGACACCACGCCCCGGTACGATAAAGCCGCTGCCGAGCTGGCCTGGAAACGAACCATCGACTTTTTCAACAATAAACTGGCGTAAGGAAAACGAAAATGGCTTTTCTGTTTAGTCCGTGGATGCTAACGGCAAAGCTCCGGGGGTGGTAAAGTATGGAGGGCTGCTTTTCGTACCTTTGGCGTGATAGTTCAGAGAATGGCTTTATCCCCAAACAATGCGGCAAATTACCCTTACCACCCTACTTCAATTTCTTGCTTTTCTTACGTTCGCCCAGCAGAATCTGGTGCCGTACGTTCATCCGCTGATTGGCACCGAGAAAATGGGCCACACGTTTCCGGGGGCTACCGTCCCGTTCGGAGCCGTTCAGCTGAGTCCGGATTCAGATACGTTGTCGTACGAACTGAATGGGAAGTACAACGGCGATGTCTACAAGTATTGCGCGGGCTACAAATACGAAGATAAAACGATTGTTGGGTTCAGTCACACGCATTTCAGCGGAACGGGCCATTCGGACCTGGGCGATTTTCTGATTATGCCCACGCAGGGGCCGTTGCAACTTAATCCGGGCGTATCGTCAAATCCGAAAGGTGGTTACCGGTCAGCGTTCTCACACGCCAACGAAGTAGCCGAAGCCGGCTATTATAAGGTTAAACTCGACGATCACAACATCCTGGCCGAGCTGACGGCTTCGAATCGGGTAGGCTTTCATCAGTACACGTTTCCGAAATCGGATCAGTCGCATATCATTCTGGATCTGGCGCACGGCATTTATAACTACGACGACAAGGTCGTCTGGACTTACGTGCGGGTGGTGAACGACACGTTGATTACGGGCTACCGGCAAACCAACGGCTGGGCCCGCACCCGAACGGTCTATTTTGCCTTATCCTTCTCGAAGCCATTCAAATCGTACGGGCAGAAAACGCTCGACAAACCGCAGGTATACAAAGGCTTCTGGCGCAAGTTCGACCAAAGCCGCAATTTCCCTGAACTGGCCGGAAAGCGGATGCGGATGTACTTTGATTTTGATACGCAGGAAGGGGAGCAAGTAAAGGTAAAAATGGCGATCTCGCCAGTAAGCCAGGAAAACGCGCTGGCTAACATGCAGGCCGAAGTTCCTCACTGGAACTTTGACCAGGTGAAAGCCCAGGCGCAGGCCAGCTGGAACCGTGAACTGAACAAGATTCAAATCGACGCACCGGACACCGACAAGATCAATTTCTACACCTCGTTATACCACGCGTTTGTCAACCCAACGACGTACATGGATGCCAACGGGCAGTATAAAGGGCTGGATCAGGGCGTTCACCAGGCAGACGGATTTACGAATTACACCACCTTCTCGCTCTGGGATACGTACCGGGCGCTGCATCCGTTCTTCAACCTGATGCAGCCGTCGCGCAACAGCGATATGGTAGCCTCGATGATGAAGCATTACGACCAGAGCACGCTGAAAATGCTGCCGATCTGGTCGCACTACGCCAACGACAATTGGTGCATGAGTGGCTACCACAGCGTATCGGTGCTGGCCGACGCCATTATCAAAGGGGTCTACAAAGGCGATCCGCAGAAAGCGCTCGATGCCTGCATCGCTACGTCGAACCACCGCGATTACGAAGGCATTGGAGATTATATCGACAAGGGATACATTGCTGCTACGTCCAATGGTACGTCGGTGTCGAACACGCTCGAATACGCTTATGACGATTGGTGTATTGCCCAACTGGCGAAGAAGCTGAACCGGATGGACGTGTTCGAAACCTACCAGAAACGGGCTCAGAACTGGCAGAATGTGTTCGATAAATCGATCGGGTTCATGCGCCCCCGCCTGGCTGATGGCTCATACAAAAAAGAATTCGATACGTATAGTACCCACGGGCAGGGATTCATTGAGGGGAACTCCTGGAACTTTAGCTTTTTCGTACCCCAGGACCCAACGACACTGATGCAATACATGGGCGGGCCGAAAAAATTTGCAACCCGGCTCGATACGTTGTTCGCGATGAACCTGCCCGATAAGTTCTTCGCCGAAACTGAAGATATTTCTCGCGAGGGCATCATTGGTGGCTACATCCACGGCAACGAACCGGCGCACCACGTAGCGTATCTGTACAACTGGGCCGGGCAACCCTGGAAAACGCAGGAACGCGTGCGGATGATCCTGAATAGGCAGTACAAACCCACGCCCGACGGGCTGGGGGGCAACGATGACTGCGGTCAGATGAGCGCCTGGTACATGTTCTCCTCAATGGGATTTTACCCCGTGTCTCCCGGCTCCGACGAATACTCACTGGGTAGCCCGTCCGTGAAAAGCGCCCGGCTAAACCTAGAAAACGGCAAAACGTTCGAGGTCGAAGCCATCAACCAGAGCCCGAAGAACGTTTACGTGCAAAAGGTACTCCTTAACGGCAAACTCTTGACTAAACCGGTTATCACGCACGCTGACATCACGAACGGCGGTAAGCTAACGTTTTACATGAGCGCCAAGCCAGTGAGAAAATAGGAAGGTATATTACGTAAGTAAGAAAGGGCTGAATCGATCAAATAGCATTGATCGATTCAGCCCTTTTATAATGAGGACCTCTACCAAACGTAGCGAAACTGATACCAGCAGATAGCCACGAAAATGGCTTCGAAGAGCCAGGTGTAGAGCGTGTTTTTCTTGAACAGATGGAACACCAGCAGATGCATACTCACTCCGCTCAGAGCCATTGGAACACCGAAAATAAACTGGAGAGCATTGTTTGGTTGGCTTGGGTTAACAAAGCCGTAGCCAATAGCAATAACGCCCATGGCCGAAAAAATGGTCAGGGGCGTTACGATGTTGAATAGTTGCTTGATCGTCATGTTTCCGGCCGGTTCGTGGATACTTACCACCTCCGAACGGATGAAACAATCGGAGGTGAATTAGTTAACCTGATTACGGGGGTCAGGTTTCAATTCCAGCTTGAATTCCTTGGGTGGTTCAGCACCCGCCAGGTTCTTGATGAAATAATCCCAACGCCGACGAGTCATGTAAGGCGAGTAGCTGCCGAAGCCGTGAGCGCTGTTCGGGAAAATGACCAGATCGTAATCTTTATTGGCTTTTTCCAGTGCTTCGACCACCAGCAACGTATTGTACGGCGGTACGTTGTCGTCCATCATGCCGTGGGCCAGCATTAGTTTGCCTTTCAGGTTCTTGGCGTAGGTCTGATTGGCCTGCGCTTCGTAGTCGACGTTGGCCGCTAAGCCGTCGTAGCGATCGCCCCAGTCGTCTTCGTAATTGCGGTTGTCGTGGTTGCCGGATTCGGAAATACCCACTTTAAAAAAATCCGGGTAGCGGAACATCGCCGTTGCCGTGGCAAATCCTCCACCCGAATGCCCCCAGATGCCAACGCGGGCGGTATCCATGTAAGCGTACTTCTGGGCGAGTTGCCGAATGCCCGTGATCTGATCGGGGAGCGTATTTTCGGACATATTGCCGTAGCTCATGTCGTGGAAGCTCTTGGAACGTAATGGGTTGCTGGTGCCTTCAATTTCAACCACAATGAAACCCAGCTCGGCCAGCGACTGGTTGTCTTTGCGAGCTGCCGAGAAAGACCAACTACCGACACTGCCGCCTTGTGGACCGGGATAGATGTAATCGACTACCGGGTATTTTATGCTCGGGTCCAGCTTCGTCGGTTTGTAAAGCAGGCCATAAATATCTGTTTTGCCGTCAGCGGCTTTAACCGTGATGGGCGTTGGGGGTGTCCAGCCCGTCGCCGTCAAGCGCGAAATATCCGCTTTCTCCAGCGTTGCGACGAGTTTACCGGCCATGTTACGTAATACGCTGACGGGCGGCACGTTAGGCTGTGAATACGTATCGACGAAATGCGTTCCCGAGGGCGAGATCGTCACCATATGATTCCCTTCTTCGGGCGTTAGCACGGCAAAGTTCTTACCATCGAATCCAATCTTACAAAACTGACTGAAGTAGGGGTTAATAGCCTGACGTCCGTTAGCGATAAAATACAGTGTCCGGGTTTTCTCGTCCACGCGCAAGAGTCGCGTAACCAGCCAATCACCCTTGGTAATCTGGTTTTTGAGCTTACCGGTAGCGGCATCGTAGAGGTAGAGATGACCCCAGTTGTCGCGCTCCGAGAACCAGATAAATTCATTCGATTTGTCGAGGTAGCGCCAGTTGATAGCGCCCCACCCCGATTCGTACTGAGTTGGTACCGTTTCTTCGAATACCTCACGTACCGCGCCCGTTGCGGCATCGGCCAGACGGATTTTTTCCTGTTTGTGGTCGCGGGACGTAGAGACAAACGCTAGTTTAGTAGCATCGTCGTTCCAGTTTACGTCATCGAACGTACCGCTGCTGGCAATGTCGTCGCTCAGGGTAGCCCGGTGCGGATCAGCGGGGATCTGCAACTGAATCACCTTCGGATTGTCGACGTCGATAATCACCCGCTGAATTGTCGCGATGTGCTCATCGCCGGGGAGCGGGTACTTCCACTGCTTCAGGGTTGGCTTGCCGACGTTAGTCGTCACCAGATACATATCGCTGACCTGCCGCTGATCCTGTTTGAACGTCGCAATTTTTTTCGAATCAGGCGACCATATCAGAATGGCCCGGTCGCTGGACTTCCAGCCCGCATTATCGGTTGCGTAACCGAAATCCTTGATACCGTCGGTGGTGAGCTGGGTTTCTTTCCCCGAGGCTACGTCGCGCACCCACAGGTTGTAGTCTTTGATGTAAGCAGCCCGTTTTTTGTCGGGTGACAGTACGTCCGGACCGGCGCTTCCCCGAGAGGGACGACCACTGCCATCAGTAGTAGCTGACTGCGACCGGGCCGATGATGCATCGGCCGTTAGCTGATACGTTTGCAGGTTGCAGGACCAGCGTTTGCCATTCGCCGTGAACGAAACCGTCGTCAGGTCGGGCGAAAAGCTGATAGTCTGGAACGGTAATCGGCTGGCTTCATACGATTTGCCCGCAGCCGCCGACAGCGCGCTGGCCAGCTTCTGGTGATCGAAAGCAGGTGTGCGGGAACCCTTGGCTGGGTCTACCAGAATAAACCCGCTGCCAGTAGCGGTCAAGTCGCGGTACCAGAAACGGTCACCGGCCAGCCAGTTGGGGCGTACGTTGGCATGGTCAATCAACTGATCGGCGTTCGTCGATAAAAATCGCTGGGCCTGCTCATAATCGGAAGGGGTCAGCGCAGGGCGCTGCTGAGCCTGTGCTGAAACGATGGCCAAACCAATCAGGCCAACAAGAACTGTTTTTTTCATTGTAGATGAACGTGAACGTCGAAGCGCGCCATAGACTAGTTGTCCCGGTGATCGAATCGGCGATTCTGCCAAACTACAAAATTTTAGGCAATGCTGGAAGGCCAGGAGACAAGTTTACCCCAGTAGCAATCGCAGAAACGTACTAGCTGTTCTTAAATAGCAAAAGCGGACACAGGATAGCTATGGCCGCTTTTGCTACGTAAACCAGTGCTGACTGTCAGGTGCTTAGTGGTGAGCCTCTGGTAGTTAACTGATTAGGCGAAAAAGCTGGGACGGCGGAGCTCACCCGAGTTTTGCCAGGAGGCATCTCGCCGGCGGAGCGCCTGCGAAATGGTTATAATCTGTTCGCCGAGTTGGCCCTGGCCTTCGAACGAAGCCTGGTCATATTGATCCTGCCGGGAGGCATCCCAGTCGAAGAGTTCGGTTTTGGCGTCGTAAATACCAATTGGTTTACGTCCCTTGTGATTAGCGACCAACTTCAGGATTGATTCGGCTTCGGCACGCGTGTTGCAGGAAACGTGATGATACTGCTCCCGAAATAAATAAATTACTGAAAAACGATTCATGACTCTTATGTTTTGGTTGCGGCAGAACCGATTCCTGTGAAGGCTCCGGCGCAACGATGGTTCTTGATAAAACAGACTTGGAAATAGCGGTAGATGAGGCTACGCTCAATTAGTAGCGAGCGTTTACCCAGTTGCCGCCAAAGGGAGTGGCATTACGGCATAGTCCCTCAAAAACTGCTTGATTTCGACGCACGAAAGACGAAAAAGTCATCCGCGTAAAAGTGCAAATTCTTGTCCAGGTAATCTTTGTCTTATCCCCGCGCTTTGCAACGAATGGTACGTTCATGGTAGGTATAATAAGTTAATAATCAGCCTGAAAAATGAGAGGGCACTTGCTCTCCCGTTCAGTTTATAAACTAAATAAGGGGCTTAATAAGTTTTGTTTTATTGGTAAAGTGCAAAAATTGCCTACGATTTTTCATCGAAAAGCTGAATAGTACAAGTGATTCCTGTACAAAGGCTATGATTTTTCTGCCTTTTTTGCGCTCGTCGATCTGGTAGTGTGCAGTAAATGGCTATAAATCAAAATAGTATATCTAGGGAAAGTTAAATCCTGAGTAGTAGCAAAGGCGCACAAAACTGACTTTGCAAAGGGTTTCAGCGGTTGAGAAAACCAATAGGAGAGAATGGGCGCTGTAAATAGTTGGCTATCCCTAATGAGTCACTAAATCGAAAAGGCCGGTTCCTGTAGGAACCGGCCTTTTCGATTTAGCCAAGTAGTTTGTCGGGGGTGATAGGCAGATCGCGTATTCGCTTGCCCGTTGCGTGGTACACGGCATTAGCAATCGCGGCTGCAAAGCCAATCAGCCCAATCTCGCCCATTCCTTTCGCGCCGATTGGATCAATGATGGAGTCGGGTTCGTCGATCAGGATAATTTCGGTGTCGGGAATATCGGCACAGACGGGCAGGTGATAGTCCGCCAGGTTGTTGTTCACGTAGCGGCCATACCGATGGTCCAGTATCCCGTCTTCCATGAGCGCCATGCCAATACCCCAGGCCACGCAGCCGTGGACCTGACTGTGCGCCGTTTTCTGATTGACGACCTTCCCCACATCCAGCGCCGATACGACCCGCTTCGTGCGGACTTCGCCCGTAGCAGGATGTACGTGCACTTCGACAAACGTAGCGCAGAATGACTTGCTGGAATAGTTTTTCTGCTCCGGTCCACTTTCTGAATCGATCTTGACCTCGACATAAGGCAGCTTCTGCTGCTTCAATACGTCGGCGTAGGATACGGAGTTATTTTTTGCTTTGTGACTGATCTGGCCATTCTCGGCGGTTAGTTGCTCGACTGGAACACCGCCCAAGGGTGTAGCGGTCTTCTGACTAGCCATATCTATCAGCTTTTTTTGCAGTGCAACGCACACGTCGTGCACCGCTGATCCGACGGATGCGGTGGTGTGCGAACCAAACTGGCCGGGGGCGGGCGGGAAGGAGGAATCGCCCAGCTCAAAACGAACGAGTGAGGGCTCAATCCCCAGCACCGATGCGGCAATCTGCGTCATGATGGTATACGTGCCAGGGCCAACGTCGGCCGTTGAACTGCGTACCAGAACGGTGCCATCGGGCATCAGCCGGGCGCTGGCTGATGCTTTCGTTCGGGCGGCCTTGTAAATGCCAGCGCTCATGCCCATCCCGACCAGCCAGTCGCCCGACATCATGGAGCGAGGCTGTGGATTACGTTTAGACCAGCCAAACTGGTCGGCCCCCCGTTCGTAGCAAGCTTTTAGCTGATTGCTCGACCAGGGGAGTGTTGATTCCGGGTCGGTCGTAGCATAGTTTTTAAGGCGTAGGGCAACCGGGTCCATACGTAGCGCATAGGCCAATTCGTCCATGGCCGATTCCAGCGCAAACGAGCCACTGGCTTCACCGGGGCCGCGCATCCAACAAGGCGTACTTAAATCAAGCGGAACCAGCTTGTAAACCGTATTCAGGTTCGGTACGGCGTACAGCGTTTTGGTGGGGTCAACAATCCGCTCGGTAAACTCTTCGAACGTGGACGTAGCCCCAAATGCTTCGTGCGTAAGACCGACCAGCGTTCCGTCGGCAGTGGCACCAAGCCCCACCTTCTGCACGGATCGCGGCCGGTAGCCAACCATATTAAAGGCCTGATCACGTTTGAGGGCTACTTTTACGGGACGCCCTACTTTTTTGGCTCCCAGGATCGCGGCCATCTCCTGCGGCCACACCCGCGACGAACTACCAAAAGCCCCGCCCACGTAAGGTGAGTGGATCTGCACATTGTTTTCGGGCAGCTGAAACAGCCGTATAATGTCTTTCTGCGCCAGCTTCGTTGCCTGGGTTTTATTGTACACGATTACTTTATCCGCGCCCTCCCAGGTAGCCGTAGCTGCGTGGGGTTCCATCGGATTGTGAACGTTGATGGGTGTCTGGTATTCCTGTTCGATATGTACTGCGGCCGTTTTGTACGCATCACGCTGACCACGCACATAATCGTCTTCTCGTTTAGGCTTGGTGCCGCGCTTCAGATTCGTTTTTAGGTTGGTCTGGTGCGGACGCTTGTCGTACGTTACCTTGACCAGCGAGGCTGCGTGCGTAGCCCGTTCGAGTGTATCGGCCACGACCAACGCTACCGGCTGATTGCTGTAGTAAATCTGATCATTGTAGAATACCCGAAACTCCTGACCTTCTACCCGCGACTCTTTCGGATCAACCGGGATGTCGTAACCCGGTACGGCCGGTCTGTTTTCGTGGGTCATGACGACCAGAACGCCGGGTAAGCGTTCGGCCTCCCGTGCATCAATGCGGGTAATCCGCCCGCGCGCAATGGTACTGGTAACCAGTACACCGAACGTAACGCCGGGCAGGTTGTACTCGGCAGCATACGTAGCGCCACCGGTCACTTTAAGGGGGCCATCGACCCTACTCATTGGATCGCCGAGCTTGATGGTTTGGGGAAGGGATTCAGTCATACGTACTACCGTTTCGGAGGGGCAACGCCCATGCTGACTAAAGCCCAAAAAGAAGGGCAAGGTTTTGAGCGGGGGTGAGTTTGTGAGCGAATCAGCACGTAACGGACTAACCAAAGCCTGGTTCGGCGGGTTATTTGCAGAAACAACGCGACGAGCTTCACACAACGGCAACGATGGAAACGATTTATGAATGGCTACTATCCTACATGGGTAAGGAAGATAAATACTACACAATCCTGAATGCACAGCGTCATGACGCCAACGATTCGGCAACTATTGAGGTGCTGGCCCGAACCAAGGATTTTCGTTCGGTAGGTATGTTGATCTACCAAAGTACAACCCCACTGACCAAGCAGCCGGACTGGGTGCCGCAGGCAGCGACGCAGACGGATTTTCTGTTCGACAGTGCCCGGCAGGTGGTTGATTATTTAGAAACGGGTGAAGGAGCGACCCTGGCCAGCGACAAAACAGGCATTCACCTCATTCTGATCGAGCCAGAGGATGATCTGATGCCCATTGCGTTCGATCAAAACGCTCAGTAATGCTATGCTGCTATTCCTGATGACGCTGCTGACGGGGCTGCTTGGTCAAACGCCAACACCCGCTGTCAAACCAACTCGCGTTCACTTTGAGCGGGGAGCTATTACGGCTCAGATCAAAGGGCAGTTGGCAGAAAAACAGGAGGGCGCGTATTATCTGGTCGAGGCTAAAGCCGGTCAGCGTATGGTTGTTCACACGGCCGGACTTTCTACCGAACCGATCAATCACATGGTACCCATCGCGGTTGTGTACTCGCCGTCGGGTAAGTACAGCGGTGACAAAGGGCCGATCAACTTCGACGCAAAACTAACCGAAACCGGTACGTATACTATCCGGGTTGCCCGCAACCTGATGGCGTCGAATGTGGGCGCGGGTCCGTATTTGCTGGAGATTATAATCCGGTGATGACCAAGAGTAAAGGGGGGGGGGAGACGTAAAACGGGAGAATTTCTTTCGTCTTCCGTTTGTCCCCCTTTTCTTCCTACACCCAAGCGTTTCCATTAGCTTTCTTCTTACTAACCTTCCAGCGCTGAGGGCGTTATCCCTATGCACTGACGCAAAACGATATGAGTACAACTGCAAATCAAACGAAAGCGATATTATGGGGCCTGGCAGGAATTGGGGCCTGGGCTTTGACGAAAGCCGTGCTGGCTCAACGACGTAAATTAGATTTTCGTGGCAAAGTCGTCATCGTAACTGGTGGTTCGCGGGGATTGGGTCTGGCCATTGCGCGGCAACTGGCGAAAGAAGGTGCCAACCTGGCGCTATGCGCCCGTGATGCGGCCGAACTCGAACGGGCCGAGGCTGAACTGTTAACTTACGGTGGACAGGTATTTACCTACGCTTGTGACATTACCGACAAAGCCGAAGTGGAGCGCTTTGCGGAAGCCGCCCGGCAGGTCATTGGCCCGATCGACGTACTGATCAATAACGCCGGCATCATTCTGGTGACTCCCTACGAACACAGCACTGAAGACGATTTTCGGGATGCAATGGATACCAATTTCTGGGCTCCTTATCACCTGATTAACGCTATCCTACCGCAGATGCTGGCTCGAAAATCGGGCCGAATTGTGAACGTAACATCCATCGGTGGTAAAGTCTCCGTGCCTCATTTACTGCCGTATTCCGCGAGTAAGTTTGCTTTGGTAGGCTATTCGGAAGGACTACGGGCTGAGTTGCTCAAGGATAATATTTACGTAACGACTGTCTGTCCCGGCCTGACGCGTACAGGCAGTCCCCGGAACGCTATTTTTAAGGGTAAGAATGAGGACGAATACGCCTGGTTCAAAATTGCTGATTCGTTACCGCTGATAACCAGCAGTGCCGAAGACTGCGCCAATCAAATCATTGACGCGTGTCGTTATGGGGAGGCTGAGCGGCTGATTACGTTATCGACCAAACTCGCAGCCGGGCTACAGGGATTGGCCCCTAATCTGGTTGCTGAACTAAGCGCCGTAACAAACGAATACCTGCTGCCCAGCAAAGCACCGGGCGGGGCTGGTAGCCAGCGGGTAGCGGGGAAAGATAGCGAAACGCCCTTGTCGCAATCCGTGGTAACCACCTTAACCAACCAGGCTGCGGAACAAAACAACCAGTACAATAACTAATCTTCAGGGGCTCAGCGTACACGTTGAGCCCCTGCTCGTTGTAGACCCGGTCATTTACTCGATAAATGATTAGTAATCAGAAGGGGGTTCAGCAAAAGCGTGACTTTTACCGGTTTACGGTTCAAAATGGTAAGTGAGCCCGTTGGCTAATCAACGATTCCAACAACGGTCTGGCTTGCTTAACCAAACCCGACTGAGATGAAAAAGCGCATCGTCAAAGCCGTACGGTCTGTCTTGTCGCCACTGGGCGTATTTCTGGCGTCAAACTACCCAAACATCGTTAACGGGCATAAGCTGGAGGACGATCTACGAATTCTGCTGCCCCAGGCCAATCCGGTTTGCTTCGACATCGGGGCTAACCGCGGGCAAACCATCGAACTACTACAGGACTGTCTGAATCAGCCGGTTATTCACTCGTTCGAACCGGCATCAACGACGTATTCGGAGTTGACGAGTAAGTCATTCGGCCCGCGTGTGCAGTGTCATCAGCTGGCGCTGGGAGACCAGGTGGGCGTGGCTGAATTTCGTAATTACAAGGTGTCGGAGTTGAGTTCATTTCTGCCCATGAACCCCGACAAACGGGAGAACTTCTTCGCCGGGGAGGAAGTCGTGTCGGTGGAATCTGTTCCGGTCGATACACTGGACAACTTCTGTTCGGCCCGCGCTGTTGACCGTATTGATTTGCTGAAGATAGACACGCAGGGATTTGAGCTACCTGTATTGAATGGAGCTGCTGAACTCTTTAAAAACGGGAAGATTGGAGCCGTTCTACTGGAGCTCAATTTCGCGACGCTGTACGAAGGGCAGTCCGACCCACTAGCCATTTTGCAGCTTCTGCATACCTACCAGATGCGGCTGGTCGATTACTACGAAACCGAGCGGATCAACGGCAAGGAAATCTCTTGGACAACAGCGCTATTCATTCACTATCCAAGTCGCTAATAGGGACTTTATGGTGTTTTTGGTGTACTGCCTGGTCAATTGAGAAGGGTTTGACTGCCGTGTTTCGAGCCAGAACAATTCGGCTTATAGCGATGTTTTTTCATGGGGGAGTAACAATAAAACGCTCGCTCCCGAAGAGATTATGAGCAGCGCTTTTTTGAAAAATGAAACGGCTGATGCACCCGTTGTGATTCCCGCCCGTGCGCCCTTACCCCCGGGTACACCCAACTATGTGACGCCCCACGGTCTTGATCTATTACGTGCTGAACTCACCGATTTAGAAACGGAACGCGCTCATTTACAGGCCGCCAGCGTTGACGATCAGAACGAACGTAGTCGGCAACTCGCCTTGCTCAATGGGCGTATTGCAAACTTGAACCAACGTATTTCCAGCAGTAAAGTGGTCAATACCCATGAACAAGATAGTGTTCGCTTTGGGGCTACGGTTAGTCTGGCGATACAATCGGGAAAGCTGGCCGGTACAAAACGGCGTTTCACAATCGTTGGTGTCGATGAAGCCAATGCCGATAAGGAGTTAATCGCTTTCACGGCTCCTTTGGCTCGCGCCTTGCAGGGAAAGCGGGTAGGAGAAACGGTTAGCTGGCCACCTTTACAGGGCCAGCAGGTAATGGAAATTGTGGCTATCAGCTACGAGGCTGCCTGACCTGTTCGTTTAATTCACTAAAAAGTCAATAAATAAAGCGAGTCAGGGGTGTACTAATCGACCACATGTAGCGGTTGGTGCGCCCCTGACTCGTTTCAATATCTCTTTACAAACTTACTCTTACCCCAATATTCGCCGTGCGTTGCCGGGTATTGTAGCCGTATACGTCCGTATACTGCCTGTCGAGCAGATTTTGCACGTCGGCGTACAGGCGTACGTGATTCAGCCGATATTCGGCGTAAAGATCGAAAGTGCTGTAAGGGGCCAACGTTACGTTCTCGCTGGTAAACGTGGCCGAGTTGTAGAACCGGTCAGTGCGGCTGCCCACCGAACGTAAAGAGGCACTGGCGAAGAGCGCCGGCGTGATCTGATAACCGGCCGTAACGTTGACGAGCACTTTGGGGCGACGAAACAGGTTGTTATAGGTCGTGTCCCGACCCGCGGCCTGGGTCGTCACCCGACCGTCGAGCAGCGTGAGATTACCAGTCAGGGCTAATTGCCCCAGTTGCGCCTGTCCTTCAAACTCCCAGCCGTGGTCGTGCTGCCGGTCAAAGTTGATGTACTGGCTCGTGTACGGCGGTACCGATAGCGACTGGAAGAAAATAACGTCACGCACCCGACGATCGAAATACAGGGCTCGCACCCAGGCGTTCTTCGACTTGGTGAATACCTGAACCCCAGCTTCAATAGACTGACTACGTTCTGGTTTCAGCGCCCGGTTGCCGTACGGTGAGAAGATCTGATAGAGCGACGGAGCCCGGAAACCCGAAGCCAGATTGGCAAATACCTTGATTTGGTCCCGAATCAGATACGATGGGTTGAACGAATACGTAAAGGCGTTGCCGTAGACCGAATGGTGGTTATAGCGCCCACCCAGTTCGACCGATAATCCTTTTTGTGTACGCCAGACGCCGGATGCGTAGAAACTCAACTGACCCGTGCGGGCCGTATCAGCACCCAGCGGAGGAGCTTCATACAGGCCGTAGCTGCTGACCGATCGATACGTCTGATCCGTGTTGGCGAAGCGGTAGTCGGCACCGGTTAGTAGTTCGATGTTTTTGCGGATAGTTAACGTGTGGTACAACTCCGCAAAATGCGTCAGGCCGCTGTATTCGCTGTAACTGTATTTATCAAAAGCGTTTGGCTCGACCGATGTTGAATCGTCTTTGTAGACCCGCCGACTGCCGCTGATGCCATAGTTGGCTACTAGTTTACCGCGCTGGTGACTCCATTCCAGCCCCGCCGATCCAAAGCTGAACCGGTTGTTGGACGTATAATCTTTTTCGTCACCGAAAGCTCCGGCGTCGAGGTCCGTCTGGTAGGCCGTGGTCAGTCCGCGCAGCTTCAGCGTCAGGCGCGGATTGAGCGTTATCGCGATGTTACCAAGCAGAGCGTTTTGCCGGTAGCCGTCTTTATCGAACGTACCCGTGTTTTCGCGATCCGTAGCCGCCGAGAAGCCCGTCGATGACAGCCGCGTGTATTGCAGATTATACGAAACTTTATTCGTCGCACCACTCAGGCCAATGCCCCCCCGGAACGTATTGTACGTACCATACTGCGCCGTTGCCGACACCTGTAGTGGCCGTTTGCCAACACCGTTACGGGTAGAGATCGAAATAACACCGGCAACGGCATCAGAACCATAGGCTGTCGACTGAGCACCTTTCAGAATCTCGATTCGTTCGCATTCGCCCACGGTAATGAGGTTCAGGTCAAACGCATTAACCGTCCCCGATGGGTCATAAACCGGTACGCCGTCCAGCAGAATCAACGTATTGCCCACGGCAGCACCCCGTAGGTACACATCCTGGTTCGAACCCAGCGGCCCCTGTGCGCCTACAATCATCAAACCCGCCTGACGCGTCAGTAACTGGCTGACGGTCTGGGTAGCGTAACGTTGCAGCACTGAGTCAGGGAGGACCGTCACGACCTTGCCGGTCTGCGATTGTTTCTGGGGGAATTTGTTGGCCGTGACCACGACTTCGTCGAGTGTTCTGGCATCCTGAGCCAGGGTAGGTACGGCGGTACCGAGAGCAACCGATCCTAGCAGGGCGGTTGCGAACAGGCGCGGAGTTGTGCGCATGAAGAAAATAAAAAAAGTGAATACCCGTCGCTGTTAATCGCCATCCTCCGTAACGACAAACAACTCACGACCAGCGGCAGGTCTCCTGACTTAGCTCACCGATTCAGGTCTTCCCGTTGCGCCGGAGCGGAACAGTGACCAAAGCAGCAATGAATCGGCTGTCTTAAAAACGAAGCAGTACAGTTGCGGGGACAGTCCCGGTTTTGGTCCGAAAAGACCACCGAAGTTCCCTATTAAGCCAGTATCGTCGGCACTGGGGCCGATGACGGGCACCGCTAATCCGGGGCGAAGGTACGGAACGAATCGGTGAAGTAGGGACAATACACAAAAGCGCCCGGCAGAAAATCCGCCGGGCGCTCCGCTTAAACAATTCAGAATAGCTACTTATTTACCGTTCAAATCAGCCACTGAGTTGCTGTCTGTTTCGTAAAGCTGGTTGAACAGGAACTTGAACGTTCCCTGCGCCTGCGCCCGGAAGGTAATTTCCGGACCAAATGCGTACAGCTTGCCCGCGCCAACCGGTGCCATAAAAGCAGCTACGCCGTCTTTCAGGTAGGCTTGTCCCCAGGCCCAGCCGCTACGTAGTGGTTTGCTGCTATCGAACCAGGCCAGTGGTTTTACTTTACCGGTAGCGATGGCATCGGGAGCGATGTTAAACACGGGGCTGGCATCGAAATAAACATCCGTCTTGGTTGGCAGTCCCCAGGTTGCCTGCTGCGTCGAATCGATGTTCACGCGTAGCACGCTGCCTGGAATGTAGTATTTCTCGCCGGGCAGTGAGCGTTCCTGCCCTGAGCTGGTTACTTCGGTCAGGGCATTCTTGACGGGCAGACCCAGGTGATAAGCCAGGTTGGTGCTGCTGCCAATGGTAATAATATCGCCACCGGCTTCCAGGAATTTCTTCAACTCCGGAACCGACTTCTCGTGGGTGATCCGGCCCGTGTGGGTACGGTACTCAGCGGGAAGTTCGTCGTTTTTCGGTATCCGTGGCGCATAGTTCCGGTAGGGATCGTTGTCCTCACCCGTATACTGCGGAATGGCGCGGGTTACGAATACGATCGCATCGTACTTCTTCCGCAGGTTACCGGCGTCAACTTCCTGACTGTAAATTACTTTCATTGGGAAGTGGTACTGCTCCATAATCCAGCGAACCCAGCCCGACGGCATCGAGCCACCGTAGGTATCCCAGAGGGCGATCCGCATCGGGCTTACTTTGGCCAGCGAGCCCGTTGGTCGTTTGGCGATGCTCGTTACGTCGATACCCAGACTTTTGGCTGATTTATCCAGCAAGGTCTTGGCTTTGTCCGAAGCGGGAACGAAGAACGTACCGGGCGCTACTGCCGATTTGCCGCTACCACCCGTCGGGACGCGAAATACATCAACGCCACCCGCCAGCAGATCGTTGACGGCGATAAACGAGTTGTTCGACTGAGCACTCAGTAAGTAACCGGCTCCTGAAGTAGCGGCCATGCGGCCCTCCGGCGATTGAAGCTGACCGTAAGGAAGGGTCTTGAAGGGTCCTTTGAAATCCTCCAGCACCCGGTCGAACTGAACGTTCATTAAGTAAGCTAGTGTCCAGCCAGCCGCGTCATACGGACGAACCGGTGGGCCACCCGGATACTGGAAGTCGTTCGGGTGATCCTGGGGCTCGAACATATCCAGAACGTGCGGGCGGAAGGCCTGTGCCGTTTTTACGACGTACGAACCGGCGGGGTATTTCTTGCCGGCAACGCTGAAGTCGCTGGTAGCCTGCTGAATCTGAATACCCGTTTTGATCAGAGCGTTGATAAACTTAACGGCCGTGGCAAAATCGGCTTGGTTGGCCGGGATGATAAAGCCGCGTGGATCACGTAACGCCGGAGCCCGCATCACTGAATCGTAGTATTTCGCCGGAACACCACCGCCGGGAGCAATGAATCCGTAAATGTCCGTGTTAACACCGCGTGGCGTAGCGTTCGGATTAGCTTTCTTCTGGTCAGCGCGGTATTCTTCCGTGATCAAATCGACACGTTTGGGCGACAGACCCCAGTAATCCTGGCTTCCCCGATCGATGGAGTTCTTACCCATGCGATAGATGTTGAACAGCAGTTCGTCTCGGTAGCGGGCCGCGTAACCCAGCACGGCGTAGTTCAGCGACAGCGAATAATCGATCGACTGCTTGAAATGCCACTTCTGGGGTGTTACGGGGAAAGGCGTGTTTCCGTTTGGAATCAGTCGGCTCGGTACCAGCGGAATGTCTTCCGGCGTGGGGCCACCAATGATCTCGGTCAGCAAACCGATCATGTTATGGAAGTGCGTCGTTGTCCGCAGACCACCGTTGTACCAGGTCGAGAATACCGAACCGCCTAGCCGCGTAAAGCCGGGTTTGTTTTCGGAGTTCAGTCGGTTGATCATGGCCGCGCCCAGCGCGTCAATACCCGTCACCATCAGCGGATCGAATACGTAGTTGAATGGATCACGGTAGGGGGGGCCGGCCAGCACCGATCCAGCCGGACCGCGCTGGTGGTGGTTGTACATGATCTGCGGAATCCACTCCACGAACAGTTGACGCCCGATGTTCTGGGTTTCTTTCATGTTCATGATAAAGAAATCCCGGTTGTTGTCGTGACCGACGTATTTCTGGTACAGCCGGGGCAGCCCTTCCAGCGACCGTTTTTCCGCTTTTTTCTCCCGCATGTACCAGTCCGACACAAGCTCCTGACCGTCGGGGTTCGCGTGGGTCAGCAGGATGATGTCCTGGTCCAGAATGCGCATGGTCTCCGGATCTTTCCGGCTAATCAGTTCCCAGGCTGTTTCGATCAACTGCATGGTGCCGACCGTTTCGGTAGCGTGCAGCCCCCCGTCGATCCAGACGATTGATTTTCCTTCGGCCGCCAGCGCTTTTGCCTGCTCGTCGGTCAAGCCTTCGGCGCGCGCCAGCTTCTGCGAAATCTCCTTGTAGCGGTCCAGCTTTTTCAGGTTCTCCGGCGACGAGACAATCAGCATGTACTGCCGACGACCTTCTTCGGTTTCGCCGATGTCAACCAGTTTGACCCGGTCTGAGCTGGCGGCCAGTTTCTTGAAATACGCTTCCGTCTGCGTGTACGTAGCCAGTTGGTAATCGTCGCCGATGTTGAAGCCAAAATGCTCCTTCGGCGACGGGATGGATTGTGCCCAGACTGTACTCAGGCTCAGGCCAGCGAACAGCAGCAGTGTTGATGAACGGAGAAATCTACGCTTCATGCGGGATTTGTTTAGGGTAAATGTTAGGCTTGTTTACTATTGGATAAATGGGTAGCAGCACGAGACCAGCTTAAAGTACTTGAAATACCAATCAACCAAAAACACCGTGCCAGGCTAATCGAACAAAGTTAACCAAGAATGTCACTAGGCAAAAGAAATGGTTTGTCAGTAGAAAGATAATGATTGTGAATGCCGGATATTAGTGGTTAAATGCAAACATTGTTTCGGTAAATTGGCTAATTGCCGTAAAAGAATCTGATTGGTTAGAACTGTGTCGGTAAAGCAGCCAATAACGGCAGAGAAGCCCTATGAGCAAGAACGTATCGGGCATTTATGCTCAAAACATTTAAAAACTTGAATCAATAACCAACTTCGGTTTGTTTTAATGGTCAGGGGCTCTTTGTGTGGCCCACGCAGATGCAGTTTTTGAACGCTGTTTATCCATTATGTCTATTCTGTTTTCTCCTATTACCATTGGTCAGGTTCAATTTAAGAACCGTATTGTGGTCTCCCCAATGTGTCAATACTCCAGCCAGGACGGTTTTTCGAACGACTGGCATTTGGTTCATCTGGGCAGCCGTGCCGTTGGGGGCGCTGGCCTGATCATTTCCGAAGCCGCTGCTGTATCGCCCGAAGGCCGGATTTCGCCCGATGACCTGGGCATCTGGACCGATGAGCACATTGCGGGCCTGAAGCGAATTACGCGGTTCATCGACGAGCAGGGGTCGGTAGCTGGTATTCAGCTGGCCCACGCAGGACGAAAAGCCAGTACGCGCCGACCCTGGGAGGGCGGTGGGTCCATTGCTGCAAGCGAAGAGCGGGGCTGGGAAACGGTAGCCCCTAGTAACGTTCCGTTCTATCCCGAAAAATCAGAGCCAAAGGCCCTGAC
This sequence comes from Spirosoma pomorum, assembly GCF_054776615.1. NCBI lineage: Bacteria > Pseudomonadati > Bacteroidota > Cytophagia > Cytophagales > Cytophagaceae > Spirosoma > Spirosoma pomorum. Next base: position 256,249 of record NZ_BAAHBP010000027.1, read on the forward strand.
TTCAGAGGGCATTGAGAAAGTAATTAACGACTTCCGGGAAGCTGCCCGGCGGTCGCTGGAAGCAGGTTTTCGGGTTGTCGAAGTGCACGCGGCTCATGGCTACCTGATTCATCAGTTCCTTTCGCCCTTAAGCAATGAGCGAACGGACGAGTATGGCGGTTCGTTCGAGAACCGGATCCGGCTGCTGCTCGACATCGTTGCCGCCATAAAAACGGTCTGGCCCGCTGACTTACCCTTGTTCGTCCGTATTTCGACAACCGACTGGACCGAAGGGGGCTGGACCGCCGATGATTCAGTTTCCTTGGCTAAGATTCTGCAAGAAAAAGGGGTTCACCTAATCGATTGCTCGACGGGCGGCAACGTACCAAACGCCAAAATTCCGGTCGCGCCAAACTACCAGGTGCCCAATGCCGAACGTATCAAACAGGAAGTGGGCATTCTAACCGGGGCGGTGGGACTAATCACGACGGCCGAACAGGCGGAAGAAATACTGGCTAACGGCCAGGCTGATTTTATTCTGATGGCTCGTGAGGAATTACGAGATCCGTACTTCCCGTTGCACGCGGCTGCCACATTGGGAGAAAACCTGGCGTGGCCCCTACAATATGAACGCGCCAAACCCCGATGAGTTGATCATCGATCACTTTGTAATTTGAACCTTCTGCCATTCCGACCGGGGCGCGTAGCCGCCAGGAAGAATCTTAAAGCATCCTCACCTGAGCGTTGGTAAACAGTGCGTGCGGTTCCTCCTGACATCGGAATGACATACGTATCATACTAGTTTTATTGCCGTGTACTAATTACACAAACAACTCAACCATGGAATACAGAAAATTAGGCGAATCAGATATTCAATTGTCGGCCATTACGTTTGGCGCCTGGGCCGCTGGTGGCTGGATGTGGGGCGGCACCGAACGTAGCGGAGCGGTCGAAGCCATCCGGGCATCTTACGATTTGGGTGTAACGTCGATCGACACAGCCCCCATCTACGGGCAGGGAACGAGCGAGGAAATCGTGGGCGAAGCCATCAAAGGTATTCCCCGCGACAAGGTGCAGATCCTCACTAAATACGGGATGCGCTGGGATCTGGCCAAGGGTGATTTTGGCTTCAAAAGCCAGGACAACAACGGTAATGATATTGATGTCTACAAATATTCGGGTAAGGAAAGTATCATTAAGGAATGCGAGGATAGTCTGAAGCGCCTGGGTACCGATTATATCGACTTGTACCAAATGCACTGGCCTGACAAAACGACACCCATCGACGAAAGTATGGAAGCCGTATTGCGGCTGATTGAGCAGGGGAAAATTCGGCAGGCGGGAGTCAGTAACTACAGCGTAGCGCAGATGCAGGAAGCTGAAAACGTGCTGGTGATCGCTTCGAACCAGGTGCCTTACAGTATGCTGAACCGCAGCGCCGAAGCCGAGCTGGTGCCGTACGTACTGGCAACGAACAAATCAATTCTGGCCTACAGTCCAATGGAACGCGGACTGCTAACGGGCAAAATCCGGCCGGGTCATCAGTTTGCCCCTGGCGATCACCGGGCAACGTACCGATTCTTCAAACCGGAAAATATCGAACAAGCCGATAAACTGTTGCAGGCGATCAAGCCGCTGGCCGACGAGAAAGGCGCAACCCTGGGCCAACTGGTTATTCGCTGGACCATCGAGCAGCCCGGTATTACGTCGGCGCTGGTGGGAGCCCGTGACGCTGAGCAGGCCACGCAAAACGCCAAGGCCATTAACGTTACGTTATCGGCCGACGAAATCGACTTCATTAACCAGCAGCTAGCTACGCTAGAGTTGGTATAGATCTCTAAAAATAAGGCAAGTAAACAGGCCAGTCCGTCACCGGGCTGGCCTGTTTACTTGAAAATTGTCGCCATTCGGTTAGGAGAAGAGTCGAAGTCCTTCAGGGCTTAAGATTGTAGTGGAGGGGAATAAAACAAGATAGCTATTATTGAAAGACCTATTCAGGAAAGTTGAACAGGTAGTATAGGCATGTCGATTCTCTTCCGCGAAAGCTAATTCGTCTCAATTTGTGGAGCGTTTAGCAATACTACGTCGACAAGGGACAGCTGGTAGGGGATAACATCGACTTGATTTTGGTAACCGATTCGTAGTGGTGCCAAGTAATAGCTTTAAGAGATACCTAACCGGAAGGTAGTCGATCCTGGAATTCAGTTAGTGAGTCTCTAACGGGCAAAGCACATCAGCTTGGCTGCATTACTCAAGTCCTAATTTACAAGGCCCACTAAGCAAGCGTTCACCTTATCAAAATGATACCCGTCGTTTCTTGAGCAGTTGTCGAACAGCGGCTGCGGTTGATAGCAGTACCAAGGGTACTAACACGCTGGGGAGCAATACAAACGGAAAGTAGCCAAGGGCTAGATTAGGTTGCTCAAAGCCAAAGCGTATATATCGTGCTGGTAAAGAAAGTAGGGCTGCAGACACCACGTTTAGCAACAACGCCAGACAAACCAGATTCCAGATAATAATGACTTGAGGACTTAGTGCCTTCTTTACAAAACTAAAATAGTAGATAACCGGAGCCGACAGGCCAGAGAAAATATCAAAATTCCTTCCATGAAAGGTCATCGCTTCAGGGACATGTTGACCAACAAAGAGCCAGAATAAAACCAGCTCGACGGGGATCCGAATAATATGAAAAAGAGTAAGCGTTGGTAAGTCTAGCTCATCTAAAAAGGCTCGCCCTTTCTTGGTCAAAAATCGGGATAGTAGAAAAAGTAACGGCGGCACGATCAATAGCGGAAAGCGGATCGTTAGCGTGGCGGGATTGGTATAAAAACCCGTAAGGGCAAGTAGGGACTGGACACCTATCCAAGCCAGTAAAATAAGCATAAAAGGTGTTGACTGCTTAGTGGCTTTGTAAAAGAGTCCAATGGCCAGTAATACCGTTGCGGCAAAAGTTAGGTAGACATAGATGGGTAGCTGTAGCATCGTATCGTTTGATTGATTACGATACAAAAGAAGACAAGCCCGCCCCAAACTCACTTGCCATTTGCTATGAACCAACTTGCCAAATGACAAGAAATGGGCCCGTTACTTCTTAGCAAACTCTTTTCGTATACGACTAAGCGATGTGTCTGTTATACCCAGATAGGAGGCAATATGCTTCAACTGAGCGTATTGGAAGACTTCTCGGTTGTTGCTTAGCAAGTCACTGTACCGATCTTCGGCGCTTTTGTTGATCATGGATAGGGTGCGCTGCTTGTAAGCGACAAACTCCTTCACCAACATTGCCCTGGCAAACTCCCTAAACTCAGGTACGGAATGAAAAAGTAGGTTTAGTTTTTCAAAACTAGTCGTGTACACTTTGCAGGTTGTAATAGCCTGTAAATTCTCGGTGGACGGTTGATGAAGAAAAAAGGAAGCGGCTTCAAAGGCAACTCGGCCTTGGGGATAAAAGTAAGTGGTGATTTCGTTACCGTTGGTGTCAAAGGTAAACGCTCGAACGAATCCTTCCGCCAAGTAGTAATAGTCACTTACTTTTCCCTGCTTCAACAGATACTCATTTTTGAAAAGATTTATTTCGTCAAACTGTTGGGCAATGGTTTCCAGTCCAATTTGGGTTACGCTTATGTTCGGAATGTTCTTCTCAATAAAGCTGATCAGCGGTTCTTTTTCCATAAGCACATCGTCAGGTTGACTTCTAGCCTGTTTACAGGGATAGGATGAGTTGGTGGCTAATGTAGTCATCCATGTTCACTACGTAGTCACCGGAGACTCTGTTTAATGTTGCGCAGGGGCATCAGGGTGCTTTCACTGTACTGCTTATTGCGGTGCTATAACGTTTATACGCTCGCCAGCAGCAACGGTTGGTTATCGGCCAAGGATCCTATTCTGAGACGGACCATACACAGTTTGTGTCAGGCAATTTTAGCGGAATACTGCCAATGGGGTATTTAGTTAGTACTCAGTTAAATGAAGTTCTGAATTCCAACGGACTCTGATTGGTCTTGCTCTTAAAGAGCTTGCTGAACGACTGCGGATGTTCAAAGCCCAGTTCGTAAGCAATCTCACTGACAGAAAGGCTGCTAGTCGATAGTTTCTCCTTTGCCTTTTCTATCAGCTTCTCATGAATATGCTGCTGGGTGGATTGTCCCGTTAACTGTTTTAGTAAGCTGCCCAGGTATTTGATCGAAACATTTAACTCGTTCGCCACATACTGAACGGTTGGCAGGCCTGTCGCCAATAGATCTTTGTTGTTGAAATAATCGATCAGTACCTCTTCTACGCGGTTTAAAAGTTTGCTGCTAGTAATTTTTCGGGTAATGAATTGGCGTTCGTAAAACCGCTGGGCATAGGTAAACAATACCTCCAACTGGGCTACGATGACATCCTGGCTGAACTTGTCAATGGTAGAACTGTACTCGTTTCGAATATTGTCAACAATGGAATTGATGATAGTTTCTTCTTTTTCAGAAAGAAACAAGGCTTCGTTGGTAGCGTAGCCAAAGTATTCGTATTGCTTAATTTTTTTTGCCAGCGACGTATTCCATAAAAAGTCGGGATGAATAAAAAGCATCCAGCCAATCAGCTGATGTGGCAGACCATTGGCTTCGCCCCGTAGTAGTTGCCCCGGAGCCAGAAAAGCCATCACGCCTTCATCAAAATCATATTTCTGTTGCCCATAGAAAAGTTTATCACAGCCCCGTTTCATCGACACTACGTAAAAATCAAACAGTACCGACGTAATGTCCGTGTTAGTTGCCATACCTTCCAGGCTCAAAATACTAATGAGCGGATGATGCGGTTTTGTGACGCCTGCGATGTGGTGCAGCTGCGAAATGGACTGTACTCTATATGGTTTGGGATTTTTCATCAAGGTAGTAATATCTTTTCTTATTTGATGTTTAGCCAAAGTTCCTCTACGTTAAAACGTATGTGTGATACCTTGGTTTTACTAGGCATATCCATAGCGGTGGCGCTTCCGTCTTTGACAATCCTGGTGTGTCTGATCAATTCCTCAAGACTGGTCTTGTCTTCTTTGGTCCATTTGCCCTTACCAAAATCTAACACTTTTTTCTTCTCTATCCGCAATCCATTTATAGCGTCTATAAAATGAACAGACTGGTTATTTTGATAAGAGCTGTCCACCCGTAAACTGATTGGACTGCCTGTTTTATTACTGATGTATACAGTTTTTGGGGGGCTACAGGATAAAAGCATACTGGAGACTGTTACGATAAAACCAATTCGTTTCATGGTAGTATTGGTGAATTACAAATTGGAAAGGACTAAAATGCAACGTTGGCTAGCTCTTGCGATAGCTCCCATAATCTCATAGAAACAGCTGCATCCTTTGCTTGGACAGGTATTTTTGCCACAGCGGGAAAGCCACGCGTCTCCATCAGCTTGTTTGGTCCATAATACATTCCTCCTTCAGCCTCTGGAGACGTTGCGGCATATAAGGTTGGCAAGGCCCCCTGTGCAGCGGGTTGAAACAAAAAGGGAAGTAAGGTTCTCGCCATTCCGAAGGCACTCCATCGCCCCGCCCCTGTAATCAGTAGATTGGTCCGGGAAATACCTGGATGGGCAGCTATACTCGTGACACCCCAACCGTGCTTGTCACTTTGCCGTTGAAGTTCTAAGGCAAACATTAAGTTGGCGAGTTTTGACTGACTGTATGCTTTCCCCGGAACATACGAAGCTATTGACTGAAGGTCATCAAAATTGATTGTCCCTTCCCGATTGGCTATACTGGACAGGGTAACCACACGGGCATCGGGTGATTGACGTAATAAGGGCAGCAGTTGTGCGGTCAGGGCAACGTGGCCAAGGTGGTTTGTGCCGAACTGTAACTCAAAGCCATCGGCCGTTTCGAGTCGTTTAGGTGGCGTCATGACGCCCGCATTATTGACGAGAAGATCGATGGCTTGCCCTTTCGAGATCATTCTCGACGCAAAGGATTTGATTGACGCCAGGTCTGCCAGATCTATTTTCTCAAAACTTACCTTGGCTTTTGGGTTACTCTGTTGAATTCTGGCAATTGATTCCGCTCCTTTTTGAGGGTTACGTCCCAGCACCAGTACCGTCCATCCAGCCGCTGATAGCGCCATTGCATCTTCATATCCAATGCCTTCGGTACTACCTGTAATGACAGCTAAACCGCTGTCTCTTTGAGGAATATCAGCTATTGTCCAATTTTTCACGTTCTGCTTTGTTTAATGGTTTTGTTGATGCAAAGGTGGGTGCCATCAACAAAGCAGCTGTAGCCAAAAGTCGTATTGTTGTAGTGGAATGTACGGCATCAACGAAGACCGCCAATTTTTGGGATAGTGGATTGCCAGCCTTGATGCGGGCGAAGTGCAGTATATAAATTAGTGACAGATTTCCCGCGAACCTGATACCTAGTCGCTTTTAACGATGAACCTGGTTAGCCAGACAAGGCGTATTGTCGCTATCCACAGCTGACGGATTTTTTTGTCAATCATCCGATAGGCTTATTGATATGAGGATCTCTTACAAAGCCCAGTTTGGTAGATGCAGGCTGACGACTCAAAGACTGGGTGAAAGCCTTAAGAAGGGATCACCTGAACTCCGGATAAACGTCACGCCTAATTGCGAAACGTGTCTTTGTCGTGAGCAGCAAATTTCGTTTCCTGTTTCAGCGCGAAATTGACCATCAGAATCAGCACCGGCACCTCGATCAGCGGACCAACCACGGCAGCAAATGCGGCCCCGGAATTGATGCCAAATACAGCAATGGCCACCGCAATACCCAACTCAAAATTGTTACCCGCTGCGGTAAAAGCCAGCGATGTGGATTTACCGTAATCGGCTCCGGCCCTTTTGGATAGGAAAAAGGCCGAAAAGAACATGATGGCAAAATAGACCGTCAACGGAATGGCGATACGTACCACATCGAGCGGGATCGATACGATCAACTGCCCTTTCAGGCTGAACATGACGATGATGGTAAACAACAGCGCAATAAGTGTTGTCGGGCTAACGGCGGGCAAAAAACGTTCTTCATACCATTGCTGGCTGAATAGACGCGTGAGGATGATGCGCGAGAACAATCCAAGCAGGAACGGCACACCCAGATAGATGAAAACGCTCTGGGCTACTTCGCCAATCGTAATGTTGACGGTATAGCCTTTCAGCCCGAACAAGGGCGGCAGTACGGTAATAAAAATGTAGGCGTAGACCGAATAGAACAGTACTTGGAAAATACTGTTGAAGGCCACCAGGCCAGCGGCATACAGCCGGTCGCCTTTGGCCAGGTCGTTCCAGACGATCACCATGGCAATGCAGCGGGCAATACCGATCATGATTAGGCCGGTCATGTATTCGGGCTTATCGGACAGAAACAAAACCGCTAGACCGAACATCAATAGGGGACCAACAATCCAATTTTGGAAAAGGGATAACCCTAGAATCTTGGTATTGGCAAACACTTTCGGTAATTCGCTGTACCTCACCTTTGCTAAAGGCGGATACATCATCAGGACAAGACCAACCGCCAGCGGCACGTTGGTTGTTCCCTGATTGAATTGATTGATGAACATCTGCGACTGCGGCAGAAAGTAGCCGATGGCGACGCCTAGCAACATAGCCAGGAAGATCCACAGTGTTAGAAAGCGATCAAGAAACGACAGTTTAGGCATGAAGATGCTGCTCGATGAATTGGCGGCTGTATGCTTTGATTTCGTCGCGCACCTGACGGAAGGAGTTTAAAGCATCAACCGCATCGGCGGACCGTCCGGATTGATGGCCGGGGTCAGTAAAACTGTGGTGAATCTTCTGGGCCGATGAGGAGAAAATCGGGCATTGCTCGCGGGCGTTATCGCATACCGTTATTACGTAGTCAAACGGAATAGTAGTGTATTCGTCGGCGTGGTTGGAGGTGTGATGCGAAATGTCGATCCCATCTTCGGCCATGACCTGAACGGCCAATGGGTTTACCCCTTTGGGATCAACGCCGGCGCTGTAGACCTGAGCGCGATCACCAGCAAAATGTTGAAGATAGCCTTCGGCCAATTGTGAACGGGCAGAATTGCCGGTACAAAGTACTAGAATCGTCATCTGTTTCATGGTTATTTCTGGGCGTAAACGGTGATACTATAGATACCTCCGGCTGGATGGCCTTTCTCCTGTTGGCGGTAATGGGTTATTTCATCGCTCGACAGATAGTTTTGCAGCACTTCATCAGGCAGGTTGATTTCACGCTCTTTCTGGACAATGATGCTACTGAATCCAGCATCTTCTACAAGCTGTAGATAGGCCTCTTTCTGGATAGCTCCCGATACACAGCCCACGTACATTTCTGCATCATGCTGCAACCCTTGGGGTAAGTCGCCTTTCAGCACAATGTCTGAAATACTGAAATATCCACCCGGTTTCAAGATGCGGTAGGTTTCGGTAAAGGCTTTATGCTTATTGGGAACCAGGTTCATAACACAGTTGCTGACCGCAACGTCAGCTACGTTTTCGGGCAGGGGCATATCTTCGATGTCGCCGTGAACGAACTCAACATTCGTAAAGCCTAATGCTCTGGCGTTTTGGCGGGCGCGGTCGATCATGGCCTGAGTCATATCAAGTCCGATCACCCGGCCTGTTTCGCCAGCTTCAGCACGAGCAACAAAACAATCGTTACCAGCGCCCGAACCGAGATCGACAACTACATTACCGGGTTTGATCTGGGCAAACTGCGTTGGTAGTCCGCATCCCAGTCCGAGGTCAGCTTCAGCCACATACCCGGTTAAAGCGTCGTATTCCTGCGCCATGACGATTGGCACGTTGGCGCTGGTGTCTGGGCCACAGCAGTTCCCAGCCTGTGGCTGTTCAGCCGGGCTGCGTCCAGCCGGGCTGCGTTCAGCAATTGCGCCGTATTTCTGGCGAACAACCTCTTTGATTTGGTCAGCGGTTTGCATGGTTTTGTTTATTGTAATATTGCGATAATTGAGGGCAAAAAAAGCCCTCCACTTAACAGCAGTTGGCCTTAACAGGTGCATCTAACAACGCACCGAACACTTGTCGGGCTTCTTCCCAGACAGGCGGATTGATGCAGTAGCATACGCGGGGCGGGTTAATTTCTCCCTGAATGATACCAATACGTTTTAGCTCTTTCAGGTGTTGGGAAACGGTTGCCTGGGCTAAGTCTAGTTCGTCAACCAAGTCACCACATATGCAGGCTTTACGCTCGATCAGTAATTGCAGGATAGCCACTCTGGCCGGATGAGCAAAAGCTTTTGCCAGCTCCGCAATTCGATTCTGATGCTCCGTAAAGACTTCGGTTTTAGTCAATCCCATACGGCAAAGGTAGAAGGTTAACTTATTGATTGCAATATTACGATGAATTATTAAGGTGTGTCTAGAAAGAAATTTCTGAGCTTATTGTAAGGACGCTTTTGGCTCACTTGTAAGTCTTGTTCCGAACTTTGACCAGTACTGCTATAACCATTCGTGCAGAATAAAACACTGGAAATCATCAAGAGCTTTCTCCAATCGCCGACATTTCCACGTATCCTTCTATTAATTTGTGCTATTACCTCCGTACTGCTGCTAATTCCACTGCGGCAGAAGGCTTTGAGTGGCGGTTAAACAGCGAGATTGGCATTAGCGCAGACTTCCTGCACTTGCGCTACTCTGTCTTACTGTGGATCAATGACAGGCTGATGGCCATCTTCTTTCTACGGGTTGGTCTGGAAATCAAACGAGAAGCGCTTTACGGTGAACTAGCCTCGATCAAAAAAGTCGCGCTGCCCATCTTTGCCGCTTTGGGAGGTGTCATCGTTCTGGCCTTGGTTTACGCACACTGATCAACCAGGGGACGCCGACCGCTAAAGGATGGGGTATTCCCATGGCGACCGATGTGGCCTTTGCTCTAGCAATCGTCGTCATGCTGGGCAAAAGGATTCCTGTGTCTTTGAAGATCTTCTTGTCAGAGCTGGCTATTGTCGATGACCTATCAGCCATTATTGTGATCGCTGTTTTTTATTCAACCGGTTTGCATACGCTCTACCTGTTGTAGGCAAGTGGGATTGTGTTGCTACTGTTTGCCCTGAATAGGGTCGGCGTTAGACACCTGTTCTTCTACCTCATTCTTGGCTTAGTGTTATGGTATTCGGGTTGGTAGCCGTTGATGCATCGAAAAGCATTGGTCAGTACATAGGTTAGTGCAACACGCTATGACCAATTCATCCCTCGGCGGCTTTTTGAGAAGCATCCAGGCGAGCCATTTTAAGGTCCAGGCGCCGTTCAGCCGTTCGTAACACCTCATCGCTAAAGCGGTTGTCGCTGGCCAGCTCCACGAGCAGTCCCTGCTGATAGGTACCAATGACTCGCTCGGCGGTTCGCAGCTCGCTGAGCAGAGAATAATCCTGTTTCGTACGACGTGAATTTGATTCTGATTCCGCAAACGTAGTGCCTAACTCATGAATGACGAGTTGATAGCGCCGGATCAGCGTTTGTTTGAGTGGAGCCGACATGGGCACGGGAAAATCGTGCTCCAGATAGCCAAGTGCCCGTTGGGCCAGCAGGTATTCCAATGCCTGATCTTCGCGTGCCTGATCGTTTTGGGGCTTTACCCCCAATAGTCGGATCAGTAGTGGTAGGGTTAATCCCTGTAACACTAACGTAGCCAGAATGACGACGAAGGCTAGGAACAAAATCAACGTCCGTTGGGGAAACGGCTGACCATTCGATAGCGTAAGGGGCAGGGCCAGCGCGGTCGCCAGCGAGATAACCCCTCTGGTGCCTGTCCAGGCTACAATCAGTACGTTTCGCCAGTCAACTTCATTGGGTGATTCATCGATAACGGACTCTGCGTCAGGAGTCCGCTCGGATCGGCCAAGCAGACGGGGATAATAGGTACTAAAGAAGACCCACAGGATTCGAATAATGATCGTAACCGCACTGACGACAAGGCTGTACATTGCTAACTCACCGGCGGTGTACCCGCGCAGATCGGCAACGATGGCCGGTAGCTGCAATCCGATCAGAATAAAAACCACCCCTTCGAGCAGGAAAATGGCTGTGTCCCAAACGGCCCTTGATTCAAGGCGGGCCTGGGGAGAAAAAACTTCTGGTGCCCGCCGGGTGATTAGAAGTCCGGCGCTGACAACGGCTAGTATACCTGATGTGTGTGCGTGTTCGGCGACCAAGTAGGCCAGGTAGGGGGCCAGTAGTGTCAGGCTGGTCTGAATGGTTGCGCTGGATAGTAGCCGGAGGGCAAGCGTAACTAACCAACCCAGCAATCCGCCAATCAGCAAGCCCCCGCCGGCCACGACCAGGAATTGCAGACTAGCCTGCCACAGCACAAAACTACCCGTCATGACGGCAGCTACGGCGTAGCGGTAAGCTATCAGCGCTGAGGCATCGTTGAGTAGGCTTTCTCCTTCCAGAATGGCGATGACCCGTTTATTCAGCCCTAATCCCTTGATGATACTATTGGCGGCCACGGCATCCGGGGGGGAGACGATGGCACCCAGCACAAAAGCCAGCGGCCAACTGAAGCCAGGGATCAAGTAATAAGCAGCTACGGCAACCGCCGTCGTGGTGAAAAATACCAACGTAACCGCTAACGTGGTGATCGGACGGATGGATTGGGTGAACTCTTGCCAGGCTGTTTTGGAGGCAGCATCGTACAAGAGTGGGGGAAGAAAAATGACTAGCGCCACCTCAGGGTCAAGGGCCAGGTTGGGTAGAAACGGCACAAATCCGATTAGTAAACCTGTGCCCACCAGCAGAATAGGATAGGGGAGCTTTATGTTATCGGCAATGGCCGACAAGCCAATCAGGATGGCGAGAATAAAAATAACGGTTTCAAAGTCGGCCATGCGTTACAGGGAAGTTAGTACGCCTGTCAGGTCGACGTTATAGTATAACCGCTTTTCCTCGTCAGTAGCTGGAATGGAATCGAATTCGTTTGTTTAGTCGACTACCGTAACGGGAGTGCTATTAAAAACCAACTGAGTTTCTGTACCAGTTGCCAGAAACAGCGTAGCTGGATTTTATGGAGAGGAAAAACGGCTTACCAGTAGAAATAGCAATTAATTCGGGGTTCTGTCTGTTCTCACCCGTACCAGTTCTCCCGCCTTTCATGAAAAAATGGCTTATCTACACAGGTTGTCTCCTTGGGGGGCTCATTGTGTTGTACCTGATCAACCGGGCGAACAACGAAGCAGCGACCGCGCAAACAACCTTAGCTCAACAAAAAGCAGCTGAGACAAAAGCAGAAGGCATCCGACCAAACGCCCCGCGGGATTTAATTATTTCAGCGTACACCTGGCAGAAACGCGAAGGTGGATCAACGGCTGTACATTCGTTCTCGGTCCACAATACGTCAAAGCGCCACGCGTACAAAGCCATATCCTTACGATTTTTTTACTTCTCGGATTTAGGTACGGAAGTGGGCCGAATCGACAAAGTAATCGATAAAGCTATACAAATAGGTGAAACGGTGCGCGTCGAGCGCTTGGAACTGGGCGCGTTGCCCCAAGATGTTGACGGCGCAGACGTGGAGATCATTAACTGAATTACGTCTCCATTCCTGGTTTAAAACAAGTACTAATGCATCGGGTGTAGGCAAAAACTACGTAACGAAATCGTCCACCAAACATAAAAGGAGCAACAAGAATATATTGTACTTTTTCGTTGGTGGGTGGACGCAGATGAGACTGTTTTCTGGATGAGAAAAACAGATGTATACCTGCGTTAATAATGGCATTAACGCAGGTTTGTTTATCATTAAATGACTCAATTTCAGTTTACTGTAACTATTATCTGATTAGGCTGGTTAGTCAAGTAGCCAGCCTCTAATGGTCAGGCAATATCATGAAATTAAAATCGATCATTTTTGTAGTATTAGTAGTTTTTTGTACGAGTGCCTCTACATACGTTCTTGCTCAAACGAACTCAGATTTAACTAATAAAGAACTGGCGGAAAACCAGCGGGATGCTAATTTGCTTGAAACAACCCTGCGCCAGGATCAGGCCCAAAAAATAGACGAGCAGAAACGGGCAGACGAGCATAGTGATGCGGTCTACTTCGCTCAGAAGCGTAACGCTGAACGTCAAAAGGTAGGTTCTATAAATCCATCGGAAGCAACAACGAAAATGCCCGTAAAGGCAAACCGTCCTGCCCGAAAAGCCTATAATATGTGGATCAGCGATGAGAAGAAACCAACTGCACCGGTGAAAATGTTAGAGTAAGCTAGTAGCGAAGGTTATTTGTGACAACGCCCCGGTTCGATTTGAACTGGGGCGTTGTCTGTTTAACCCTACTCTATGAAAGTCCAACTGCCATTCGAAACCGTCTTGGGACATCATGGTACTGGGTGAGCGAAGGCGTTTATACAGTAAGCGACCTAGTACTGGTGAAGGATAGCCTAGGTATCAGCAGTTGCTGTCAGGTTGTCTTGAAAGAATGTCACTCTTCTGATGGCAATGTGGTGGAACGTGAGTTTATGGGCTATAACTAAATAAAAGCGTTTTTTCTTTGACTGTGTTATACTACTAAATCTATAGATATGGCTAACCAGGACAAGAAGAACAAGAACGCAAAGAAAGTAGCGACTAAAGCGCCCAAAGTACACGGTGCACCCAAAGTCCCAAAGTATGAACAAAACGAGTCGAGTTTGATACCCCCAAGTGTGGTATCCAAGGGGCGAAAAGGCTAGTTTCATCCACTGTCTTGGGTCTACCCCACAATAAAGAGTTCAGTTTGTGACAATTCTCTGGAACTAAGCTAAGTCGCCTATTGTAGATTACTGAATAGTCTGTATTTATCGTCGTTTATTCTTTACCGTTATTTATGTCTAAGCCAGTTTATACGCGTATTCCAGATACTTCTGATTCCATATATTGGAAGGTCAAGCTGGTGCCTGACTCCCTGCGTAGCATAACTTTCGTTCCTCGCGATAAAGCCCTGCATCAGCAGTTAAAGAAAGCTGCCTGGGCTAATATCCAGGCCGCGCTGCCTAAGAAGCGGAAAAAGTGACATCACTATTTCCAAAGCTCTAGAAATAACGAATAACTGCGCTCACGATGAGCGGAGGAGAACTCTGCAAGAAACACAGCACCAGTTGCATGAAACCTCTTTTCGAGCTGATGGCAAAACGCCCATCGACGAAAGTGGGGAGGGAGTATTGCAACTAATTGAACAGGAAAAAGTATTCGGTTGTAAGCGATCAAGCTACTAGCAACGTTACGTTATCGGCCGACGAAACCGACTTCATCAACCAGCAGCTGGCTACGATGAAGTCGGTTTCGGGGTCCAGAAATAGCTAAACGTAAACAGGCCAGCCCGGTGACGGGCTGGCCTGTTTACGTTTGTGTACAAGCGAGCCTCACAAAAATAAAGCAATTGGTTACTGAATTTGGTGCTGTGTATGGGAGGAGTGGCACAAAATAGATACTGCGTGGTTGACTAGCAGATCGACTCCGTTTCGAGAACGTTGATTGGGCTCAAGTGGGAGCGTTTGGTGAAAACGAATTAATCTGCGCCTAAAAACTTATTTTTAGTAGGAGTAGAGTATAGACTCTGCTAGAATTTCCTACGCTCCATCCATTTACTCAAGCAGAGCCGCTAGGGCATTCTTGTCCTTTATCGTTTTTAGCCAAGTGATAGCTCCTGGCTTATAGATCCCCTTTTGATCGATGAAGGCATACCCTGGGTAACCACTAAACGAGAAATAATGCGACAGTTCTGCATCGAGCGCTTCATCAACAAAAATGTGAATACCAGGCAGTTTCAGCTCACCTATTTTTCGTTTCCACTGGCCCTCATCCGAACCTCGGGCTGTGCAAACATAGACAAATGCTAGCGGTAGGTCTTTGGCCTCCTGCTGCAATTTTTTACTGTGTGGCATTTCTTGCAAGCAGGGTCCGCACCAGGTAGCCCATCGGTCAAATATGATGGCTTTACCGACGAAGCTCTGCTTGAGCTTGGCGAGAAAATCCGCTCCGCTCATGGACGAGAGCTTATACAACGTTGCTCCAAAATCAGTTTGCTGTAAGGGGCTGCCGAAACCGGCTGCGGTTCGTGAATTTCCCGAAGCGGCCAATGCCTTATTCACGGAGGCTAGCTGATCAACAGTACGAGCATACTCTTTCCTCGCGATCAACTTACACCAGTTCGTGGACATACTGGGCAGTATCTGTTCCAGAGCTGCTTTCTGTTCGACAATATCCTTACTGTCATTTAGTTGCAGCTTCATGAAGTCGGCCCGTGAGGGTGAGTAGAGACTGTCCAGCCAGCGAATACCTTGGGCAATCCTCCGATCCTGATATATTTTCCGCATCCTTGGCCCCAACTGTTTCGTCCACTGGGTCCGATGGGCAGGAGCGGGCGAAAGCGTGGCCGTACTCCGTAAGGAATCAATGGCCGCTTTTTCCGGCTCCGTCAGATCGGACAAGCGGGCCACATCCTCCCAATCGACCATCACTCGATTAGCGGGAAGTTGGCGAAAATAAGTGGATAGGTATAAGTAAAGGACCATGCTGCTATTGGATCGTAGATACGTCTTGTGCGCTTTAATTTGATCGAAAAGAGCCGGTTCCATTGTATGCCCCCAGTAATGAAGGCAAATCCAACTATAGAATTCGGACAGCCGCTCATTCTCGAGTAGCCAGGCATAGGGCGACGGATGAGTAGCTATAAACTCAGTCTGAATCGTTTTTAAGGAGTCGAAAATAGGGGTGTGGGCGGCCAGCACTTCCCTAGCCACTGGGTGTTGAGACCGGCGTACCTGCTGTACGCGCGAAGAAAGAGCCAGTTGTTCGGCCCGTTTGAAGAGTATATACTCATTCATGTACTCGTTTAGGGGGCCATCGTCGCCTAGATACCGAACGCCGTCTGCCTTAAAGGCAACCTCCTTTCCGGCTGCTTTTAGTTTAGGGATATCTAACTCGACATATAGCTGTTTATTGGCGTAGAGGCCCGTATAAAACAGTTCGCCGAACTGTACCCACATCTGTTGGTAAGGCAGTGGATAGTCCAGTTCCAGTTCAAAGCTTCCATCCGCTGCCAAGTGAGCAGTTTTTGTTTTCTGTCCTAACAGAGTAACGAGCGTATAGGTGATGGTGGTTTCCTTTATTTCCTGTGGGCTTATGTGAAGGAGTTTACCGGTGACTTGGGGTATTGCGCGTTGGGCGAACTGGGTATCAAATTGAGGATCTTCGATAGCGACAACGCCAACTGGTTGCGCAAGGCCAGGAACAACGATGATGAGTAAAACCCAAATTGTGATAGCGGCTTTCATGGTTTAGGTATGGCGTTCGATTAATAAGCTTGGAGTTATTAAATCTAGGAAAAATTAGTGCAATCCTAAGTACACAATCTAGCTCAAACGCCCGAATTGAGAATACGGTAACCCCTCGTTATCTCACAGGGGAGCGATTTGCGATACGCCGAAACATAGCCCAGTAGGCGAGCGAGCCTTTGGTTTATTTGTACACCAGAAAAGGTCGTCGGGCAAAGCAGCAATAGGGTGAAGTAGTCGTTCCAGCAGTGCCCTGCGCCCAAATGTCCCTCAGCCGTGTTTTATGTCCCCTTACGTTGAGAAAGGCAGGATCGTGTTCTAGTTTGGACCAGCCAAACACAAACACAATAGCTATGAAAACGCTGCTCTTAGTCTTGCTCTCCGCTCACATTGTTGCGGGTTTTACGGCCCTGACGGTTGGGCTCATCCCCATGTTTTTTTCTAAGGGTACTCGAATCCACAAACGAGCTGGTCTGATTTACGTCTATTGTATGATGGTTGGGATGGCTACTGCCTTCTTGCTATGCGTCTTGCAACCATTTAAGATGATGCGCCTGTTTTTGATCGGCATTGCCGTACTCAGTCTGTACCAAAGCCTAACGGGATGGCGGGCCGCTAAGCAGAAGAAACAAAAACCTCAGATGATCGATAAACTGCTCACCTACCTGACTCTAACGGTGAGCGTGGCCATGCTTGGATTCGGCGCTTATTTGCTAACCAATGGGTTCTCAGTCGTGGCCATCCTGTTCACCGTCTTTGGCTTTCTGACCTTCAAAAATGCTTGGTATGATGCCAAATCGTTCACCAAACGGCCAGAAAAGATGCACTGGTTTTATCACCACATTACCCGGATGGGTGGTTCATACATCGCCACATTTACTGCGTTCCTAGTGAATAATGCGAACCGAATAGTACCGGATGGAGCCCCTGCCTGGACTGAGACCATTGGGTGGTTTACACCAGCCTTGGTTGGTAGTTTGTTGATCGCCCGTACCGTGAATTACTACAAACAAAAATCGGAGAACGGAGTAGTCCTACAGCCACAGCCTATGGCTCATGGGAAGGGATTTGTGGGAAACGCGGAGCAAGAGCCTAAACCATAACTGTTATACTGGCACAATTAGGAAGCCGGTTATAATTGCTCTAGCTGTTGAAAGATTGGAATTAACGCTTGGCCTTTTTCGGTAAGCAGGTACTCAATGTGTAAAGGCTTTTGCTTGACTACTATTTTCTCCAGGTAGCCTTCATCCACTAATTCTTTGAGCGCCAGAGCAAGTGATTGTTTATTGGCTCCTTCGATCGATCGTAGCAACGAATTAAACCGTAAAGGGCCACCCAGGGCCAATTGAAAAAGCTGCGGTTTCAACTTCCCCGACAGCAGCTTTAGCAGCTCTTCGGCGGGACAGCTATTGTCAAGTTTTTGCATCTTTTTATGGTCAGGTTTTTTTGACTAGTTGACCCGCGCTATCGCTTTGCCCAATTTTGGCGTCAAGTTACGCATCAGGGACAAACAAAAATGACAGATCAGGTGGTCTACGTAGGGCTGACGGGCAACGGCGCTATTCGGTAAACTCCTGGCTATCGCAAACAGTAATTGACACCTATCATTCGGAGACTAAACAAGCCGGGACAGGTTGATCAAGGCAACCAGTCGAAACGTATGAACGTAATCAGTAAATCATGGTCGGCTCGCTGGACAGGTGGGGACACGCGCAAGCCGATTTACCGAACCAAGTAATGAACAAACCAATGGAAAATAAGGATCAAAATCCGCTTTTGTGTGATCTGGAAACGGGGATGTGTGAGATGCCTGGGTCAAAGGCTACAGCACCCACGCAGGCTACCTCGCCGGTCAAAAAGCCAATCAAGATTATTTACTACACCGACCCCATCTGCTCGTCATGCTGGGGTATCGAGCCCCAGTTACGTAAGCTGAAGCTTGAGTATGGTCATAGCGTCGAGGTTGAATACCGTATGGGCGGCTTACTGCCCGACTGGAGTTACAATAGCGGTGGTATCAGTAAGCCCTCTGACGTGGCTCATCACTGGGATGAAGTAAGCCAGCGTTATGATATGCCCATCGACGGCGACGTATGGCTGGAAGACCCCTTGGATTCGTCCTATCCACCCTCGATTGCGTTCAAAGCCGCTCAGCTTCAAGACCACGCTAAAGCCGTTCTCTTTCTGCGGGAGATCCGCGAAATGGTTTTTCTTCACAAAAATAATATCACCAAATGGGAGCATTTGGTGACGGCTGCGCAAAAAGTAGGACTGGATGTTGATCAGTTTCAGATCGACTATACAGGGAAGGCGCAAGCCCTTTTTCAGGAGGATCTGGCAGTAGGCCAGCAGCTGGGCGTGCGCGGTTTTCCTACGATGTTCTTTGTCAACAGCCAGGACCAGCCGGAAAAAGTATACGGATCAAAACCGTACGCTGCTTACGAAGACGCCCTACGGCACCAATTGCCTACAGCAACCAAAGCGCCAATAAGGCAGGACTGGGAAAGTCTATTTGCGACATACCCAACGCTGACATCCCGTGAATTTTCGGAGTTGTCCGGTGTTAGCCGGCAGGATAGCGACAACTATCTGCAAAAGCTGGTAGATGCGGATAAACTAGATAAAATCACAACCAAAAATGGGGTGTTGTGGACCCGTCGGGAGTAAGTAATTTATAAGTGATTCATTCGCTCGCAAAGCCCCGGTCGGTACTTTACTGACCGGGGCTTTGTGTGGCGCAACGAAACGTAATCGTACCACAACGACCCGGAAGTCCAGGTGAACAGCCCTTCGTAGAGTACGTGTCCAAACGTTCTTTTTCCGGCCCAAGCGTGACCTTCATTTACCTAACTTAGTCAGTAGGGTATGTCCGTTGTCCGGCCAGTCCGTAGGTAAACCGGCTGTTCATCGATCCGAAACACGGAATGCGTTGTAGACGTCATACTTTTGCTCTCAGGCATCGAATAACGACGTACGTATCAACGCGGTCTATTCGTTGATCGGATTCCATCATTGACCTGTTTGCAAAACCGATTGTCTACGCGTTCCCATCCATTGCCGCATTTAAGCCGTATATTAAGCTACTTTCGGAGTAGTAGTATGATGGCGTGTCAGTGTACAGAATGGCGGCAACCCGATCGTCGTTTCGTTGGACGGGTAAGCAAAAATGGATTGCGGGGCAGCTGGTACGTTGTCCTGCTGTTCTTGGCCGCCCTGGCCTCCCTGGGCGCGCAGCCTCTACAATTACCCGCTCCTGAAGTAATCACCGCCCGCCAGGGCCTGCCCCAGGCGTTCGTCCCGGCCATCACCCAGGACAAGCGCGGCTTTATCTGGATGGCCACCCGCGACGGACTAGCCCGCTACGACGGCTACACCTTCAAGGTTTTTCAGCCCACCAATGAGCCACGACCCTCGCTGTCCGGACCAGGCCTTACTAAGCTGGTGATGGGACCTGATGGCTACCTCTGGATTCAGAATGATCAGTTTGGACTCGATGGCTTCGACCCCCTGCGCGAAACATTTACCAACCTTTCGCGCCTACCCGCTTACCAACGCGCTTTTGGGCGGGATACGTTGGTCAACGTCTACCCCGATTCGCACCGGCGGCTCTGGCTCACCTTTCGCCGAAGCGGACTAAGCTGCTATGAACGGGATACCCAGCGATTCATTCACTATTCATCCCAATCGGGTGGTCCCGCGAATCAGCCGATGATCGCCGTGGGGGAAGATGGCTGGCGACATATCTGGATTACTACAGCGCGGGGGCTGGCCCGCTTTGAGCCGGCCACCGGCCACTTCATCCACGTGGGTTACCCCGCCGGCCACCCGGCCACCGACCCCATCCGCCGGCTCTACCGCCGACCCAACGGCGAACTTTGGTTATCCGCCGAGAGGCACCTGACCCGCTGGAATCCCCAAACCCGGCAAACGATAGTGTACCCGTTAGCTGTCCGGAACGGGCGGGCGGACTGGCATCAACAAATCGCTTCCGACAGCCAGGGGACCGAGTACCTGAATTTGAATCAGCAGCTATTTCGCTACACCCCGGCTCAGGGGCTGCAACCCCTGACGCCCCCCGGTGGAGGAGCCATGTACCTGGCGCTGTTTATTGACCGCTCCGACGTGCTCTGGCTGGGCACCGATCTGGTGGGGGTGCATAAGATAAACCTGCGGGCAACGGCCTTCCGGAACATGCCGTATCGCCGGTTCTTCATCGATGACTGGCTGACGCAGTACGCCGGTGTTTCTCCCGGTGCACTACCAGCCTGGCCGACCGGAACGACCGCCTACAACCTGCGCACCACCATCGACAACAGCGGGCAGATGTGGCTGGCTACCGGCAACACGCCACTCTACCGGCTTAACCCGGCAACCCGCCAACTCACCGTCCAGGCCGGCCCAGTACCGCTGCGCGATTACCGGCTGGAGCGACCAACCCTGCTGGCCACCGACCCCGACGGGCGGGTGTGGCTAGCGCATCCCGACTGGACGGGCTACTACGACCCCGCCCTGAATCAGTGGATTCGGTTCGGGGCGTTTCGCTCCTCGGCCATCCCCTCGCCCATGCTGCAACTGGTCGTCGACCGCCAGGCGCTGTGGCTAGCCACGGCCAGCCGGGGCCTCTACCGGGTCGACCGAAAAAGTGGGCAGATTCGTACCTACCAACGGAATCCGAAGGACTCGACATCCCTACCCAACGATAACCTGTACTGGCTCACCAGCGATCCGCTGAATGCCAACCAGCTCTGGATCGGTACCTTTGGCAGCGGCCTGTGCCGATTCGACAAACGCACCGGCCGTTGCGTTCGCTTCACCACCCGGCAGGGTCTGCCCAACAACGTCGTCTATGCGGCCATCCCGGACCGGTGGGGGTCGGTCTGGGTGGCGACCAACCAGGGGCTGGGGCAGCTCGACCGGCGGACGGGTCGCGTCCGCACCTACCGGCAGGAGGATGGTCTGATCAACGATGAATTCAACCGCTTTCACGCCGTAGCGATGCCTCCCGTCGGTCCCGCCAGTGGACAGATCATACTGGGCGGCATTGCCGGTCTGGTCGGTTTCGATCCCCGCGCCATCCGGCCCGATACGTTCCAGCCCCTCGTGCAGGTGTCGGCCATCCTGGTCAACAACCGGGCGCTGCCGGTTGACTCGTTGTTGCGGCCGGGCGGCAACGGCCAGCTAACCGACCTGGTGCTGCCCTACAACCAGAACTTCCTGACGGTTCGCTTCGCGGCTATGCAGTACAACCGGCTGGGGCAGGCGACCTACCGCTATCAGTTGAGGGGCCTTTCGTCCGATTGGGTAGAAACGAACCGGCCCGAAGCCATTTTTACGGCTCTGCCTCCCGGTCGGTATGACCTCCGGATTCAGGCGGCCAACACCAGTGGCCAGTGGAGCCGGCATGTTCGCCAGGTACAGTTTCACATTGCGCCACCGGGGTGGCAGACCGGCTGGGCCTACGGGGCCTACGCCCTGCTGATCGCGGGGCTGCTGTGGGCCTACAGCCAGTTTCGGACCCGGCAGATTCAGCAACGCCAGCATCAACTCAACCAGCAGCGCGAAGCCGATCAGCTCCGGCGGCTCGACGAGCTCAAAACCCGCTTCTTCGCCAACGTAACGCACGAGCTGCGCACCCCGCTCACGCTGATTCTGGGACCGGCCCAGCACCTGAAAACGCGGCTGAACGACCCCGCCGATCAGCAGTGGGTGGCCACCATCGACCGGCAGGCGCAGCAACTGCTGTCGTTGACTAACCAGTTGCTGGACCTCTCGCGACTCGAAGCGGGGGTGGTGTCGGTACAGGCCCAGCCCGGCGACCTGGTTACGTTTGTGGCTCAGTTGCTGGAGTCGGTGCGGCCCGAAGCCGACCGAAAGGGACTTGCTCTCACGCTAACCAATACGTTGCCAGGCTCCCTGTACTGGTTCGACGCGGACAAACTGGAACGTATCACACTGAATCTGCTGACCAACGCCATTAAGTTCACTCAGCAGGGTAGCGTTCAGGTAACCCTTACCGGCGGGGTCGAACTGGTGGTGGCCGACAGCGGACCGGGGCTGACGACGGCCGAACAGGAACGGGTCTTTGACCGCTATTACCAGGCCGAGCCCCAATCGGCCGCGTCGCCGGGCTCGGGCATTGGTCTGGCGCTGGTGAACGAGCTGGTTACGTTGCAGGGGGGCACGGTGCGGGTGGAAAGCCCCTGGACCGATGCCCACGGGGGGGCCCGCTTCGTGGTGCAGCTACCCTACCAGCCCGTGGTAGACCCGATCCGTGAACCCGCATCGGTGTCGGCCCCGCTACCCGCTACCTTGTCTGCGTTGATAGAAACGCCCGATATGCATCGTTCCGACGAGCAGCCGCTGATCCTGGTGGTCGAAGACCAGCCCGAGCTACGGGCGTTTATTGCGCAAACCGTGGCCGACCTGGGGCGGGTGCAGCTGGCCGACGATGGGCAGGCGGGCTGGGAAACCGCCCTGGCGCTGGGCCCCGATCTGATCATCAGCGACGTACTCATGCCCCGACTGGATGGTTATGGTCTCAGTAGCCGCCTGAAGCAGGACCCGCAAACCAGCCACATCCCCCTGCTGCTGCTGACGGCCAAAGCCACCGTCGATGACCGGCTGCATGGCCTGGCCGGTGGGGCAGACAGTTACCTGACCAAACCCTTTCTGCCGACTGAGCTGCACCTACAGGTCCGCAACCTGCTGACCCGCCAGCAACGCCAGCGTGCCTGGCTGCGCCAGCAGCTGCTGCATCCCGATGCCGTCCAGTCCGACTCTGTCCGACTGCCCAGCAACCCGCCGGGCGGAGAGCTACCAGGGGCGGATGATCCGTTCATGACGGCGCTGCAGCGGGTACTGGATCAACACCTCAACAACGCCCAGTTTGGCGTGGACGAGCTGGCCAGTGCCCTGCACGTGAACCGGGTGCAGCTCTACCGAAAAGTCAAAGCCCTCTCCGGATACACCGTCACCGAATTGATACGCAACTACCGACTGGGACTGGCCCGCCAGCGCCTGCGTGCGGGCGCGTCGGTAGCCGACGTGGCCGACGCGGTGGGCTTCGAGAGTGCCAGCTACTTTGCCCGCTGCTTCCGCGAGCAATACGGCCTGACGCCCAGCGCCTACCAGCGGGGCCAGGAGCCTACACCCGCCAAGTAGCCCTGGGGGCAAAAAAAAGCCCCATTTTTTGGGTTGATGTAACATCTTTACTAGTCGATGTAACATTTGTACTAACCCCCCCGGGGTGCCGAGCCCTAGCTTTGCGGCTGGCAGGTTGACTAACCCCCTGCCCGGCAATCTATGGACTCAACTACTACCCGAACCCTCTTTATTTATTGCAGGCCCTGGCCGCGACTCGTGTTGCTGCTGGTCGTCTTATGCAGCGTCTGGAGTCGTTCACTGGCCCAGAACGGGGCGGTGACTACCACGCAGAGTTTTTCCTACACCGGCCAGATCGTGACCTGGACGGTACCCAGTGGCGTTACTTCTTTGACCATTGAGGCCCGGGGAGCCGAAGGGGGGGCTATTCAAGGGGGCACCGCGTCGGCGGGCAAAGGGGCCATCGTGGCCGCCCGGGTGAGTGTCACCCCCGGCCAGGCCCTGAGCGTGCTGGTGGGCCAGTCGCTAAATGGCCGAGCCGCCGGGGGTGGGGGCACGTTTGTGGTGGCCCCCGGCAGCAGTGCGACAGTGCCCACTCCGCTGGTGATTGCCGGCGGGGGTGGTGGGGCGAGTTTTGCAGACTCCCCGAGCAAACACGGGCAGGCCGGCCCAAGTGGTGGTGCTGGAGCTGGAGCTGGTGGTGGTGGTGCTGGTGGTAGTAATGGTAGTGGTGGTGCTGGTGGTGGTACTGGTGGTAATGGTGGTGGTGGCCTGCTGGGCGACGGTGGTGGTGATGGTGGTGGTAAAGCCTTTGTGAACGGCGGGGCGGGGGGCAGTGGAGCCACTTCGGGTAGTTTTGGTGGTGGTGCTAGTGGCTCTTCGAGTGGTGGTAGTGGTGGTGGTGCTGGTGGCTACTCAGGTGGTGGTGCTGGTGGTAGTGGTGTTGGTGGTGGTGGCGGTTCGTACTATTCCCCCACCGCGAGCAACCCGAGCGTGACGACGGGAACGGCGGGCAACTCGGGCAACGGCCTGGTCACTATCACGTACGTGCTGCCTACTATCCGCTACGTTAAACAAGGCGGCAGTGGTGACGGCTCCTCGTGGTCCAACGCCAGCGCCAACTTACAGGCCATGATCGATGCCCAGGGCGTGCAGCAGGTCTGGGTGGCCAGCGGCCGCTACACCCGCACCGGCGGGGGCTCGTTTGTGATGAAGAACGGGGTGGCCATCTACGGGGGCTTTGGGGGTTCGGAGACGGCCCTAGACCAGCGTTCCCCGGTCAATCCCGTGGCGGGGCAGGTCTCCTCGACCACGCTGACGGTAGGCAGTAGCGGGGGGGCGGTGATCAACAACAACGGGCTAAACAGCACGGCCCGGCTGGACGGGGTCGTCATCACCGGCGGCAGCACGGAGTTTGGCGGTGGGATCTACAACCTCAACAGCAACCCCAGCTTCGCCAACTGCGTCATTACTAACAACACAGCTAGTGGTTTTGGTGGTGGGATCTACAACAGCAACAGCAGCCCCAGTTTCACCAACTGCACCATTGCTAACAACACAGCTAATAGTGGTAATGGGGGTGGTATCTTCAACGAACGCAGCAGCCCTACCCTCACCAATTGCGCCATCACCAACAACACAGCTATAATTGGTGGTGGTATCTACAACCGAAGCAGCAGCCCCCGCTTCACTAACTGTACCATCGCTAACAACTCCACTACGAACGGTGGTCGTGGGGGTGGTATCTACAACCAAAGCAGCAGCCCCGGTTTCGCCAACTGCCTGCTGAGCGGTAACTCCGCCAATCTGGGCGGAGCCATGCGCAACGACAATAGCAGCAGCCCTACCCTCACGGGATGCACCCTGACGGCCAACCGAGCCACGTTCGGGGCGGCTCTGATCAACTACTCCAGCAGCCAGCCCCAGCTCACTAACTGCATCCTGTGGGATAACCAGGAAGCAGCCAACACCAGCATCAACAACGACACGGGCACGGGCGTGACGGCCAACTACTGCCTCATTGGCAGTGGCGAGGCTGATGTTACGGGTACCAACAACCTTACCGCCACAGTCTCCCCCTTCGTGGGGGGCACCGACTACCGGCTGCGGGCGGGTTCTCCGGCCACTGACGCGGGCGACCCCACCAGCACCACCACCACCAGCGGCACCACCGATCTGGCCGGCAACCCCCGCTTCTTCCAGAACGGCCGCATCGACATCGGCGCCTACGAGGACCAGACTCCGCCCCAGCCCATTCGTTACGTCAAAGCGACGGCCAGTGGCACGGGCGACGGCTCCTCCTGGGCCAACGCCAGCGCCAACCTACAGGCCATGATCGACGCTCAGGGCGTGCAGCAGGTCTGGGTGGCCGGCGGGCGCTACACCCGCACCAGTGGTGGGGCCTCGTTTGTGATGAAAAACAACGTGGCCATCTACGGGGGCTTTGCGGGCTCGGAGACGGCCCTCAGCCAGCGCCCCGCCGTCAACCCCGTGGCGGGGCAGCTCTCCTCGACCACGCTGACCAGCGGGAGCAGCAGTGTAATTAACAACAATAACAACGGGTTGAACGGCACGGCGGTGCTGGACGGGGTCGTCATCACCGGCGGCAGAGCAGACCAGGGCGGGGGGATCTATAATGACAGCAGTAGTCCGAGTTTGAGCAACTGTCTCATCAGCGGCAACTTCGCTACCCGCTTTGGTGGTGGCCTTTACAACTACAGCAGCAGTCCAAGTCTGAGCAACTGTCTCATCAGCGGCAACTCCGCTACCAACTTTGGTGGTGGCCTCTACAACGACAGCAGCAGTCCAAGTCTGAGCAACTGTCTCATCAACGGCAACTCGGCCAGTAGCAGGGGTGGTGGCCTTTACAACGGCTATAGCAGCAGTCCAAGTCTAAGCAACTGTCTCATCAGCGGTAACTCTTCTAATCTGGGTGGGGCTCTATACAGTGAGAGCAACAGCCGTCCGAGCCTTGTCAACTGCACCCTGACGGCCAACCGGGCCGGGGCGGGGGCTGCTCTGGTCAACTATAGTAGTAGCCAGCCCCAACTCACCAACTGCATCCTCTGGGACAACCAGGAAGCAGCCGGCACCAGCATCAACAACGACACGAGCACGGGCGTAACAGCCAGCTACTGCCTCATCGGCACCGGCGAGAACGACTTCACGGGGAGTAACAACCTGGTGGCCACCAGCTCGCCCTTCGTGGGCGGCACCAACTACCAGCTTAGCCAATGCTCGGTAGCCGTCGACGCCGGTGACCCCACCAGCACCACTACCACCAGCGGCACCACCGACCTAGCGGGTAATGCCCGCTTCTTCCAGAACGGCCGCATCGACATCGGTGCCTTCGAGTTTCAGGGCGATGCTACCCAACCCTTAGTGATCACTCAGCAGCCCCCCGCCGGCTTCGTGGTGCCCAACGGCAGCACCGTTCGCGTGAGTGTCGGGGTCAGTGGCTCCAATCCCACCGTCCAGTGGTACAAGGACAATCTAAACAACCCGGTGACGGGCCAGACCTCGGCTACGCTGACCATTACCAACGCCCAGACCTCGGACGCGGGCTCTTACTCGGCCGTCATCACCAACGCCTGCAGCAGCGTCACCTCGACGGCTTTCAACCTCGCCGTCGATCCGCCCATCACGCCCCGGCCTACACTGACCACGCCCGCCAGCGGCACCACTACCACTGGCCAGCCCACCTTCAGCGGCACGGCCCCGGCCTCCAGCACGGTGACGGTGACCGTAACGGATGAGGGGGGTACACCCCTGCGCACGCTGAGTACCACGGCCAGTACGCCCAGTAGCGGCACCCTGGGCAGCTTCAGCGTGAGCCTGCCAGCGGATCAGGCCCTGGCGAGCGGGTCCTATTCCGTGTTTGCCCAGGCCCAGCTGCCGGGTCAACAGACCAGCAGTGGTTCGACGCGGATCAGCTTCCGGGTCGATGCGCGTGTGGCCAGCGTGACCATCAATCCTAGTTCAGCCACGCTCACCTGCACCAGTCCCGCGGTGAGTCTGACGGCGGTGGGCAGTGGGAGTGTACGCTGGAGCACGGGCTCGACCGAGCCTGTCATCAGCGTGAGCAGCGCGGGTATTTACAGTGTTACGTTGACGGCCTCCAATGGCTCAACGGCCTCGGCCAGCACGAATGTAACGGCGGAGCAATCCGCGCCCTCGCTGACGATCAACCCTGTCTCGGCCACCTTGACCTGCGCGAGTCCAACGGCGAGTTTGACGGCGGTGGGCAGTGGGACGTATCGCTGGAGCACGGGCTCGACCGACCAGATAATCAGTGTTTCTACGGCGGGTGTTTACAGTGTTACGTTGACGGCACCCAGCGGCTGTACCAGCTCCGCCAGCGTGAACGTAACGGCCGGGCAATCCGCGCCTTCGCTCACCATCAGCCCAAGCAGTGCTACCTTAACCTGCGCCAGTCCGACGGCGAGTTTGACGGCGGTGGGTAGTGGGACGTATCGCTGGAGCACGGGCTCGACCGAGCCTGTCATCAGCGTGAGTGCGGCTGGCATCTACAGCGTGACGTTGACCTCGCCAACGGGCTGCACCACCTCGGCCAGCGCCAGCGTGACGTCCGAACAATCCGCGCCTTCGCTCACCATCAACCCCGGCTCCGCCACCTTGACCTGCGCTAGTCCGACGGCCAGTCTGACAGCCGTTGGCACAGGGAGTGTACGCTGGAGCACGGGCTCGACTGAGCCTGTTATCTCCGTCAGCAGCGCAGGCATCTACAGTGTTACGTTGACGGCACCCAATGGCTGCACCACGTCGGCCAGCGCGAACGTAACGGCCGATCAAACTGCCCCCTCGCTGAGTATCACGCCAAGCAGTGCCACGCTGACTTGCGCCAGTCCGACGGCCAGCCTGACAGCGGTGGGCACGGGATCGGTGCGCTGGAGCACGGGCTCGACTGATCCCGTCATCAGCGTGAGTAG
This sequence comes from Spirosoma pomorum, assembly GCF_054776615.1. Taxonomy (NCBI): domain Bacteria; kingdom Pseudomonadati; phylum Bacteroidota; class Cytophagia; order Cytophagales; family Cytophagaceae; genus Spirosoma; species Spirosoma pomorum. The sequence goes on from NZ_BAAHBP010000027.1 coordinate 284,531, forward strand.
CGCGGGTATTTATAGCGTGACCTTGACGGCGCCAAGCGGTTGCACCACCTCGGCCAGCGCCAATGTCACCGCCGACCAGACAGTAGCCGCCCTGAGCCTGACCAACGACGGACCCCTGGCCTGCTCACCCGGTAGCTTCGTCACCCTCACCGCCACCGGCGCCCCGGCGGCCTCGACCTTCCGCTTCAGCCCCGGGGCCACCCAGCTATCCAGCGCCAACTCGGCCACCGTCAGTGCCGCCGGCACCTACTCGGTCACCGCCACCACGCCCAACGGCTGCCTGGCCACGGCCGCCACTACCGTCACGGGGGCTAATTGCAGCTTTGCCATCAGCGGGGTGACGACGGTGTCGTGCGTGGTCGTGGATGCAACCCGGGGCGAACGGCGGGTCAGCTTCACCCCCCAGTATACGGGGCTGACGGGGGAGCCCCTGAGCTTCTCGGTGGTTAATGAGCTGGCGGCCACCCCGTCGGCTGGTCCCTACACGCTGCGCTTGTACAGTGACAACCCCATCATCACCCTGGTGGCTCAGCAGGGCAGCGCGACCACGAGCTTCCGCTACGACTGGCTGGCGGGCTGCAACGGCAGCACCCCACCAGTCGATCCGCTCAACACGCCCCCCACGGTTGTCAGTCCGATCACGGCCCAGACGGCCACGGTGGGGCAGGGGTACAGTTTCACCATTCCGGCCGGCACCTTCACCGACGCCCAGACGCCCACCCAGCTGAGGCTGAGCGTGGCGGGTTTGCCGGCGGGTCTGGTCTTCGTGGCCCCGGCCACCATCTCGGGCACGCCTTCGGTGAGCGGCACCAGCCCGGTGACGGTGACGGCGACCGATCCGGGGGGCTTGTCGGCCAGCACCCGCTTTGAGCTGACGGTCAGGGGTAGTGCCGTGACTCCGCCCGCGGGTTTTGCGATCAGCGGGGTGACGACGGTGTCGTGCGAGACGGTGGACGCGGGCCGGGGGGAACGGCGGGTACGCTTTGTGCCCCAGTATACGGGTCTGACGGGGGAGCCGGTGAGCTTCTCGGTGGTCAATGAACTGGGCCGCACGATGGCGGCTGGTCCCTATACGCTGCGTTTGTACAGTGACAACCCGGTGATCACGCTGGTGGCCCAGCAGGGGGGGAGCACCACGAGCTTCCGCTACGACTGGCTGGCGGGCTGCGGGTCGGCTCAGGGCCGGTTGGGTGTGCTTGCCGAGTCGGGCCTCCAGGTCCGGGTGCTGGGCAACCCGCTGGTGGGCGATGAGCTGGTGGTTGACGTCAGCGGGGCGTCCGGTCAGCGGCTGCGGCTGGGTGTTGTTGATGAGCGGGGCTACCCGGCGGCCCAGGTGGTCGAGGTGGCGTCTGCTGGTTTGGTGGAGCGGGTGGTGCTACGGGTCGGAGGTAGGGCAGGCGTCTATCTGCTGCAAGTGCAAACGCCCACTCAACGTCAAACCGTCAATGTCCTCAAGCACTAAGCAACGTATCTCAACGAAATCAATTGTTTTTACCCAGCACCAATTATGTCATCGATACCTGATTTTGTTCATCGTACGGCCCAAACGTGTCAACAGTGGGGCGTACCCTGCCAGGTTCAGGAGTTGCAGATTTGTGAGCAGTTAGTTGTCCGGTTAATACAGGCTGTTGATGCCGCTACAGCCCGGCTGCTATTCGAAGAACTGGTCACCACCGCGTTGCAGACCACAACGACGGGCAGCCCCTGGGGCTGGGTGGCGACTGAACTGCGCTTCGAGTTACGGGCAGCCCGGCTGGGTCAGCGCCATCAGCTGGCGGTCGAAGCGTTAGCCGCGGAGATCGTCCCCGATGACCAGGCCCTTGACCTGTTCAATGATCGGATGCAGCGACCGCTCCGGTTGGGCTCCAGCGGAGAATGATTGGTCCGAGTGCGTCATTATCAACTGAGTTAGTTGACTGAATGAGAAAGCCGTCGCCTGCTGGGTGACGGCTTTTTTGTGGCGGGTGGTAGCTACTGGGAGAGCCGCGTTTGTCATCTGGTGATCCGCCTGGCCGAGTTTTAGATTGAAAGGACACTGCGCACTAAACTCGGGTTGGTAAACGCCCTAATTATAATACCCCTCGGCTCGCTTGAGTTCGTTTACCAAGACTTTGAGTGTTTAACGCTTAGCCGTCACCCTTTGGCTTAGCCCGTCTCGCTGAAAGGAGCCACCAGCTATCCGCTTTTTGTTCCGCTCTTCCCATTGACCAACGGTAGATCGAGGAGTTGATTAGTTTCACCTTTTGGTCAATCAAGGACGACCTGATTACCTGCCTCTCAGTAGCGACGTCGATAGCGCGAATTGAGCGGCATTACTGATGGCGAAGAGTTTGGTTGGTAGGTATCTTATCTGGTCGAATGACGTTTGGTTTAGCACTGTTCAGTACGGTATGGCTGTTAGTAGGCATTGGCTACTTTAGCGGGCGTAAGCTCGCTTACTCGCAGTGGCAAAATACGATCAGCGAGTTAGGGGAAGCGGGTAGTCCGCTGTCGCGCCCTGTCAGCTATGGCTTGTTTCTACCCGTTGGCTTACTGCTGGGCCTGGTTGCCCTGGTTGCTGATTCAACCGCTCTGGCTGGTTTAGCGGGGTGCGTGGGAACGGGCTACATCGTGGCGGCCTTGTTTCCCTGTGATGTGGGCTCCCCCTTGTCGGGTAGTGGGCGACAGCAGCTTCATAATATAGGGGGAGCCGTGGAGTATGTTGGTGGTGCTTATTGGCTGACTCAACTGAGCCCTCAGTTGGTCGTACTTGATTACAATCTGTATGCTATTGGGGCTGCAGTCCTGATTGTGGGTAGTGTTCTCTTGTCGCTTTGGGGCTTGCCGCTTCGGGGTCTTGTTCAGCGGCTGATGGAAGGGGTTCTGTTCGGCTCTTTACTGCTGGCTACGTAAAGAAAAGATAGCGTCCAGGGGATGGGTAATTAATTGAGCGCTTGGTGAGATTGAGGAGGTGGATACTTCACAAAACCAATCAACCTAACGACGCTTTTTTTGCCAATTTCTCACTGGTCGCTCTTCCCTTTGGCAAGCTTGATTTCTTAGGAGCTTCTAGACGCAGGAATCGAGCTGCATTGTTGTAAAAAATATCTCGCTTTTGACGGGCACTTAAAAAATTAGCTTCTTCTATCGCCTTGATGCCTGCTTCGATAGCTTGTGGCCAAACCATTTGATCCGAACCAAACATCACCCGCTTGCCAAAACCCGCATCCATGATGCGTTTCAGATAAGCATAAAACTCCGCCCGGGGCAAAATGTAGCAGATCACCCCCAGATCTACATACGCCTGAGGATGAGCATACAGTGTGGCCAGCAGATCATCGCCCAGCGGCCAGCCCGCGTGAGCGATGGCTACCCGTAGGTTAGGGTGGCGGATCAGCGCTTCTTCCGCCGTGAAGGCACTGTGCAAGCGGGCTCGATACTTAGGATCACCAAAATAGGCTACTCCCGGTGGGCCCGTGCCAATATGTACACTTACGGGTACATCAAATTCTTCCGCCAGTTTCAGATACGGCTCGACAACAGAATCTGACAGGGCGATGCCTTGATACTGCAAGCACAGTTCGCCGAACACCTTGACGGCTCCGGTCTGAAAATAATGCCGCATCGAGTCCAGGGTAAGTGCGGGATCACCGATAGTAAACAGTACGCCCGGAATAATCCGGTCGGGGGCTTGCTGTTGCCAGCGTCGAACGTAGGCCATCGGCCCGCTGGCTACGCCAATAATATTGTATTTCTTAAGAATGCTAATCGTTTGGTTGCGCAAGGCGTCGTCGGAGGGAGCGGAGGTTAAACAGTTGGCACACAGGGTAGCGGATTTGAGTAACTGCTTCATATAGCCCACACCCCCGCCCTGTTTAGGATCCTGGGCCGACCAGTCACGATAGGGTGCGCCAATGGTGACTGGTGGTGGACCTTGAGCGGTGAAGGGAAAGGCATGCAGATGCATGTCGATGATGGGTAATCGTTTGTGGCTTAGTTGCGCCCAGCCAGCTCCCGTTGCTAACAAGTAGCCGGAACTGGTCAGCAGGATATTGATGAGGGTTTGTCGTCTAAGGAAATGCATCATGAGCCTGGGTGAACAACATGGATAAGTTAAGGGCAAACCTAATCGTTTGCTTACTATCTGGATATCGGATAAATGTATGAGGTCAGTTGCCCTCATCATCATTTCTGCAAAATGCCAGAATTACAGATATGCCAGTATCTCTTCGTTTCGGGAGGGAGCGTTTTCCAGAGATAAAGAGACAATCGGTTTGCTAGTATAGATCAACCCTGCTTTATGGGCGGACCTGCGGACTCTAGCCCGATAGGTAAGGTTGCTTACTGGTCGGGGACGGATGATCCGTTCATGACGGCGCTGCAGCAGGTACTGGACCAACACCTCAACAACGCCCGGTTTGGCGTGGACGAGCTGGCCAGTGCCCTGCACGTGAACCGGGTGCAGCTCTACCGAAAAGTCAAAGCCCTCTCCGGATACACCGTCACCGAATTGATACGCAACTACCGGCTGGGACAGGCCCGTCAGCGCCTGCGTGCGGGCGCGTCGGTATCCGACGTAGCCGACGCAGTGGGCTTCGAGAGCGCCAGTTACTTTGCCCGCTGCTTCCGCGAACAATACGGCCTGACACCCACCGCCTACCAGCGGGGGGAGGAACCCACGCCCACAATCTAGCCCCGTGAGACAAAAAAAGCCTTATTTCTGGGCGGATGTAACATCTTTACTAGTCGATGTAACATTTGTACTAACCCCCCCGGGGTGCCGAGCCCTAGCTTTGCGGCTGGCAGGTTGACTAACCCCCTGCCCGGCAATCTATGGACTCAACTACTACCCGAACCCTCTTTATTTATTGCAGGCCCTGGCCGCGACTCATGTTGCTGCTGGTCGTCTGGTGCAGCGTCTGGAGTCGTTTACTGGCCCAGAACGGCGCGGTAACTGCGACCCAGAGCTTTTCCTACACCGGCCAGATCGTCACCTGGACGGTACCCAGTGGCGTTACTTCTTTGACCATTGAGGCCCGGGGGGCCGAAGGGGGGGCTATTCAAGGGGGCACCGCGTCGGCGGGCAAAGGGGCCATCGTGGCCACCCGGGTGAGTGTCACCCCCGGCCAGGCCCTGAGCATTCTGGTGGGCCAGTCGCTAAATGGCCGAGCCGCCGGGGGTGGGGGCACGTTTGTGGTGGCCCCCGGCAGCAGTACGACAGTGCCCACCCCGCTGGTGATTGCGGGCGGGGGCGGGGGTGCAGCGGCCCAGTTTGATTCCCCGACCAAACACGGCCAGACAACTCCCGAAGGCGGTGCTGGTGTTGGTGTGGAAGGTGGTGCTGGTGGTGGTGCTGGTGGTGGTGGTGTGGGTGGTGGTGGTGGTGGTGGTGGTGGTGGTGGTGGGTTACTAGGTAGCGGTGGTGGTGGCTCGTTTCCAAGAAGCGGTGGTGGTCAAGCCTTTGTGAATGGAGGAGCTGGCGGGTCTAGTTCTTCAGGAAATGGTGGCTTTGGGGGTGGTGGTGCTGGTATTAGCAGCTTTAGTGGTGGGGGTGGGGGTGGCTACTCTGGTGGTGGTGGTGGTGGTGTGCGTGGTGGTGGTGGTGGTGGCGGCTCCTACTATACGGGTACTAGCCTAAGCTTGGTATCGGGAGCAACGGGCAACTCGGGCAACGGGCTGATCATCATCAGTTACAGCGTTTATCCCATCCGCTACGTCAAAGCGACCGCCACGGGTAGTGGCGACGGCTCCTCCTGGGCCAACGCCAGCGCCAACCTGCAGACCATGATCGACGCCCAGGGCGTACAGCAAGTCTGGGTGGCAGCGGGGACCTATAAGCCCAGCTCGGCAAATAATACCGACCAAAGGATCGGCTTTGTGATGAAGAACGGGGTGGCTATTTACGGGGGCTTTATCGGCCGCGAGAGCGAGTTAGGCCAGCGGCCGGGGGTCAACCCGGTGACCGGGCAGGTCTCCTCGACTACACTGAACCCCGATGGGGGTAGAGTGATCACCAATATCGGTCTGGACCAGACGGCGAGCCTGGATGGGGTAGTCATCACCGGTGGTTACAACTCTAGTGGTGGAGGCATCAGCAATACTAACAGTAGCCCAACGCTGACCAACTGCGTCATCAGCAACAATTCAAGTGGTAGTGGTAGTCAGGAGGGGGGTGGAGGCATCAACAATACTAACAGCAGTCCAACGCTGACCAACTGCGTCATCAGCAACAACTCGAGTGGCAGTAGTGGTGGGGGCGTATACAACAGAAATAGTAGCCCAAGGCTGACCAACTGCATTATCACCAACAATTCATGCACTGATAATAGTGGCGGTGGCATTCTCAACAATAATAGCAGTCCAACGCTGACCAACTGCGTCATCAGCAACAACTCGGTCGGAACTACTGGTGGTTATGGTGGGGGCCTCCTTAACCTTAGAAGCAGTAGCCCCACGCTGACCAACTGTTTACTGGTGGCCAACCAGGCGGGCATCGGGGGCGGAGGCCTCTGTAACGACAGCAACAGTATTCCCCGCCTGCTAAACTGCACCCTGACGGCCAACCGGGCTCCGGCTGGGGCCGCCCTGTACAACTATTCCAGCAACAGCCAGACTGTGCTGATCAACACCATCCTGTTTGACAACCAAGAGTCGGATGGTAGCGCCATCTACGATGAAGTGGGCACGGGGGTGACGGCCAACTACTGCCTCATCGGGGCGGGTGAAACCAACTATACGGGTACCAACAACCTCACCGCCACGGCCTCCCCATTCGTGGGGGGCACCGACTACCGGCTGCGGGCGGGCTCACCGGCCATCAATGCGGGCGACCCCAACAGCAGCACTACCACCAGCGGGGCCACCGACCTGGCGGGTAACCCCCGCTTTTTCCAGAACGGCCGCATCGACATGGGCGCCTACGAGGACCAGACTCCGCCCCAGCCCATCCGTTACGTCAAAGCGACGGCTAGTGGCAGTGGCGACGGCTCCTCGTGGACCAACGCCAGCGCCAACCTACAGGCCATGATCGACGCCCAAGGCGTGGAGCAGGTCTGGGTGGCCAGCGGCCGCTACACCCGCACCGGCGGGGGCTCGTTTGTGATGAAGAACGGGGTGGCCATTTACGGGGGCTTTGGGGGTTCGGAGACGGCCCTAGACCAGCGCCCCCCGGTCAATCCTGTGGCGGGTCAGCTGTCCTCGACCACGCTGACCAGCGGGAGCGGCAGTGTGATCCTCAACAATAACAACGGGCTAAACAGTACGGCCCGGCTGGATGGGGTCGTCATCACCGGCGGCAGGGATCTTGGTGGTGGTGGGATAGCCAACTTCAACAGCAGCCCTCGCTTCACCAACTGCGCCATTACGGGCAACTCCGCTCTTAATGATCTTGGTTTGGGTGGTGGGATCTACAACACTGGCAGCAACCCCAGCTTCACCAACTGCGCCATCACGGCCAACTCCGCCACTAGTGATGGGGGGGGCATGTTCAACGTCAGCAGTAGTCCGAGCCTGACGAACTGTACCATCACCGGCAACTCGGCCAACCAGGGGGCAGGAATCGCTAATAATAACAGCCAGCCGACGCTGCTCAACTGTGTGCTCAGCGGTAACTCCGCCCGGGGCGACGGGGGCGCCCTCTATAGCATTAACAATAGCCGGCCCCGGCTCACGGGCTGCACCCTGACGGCCAACCGCGCCCAGTCGGGGGCTGCTCTGCGCAACAATACCAGTAGCTCCGCCCAGCTCACCAACTGCATCCTGTGGGACAACCAGGAAGCAGCCGGTACCAGTATCAACAACGACACCGGTGGGAGCGTAACGGCCAGCTACTGCCTCGTCGGGGACGGGGAGGGTGACTTCACGGGCACCACTAACCTGGTGGCCACGGCTTCCCCCTTCGTGGGGGGCACCGACTACCGGCTCAGCGCCTGCTCGATCGCCATCAACGCGGGCGATCCTGGTAGTAACCAGACGACCAATGGAGCCACTGATTTGGCGGGAAACCCCCGCTTTTACCAGAATGGCCGCATCGACATGGGCGCCTACGAGTTCCAGAGCGATCCCGCCCAGCCGGTGGCCATCACCAGCCAGCCCCCGTCGGCCAGCAACGTAACAACCGGCAGTAACATCAGTGCCCCCGTCAGTGTCACGGGCAGCGTCACCAGCTACCAGTGGTACAAAGACGGCCAAGTGGTGAGTGGTCAGACGTCGGCCACCCTCACCCTGGCCAGCGTGCAGCCCAGCCAGAGCGGCTCCTACTCGCTGGTCGTCACGGGGGCCTGCAATAGTCTAACCTCGACGGCCTTTGGCTTGACGGTCAACCCCGTCAGCGTACAGGTTTATTCCCAGGCCCTCTCCCCCACGCTCACCCGGCAACTCCGATCCCGCCTGGAGCTGCGCAACACCGGTAATAGCTCGCTGCCCCTGGCCGATTTTCGGGTGCGGTATTATTTTACGTCCGATAACGGCCAAACTGCCACCGCTACCGTCGAGTCGGCCAGCGTAGGGGGGCAAAACGTAGGGGCCCAGAACGTGACAGCCCGGATCGTTACACTTCCTTCGCCGGTAAGCGGGGCGAATAGCTATCTGGAAATAGGCTACGTATCGGGCAATCAGCAGCTAGCTCCCCAAAACAGCCTGGTGGTCGAGGTGAGCCTACAGCGCAGCGACAACGGCATCTTCGATCAGGGCAACGACTACTCCTACGCCCCCAACCCGGCGGCCCCCGCCCTGAACAACCGGGTGACCGCCCTGTTTGCTACTACCATCGTCTTCGGTACGCCCCCCCCGGGTACCTTCGGGGGCAATTGCAACTACGCCCTCACCAGTCAGCCGCCTTCCAGCAGCAACGTAACGGTGGGTAGTTCGGTGAGTGTCTCCGCTAGTTTCAGCGGTACCGTCGACAGTTACCAGTGGTACAAAGACGATTTCATCCCGGTAGCCGGCCAGACCACCCCCACGCTGAGTCTGGTCAATGTGCAGCTCAGTGACGCGGGCTCTTATTCGCTGGTGGCATCAGGCCGCGAGTGCAGCTCGGTGCGTAGTGCGGCTTTTACCCTGAGCGTGAGCCCCGCCGTTACCGGCGCCCCTACGCTGGCTACGCCCGCTACGGGTACGACCACCAATGGGGTACCCGTCTTCAGCGGCACGGCTCCTAATGGCAGCACCGTCAGGGTAGTGGTGAGCGGAGCAACCAGCCAGACTTTGACTACGGCGGCTACCAACGGTACCTTCCGTGTAACCGCTAGCAGCCCCCTGGTCAGTGGTAGCTACCTGGCCTACGCCGACGCCCAGCTGAGCGGACAGACGGCTAGCCCGACCTCCAATACCAGCACCTTTGGCGTCGATGCGACCGACCCAACCGTTCGTCTGGTCAGTTCGGCGGGTGCCAGCGGCAGCACCACGACGACCAGCCCGTTTGCCTTCTCGGCTATTTTTTCCGAATCGGTCACTGGTTTCAGCGTGGCCGGCATCTCCGTCAGCAACGGCTCGGTGAGCAGTGCCCCGGCGGGTTCGGGGGCAGGCCCCTACGCCTTCCAGGTAACGCCTGCGGTAGCTGGGCAGCCCACCAGCGTGAGCGTAATCACTAGCGCGGCCCAGGACGGGGTGGGCAACCTCAATCAGGCCTCGACGGCTTATATACTGACGTATGAGCTACCGGTCGCGAATCCGCCCACGCTGACCAGCCCGGCTAACGGCACCACCACCACCGATCAGCCCACCTTTAGCGGCACGGCCCCGGCCTCCAGCACGGTGACGGTGACGGTGTTAGACGGAGCAGGCGCCCCCGTGCGCACGCTGACCACCACGGCCAGCGCACCAAGTAGCGGCACACTGGGTAGTTTCAGCGTGAGCCTGCCAGCGGATCAGGCCCTGCCCAGCGGGCCCTACACAGCGTTTGCCCAGGCTCAGTTGCCGGGTCAACAGACCAGCAGTGGTTCCCCCCGGATCAGCTTCACGGTCGATGCGCGTGTGGCCAGCGTGACCATCAATCCTAGTTCAGCCACGCTCACCTGCGCCAGTCCCACGGCGAGTCTGACGGCGGTGGGTAGTGGGAGTGTACGCTGGAGCACGGGCTCAACCGAGCCTGTCATCAGCGTGAGCAGCGCGGGTATTTACAGTGTTACCCTAACGGCGCCCAATGGCTCAACGGCCTCGGCCAGCGCCAGCGTAACGGCCGATCAAACCGCGCCCTCGCTCACCATCAATCCCAGCAGTGCTACCTTAACCTGCGCGAGTCCAACGGCCAGTTTGACCACCGTTGGCACGGGCTCGGTGCGCTGGAGCACGGGCTCGACTGATCCCGTCATCAGCGTCAGCAGCGCGGGCGTCTACAGCGTGACGCTGACCTCGCCCAGTGGCTGCACCACGTCAGCCAGCGCTAACGTTACCGCCGAGCAAACCGCCCCCACGCTCACCATCAATCCCAGCAGTGCCACGCTGACCTGCGCCAGTCCGACGGCCAGTCTGACGGCGGTGGGCACGGGCACGATACGCTGGAGCACAGGCTCGACCGAGCCTGTCATTAGCGTCAGCAGCGCGGGCATTTACAGTGTGACCTTAACCTCGCCAACGGGCTGCACCACCTCAGCCAGCGCTAACGTAACGGCCGATCAAACCGCCCCCTCGCTGAGTATCACGCCAAGCAGTGCCACGCTGACTTGCGCTAACCCAACGGCGAGTTTGACAGCCGTTGGTACGGGCAGTGTGCGCTGGAGCACGGGCTCGACCGAGCCTGTTATCAGCGTCAGCAGCGCGGGTGTCTACAGCGTCACGCTGACCTCGCCAAGCGGTTGCACCACCTCGGCCAGCGCCAGCGTCACCGCCGACCAGACAGTAGCCGCCCTGAGCCTGACCAACGATGGACCCCTGGCTTGCTCACCCGGTAGCTTCGTCACCCTCACCGCCACCGGCGCCCCGGCGGCCTCGACCTTCCGCTTCAGCCCCGGGGCCACCCAGCTATCCAGCGCCAACTCGGCCACCGTCAGTGCCGCCGGCACCTACTCGGTCACCGCCACCACGCCCAACGGCTGCCTGACCACAGCTAACACCACCGTCACGGGGGCCAATTGCAGCTTTGCCATCAGCGGGGTGACGACGGTGTCGTGCGAGACGGTGGACGCGGGTCGGGGGGAACGGCGGGTCAGCTTCACCCCCCAGTATACGGGGCTGACGGGGGAGCCCCTGAGCTTCTCGGTGGTTAATGAGCTGGCGGCTACCCCGTCGGCTGGTCCCTACACGCTGCGCTTGTACAGTGACAACCCGGTGATCACGCTGGTGGCTCAGCAGGGCAGCGCGACCACGAGCTTCCGCTACGACTGGCTGGCGGGCTGCAACGGCAGCATCGCACCGGTCGATCCGCTCAACACGCCCCCCACGGTTGTCAGTCCGATCACGGCCCCGACAGCCACGGTGGGGCAGGGGTACAGTTTCACCATTCCGGCCGGCACCTTCACCGACGCCCAGACGCCCACCCAGCTGAGGCTGAGCGTGGCGGGTCTGCCGGCGGGTCTGGTCTTCGTGGCCCCGGCCACCATCTCGGGCACGCCGTCGGTGAGCGGCACCAGCCCGGTGACGGTGACGGCCACCGATCCGGGGGGCTTGTCGGCCAGCACCCGCTTTGAGCTGACGGTCGGGGGTAGTGCCGTGACTCCGCCCGCGGGTTTTGCGATCAGCGGGGTGACGACGGTGTCGTGCGAGACGGTGGACGCGGGCCGTGGGGAACGGCGGGTACGCTTTGTGCCCCAGTATACGGGTCTGACGGGGGAGCCGGTGAGCTTCTCGGTGGTCAATGAACTGGGCCGCACGATGGCGGCTGGTCCCTACACGCTGCGTTTGTACAGTGACAACCCGGTGATCACGCTGGTGGCCCAGCAGGGGGGGAGCACCACGAGCTTCCGCTACGACTGGCTGGCGGGCTGCGGGTCGGCTCAGGGCCGGTTGGGTGTGCTTGCCGAGTCGGGCCTCCAGGTCCGGGTGCTGGGCAACCCGCTGGTGGGCGATGAGCTGGTGGTTGACGTCAGCGGGGCGTCCGGTCAGCGGCTGCGGCTGGGTGTTGTCGATGAGCGGGGCTACCCGGCGGCCCAGGTGGTCGAGGTGGCGGCTGCTGGTTTGGTGGAGCGGGTGGTGCTTCGGGTGAGTGGGGCTAGCGGGGTGTACCTGCTGCAAGTGCAAACGCCTACTCAACGTCAAACCGTCAAGGTACTAAAGGCTCACTAAGTCAAGGTTGACAGCGTAGATAACGACGGAGCCCCGTCCTGGTTCATCCAGTGACGGGGCTCCGTAATTACAGGGTAGCTTAGGGGACCGTTTCCATTTTTACCAGTTCCCCCGCTCAAGCCCGACCTGGTCTGATTATCTCATAACTAGCGCCAGAATTCTGATATTCACATCAGCGAACGAAGAGCTACCGATGGCGATTAACGTCACTCCAGCAAGATTACTGGGCACTGCTAATCGTCAGCGTTAAAAGCTGAAAAATGAGGATTTGTCGCTTTGAAGGCCGTTTCTTGGAATAGTTCGCTGATCGCTACAAACTCATTTGCAGTGGTTGTAATAAATAAGTGAGGAGGAGTAGCAAAAAAAGAAGGCGGCTCATCAAGCCGCCCCTTTCTGACATACTAAAACATTACTTTTCTTGATACTATTCAGAACTGCACGGATTAAACTTTCCTGCAGTTAATGCGATGACCGCGACTGGGGCATCATCTTACTGTTATTACTGGCTTGAGTGAGATGCTTACTGCACTGGTGAAAAGTTGGCTAAAGCTACTATTTAAATCAGTAACTTAGTCAAGGTACCAGAGCGCGTCTACAGCCACATTAGAATTTAAAGCCGACACTGGCGCTCAAAATACGACGAGCCGAACCGTTGAAACCCGTCCCCTGGATGGCGTCACTAAAACCGTAGTGATAGGTCAAATCCAGAAATACCGGACCTGCATCAAAACCCACCTGGCCTAGTCCGTTGAACGTACCACTCTTGATTTCAGCGTTGCTCACGTTGAATGAGTTACTGTTTGAGTTGATCCGATTGGCGTATTCAACCCCTAATTGTACACGTACCGCTGAGATACCCCGATCTGACTCGGTTATCTTGTAACCAATGTAAACAGGCACCTGCACGTACTGAATGTTAATCTGATCCTGGATGCTGGAAGCACTCTGGCCCGAGCCAGCCGTAAAATAGTTCGAACTAGAAGCAAAGTATTCTGCTCCAACCTGGCCGAACAGACGACCGCCACCCCGCACAAAGAAACCGGCCTGGTAGCCCAGACGGCCCGAAATATTACCGTTGGAGGAGTTGCTTTCGCCGGGTAGTTTAGTGGAATTGAGCCCCGCGTAGATACCAAAAGCAAAGTTCTTGTAGTCGGCCTTGGTCCGCTTCATGTCGGTTGGCGCGGTGTTGCTGCTGGTTCCTTCATCAGTTGTGGTCGCCAGCGTAACTTTTTCGGGAGTCGTTTGGGTATTCGCTGAAGGAGTGAACTGGGCCTGAGCAACATGCAAACTAAGTAGGCAGGCTGTCAAAACTGGGATGGTCAACAAGTTTTTCATAGACATGTTTGTTTGAGCGTTAAACGGACACTGAATGGGTTATAAAGCTGTCTTGCTAGCTAGATAAAGTCAGTAGTGATACTATTTTTCCTAGTTTATCTAGTGGTTAGCTTCATTAGCCTAACTGGTCAGTAGAGACAAAGTTTGTCGATTGGTCCCATTAGGTCGTTAGCTCCAACAAATCATTGGTTTTATTATATTATAGTCCCAGCTAGGCTTATCACAAAGTTACTAATGACTTGAACGCTCGTTCTTCCAGGGGAGCGTTTACTGAGATGGATAACGCATTAGCTAGTTCAAACCTGGGCTAAGGTATTACCTGTAGATAACTGGTTTATTCCTGTCACAACCACACAAGGGAATTTTGGGTCTGCTACCTAAACAGTTAATCAATATGCGCTCCCCTTACACAATTATTACGTTCTTATTAATAATCATCAGCCTACCGAGTTGTGACCTGGCGGGCGTTGGGCCTTATTACAATCTAGGCACGTTTACCAGCCGTTCTATTGCTGAACACAAGGCACTAACCTATTTGGCTGACCGGTATGATGAGTTGTCAAACAGCAAATACGAAAAGGTCGCCTTCACGTTTACCCATCCAAACCCAGTAGTAGGTTCAAACCCTATGGTGCGCCATATTCTTTGGTATAGCAAGGCTGAGCAAATAATCCGGTTAGAAGCTGATCCGGGTAGTGGTCCTCGTTGTTCCTGGACTCATATTGATCAGAATACCTTACATCAATTAGCTAGTAAAGGTCAGGGGCTCTCACTAGCGGATTCACTGGGTAAGTCAACAGGGGTAAGCTATTTTCAATGTGTTGATTAGTGATCACAGTTAGACTTTTCTATGATTGTGAGTGGTGTTTTGCCTGCGTTTATTGGCAAAGGAAAATTGATTGGTGAATCTGACGATTGTTAGATCGCGAACCGCCCTGACCGCTCCACGGGTCTGGTTTGAAATGCCGGTTAAATGCTGACGTTCACGCCTTATAATACCGCTTTACGTACCAAGCGCAATGCAGGCAACAGCTGCTAATACCAATATACTCTATTCGACGCAGTTATGCCGCGGTTAGAGAAGTTAAATGGTTCTTTACCAGTTAAGTGTAAATAGTCCAACTGAGTGTTTTCTTCTGTAAAAAAGCTTTTCTAAAAGATCATCTATCGATCAACGTTTCCTGTCCGCTAGGGCCAGCCGAATCAGATCAACGATATTTTTGACGTTGGCTTTGCGCATGATACTGGCCCGCTGGTTCGCAACCGTGTTGGCGCTGACACCAAAATGACGGGCTATTTCGGGGCTGCTCATGCCGTTGATCAGACAATCCAGGATCTGCGATTCCCGGGACGTAATTCGGTTCCAGATACCAGATGGGAACTCGTTGTTTACTTCTTCGCTGTCAACCAGGGAAGTGGCCGTTCGGAAGTGCTTGATGATAATGGAAGAGGCCGAAGGCGGGAAATACAAATCGCCTTTGGTCACTGTGCGTACGGCACGTAAAATTTCATCCTGACTCGTATCCTTCAGCAGGTAACCAGCTGCTCCGTACTGCACCGATTTGATGATATAATCCGGGTTGTTATGCATACTGAACATAAGCGTATGCATCGACGGATACTCCTGGGAGACCTGCTTCAATACGTCAATGCCTGACATACGGGGCATGGTAATATCGAGCAGCAATACGTCCGGCTGGGCGTTGGCCAACATCGTAAGAGCTTCATCGCCATCGGCAGCCTCGCCCATAATTTCCATATCATCCTCGTCCTCCAGCAGGGTCCGGATTCCTTTTCGCACAACGGAATGATCATCGGTAATAAGAATACGTATTGCCATGGGTCAGTTTGGAATAAGTGGATGATGAACCCGTACAAGGACTTTGGTCCCTTTGCGGATCCGGGACGTAATAATCAGTTCGCCGTTCAGTAGCCGCGCCCGGGTATGCATGTTATCAAGCCCCTTGCTGATCGAAAGTTGTTGCTCGTTCTTGGGCATTTTTACCGCAAAGCCTTTGCCATCGTCCGTTACTGCCAGGGTAATTTTTTGGCGGTCGATGTGCAATTGAATGCGGATCTGCTGCGCTGCTGCGTATTTAACGGCGTTGTGCAACGCTTCCTGGGCAATTCGGTACAAGCCGATTTCGGTGGCGGGCGTAAGCCGTTTCATCGACTCGTCACTGTCGAAAATAATGTCGATTCCAGAAGCCCTGGTTGTCTGATCCGCCAGTAGTTTCAGCGCTGATTGCAGACCGAAATCACTCAGCACGGATGGCATGAGATTATACGCAACCTGACGTGTGGTCTGAATGGTATCGTAGATCAGGTCGCATACTTCTTCGGCCCTTACTCGCTGCTTCTCGTCCAGTGGGAAACCTGATTTTAGTTTTTCCGCGTGTAGCTTAAGTCCCGTCAGCATCTGCCCGATACCGTCGTGCAGTTCCCGGGCAAACCGGCGTCGTTCTTCTTCCTGGCCTTCCAGCAGAGCAGCCGCCCGAACGAGGCTTTCGGCCAGTTGCAGTCGGTATTTTTCTTCGGTGGTTTTCAGTAGTTCGTTTTGCGTCTCAACGAGCTTCTGGTTGGTGAAAACCAGACTGCGGTTGGTTTCTTCCAGCGCATGATTCGTGATCTCCAATCGTTTGTTGGACTGACGCAAGTTTCGTTCGGACTTGCCGAGCCGCCGAACAACGTTCTGGGTGTAGTTGACCACGGGCCGGAAAATGAAGTAGCCTTCGATGAGCAGGGTCAGCAGAGCGGCCAGCGTCAGAAAAAACTCGATGCGCTCAAGCGCTTTAACCCGTTCCAGACTTTCGGCGTCGAACTGATACACGATGTCGTTCATGCGCAGGACGTACGCCAGTTCGTGCTGAAGAATGTTCTGAAGTGCTTCGTTACGTTGGGCTGCTGTCGAAACCGGATTGTTGATCTGACTAAAACCGAGGGCTAGTGACTGAAATGACGGCTCAATGGCCGCGAACATACTGTCCAGGGCTGGGCTCCGGCGGATGGTGTAATCTTTTTCGGGCTGGAGGGTACCCTGCTGGAGCTGAACGTGGGTTTTCTGCCAGAGGCTGAGCAGTGAAGTAAAGGAGACCGTATCAGACGTGGGAATGTTCTGCGAACGTAGCAACGACAGTTTAGTAAGCCGCTGGCTGAGCATTCGCTGGCGACCAGCGATGTTGACGACACGACTGTCGCCGTAGTGGTTTCGGATAACGTACCGGAAAAACAGGAGCCCGCTGATTAACAAGAGGGCAATGACCGTAAGGGCCATTACGTAGAACCGTGTTAACCGGCGAGCTACCTGTTGATCGAGTTGATTCATAACTGTCTGAAGTTATCTTGCATACACCCCATCGCCCAGACCTGATGCGATTTGGGGACGGCTCGACTTCAGAAAGACGCGACAGGGAGTTGGAAACTAGTTTGGGTAGATCGCTCAACCAGTATCTCAAATCCCAATATACACCATCTCATCGACAATTTTTACGGGAAACGTCGCGATCTGGTAATCGTCGCCGGTCAGGCACTGGCCCGTTTGGAGTGAAAACGTGCGTTTGTGAAACGGGCAGGCTACCTTGGGTTCGTCACCCTGGCTGCCAATCATACCCCGGGACAGGGCCATCTGATGGCGGTGTGGGCACTCATTATCAGTGGCGTACCACTCGCCCCGCCGGGTAAAGTTGAAGATGGCAATCTGTCGACCTTCGATGAGGGCACAGGCCCCGCCGTCTTCGGGAATATCATCGACCCGGCAGGCAACGTGCCAGATAAGTTCTGTTTTTTCGACCAGTGTTTCCATGATACTAAAGCGTTTTTTGGGTGGTTGATTCAGTTAGCTCCATTCCTGAACGCGAACCTGATCGCGCATGGATTCAAAAGCGACAGTTGGGTCCTTCTGCTCGGGGGCGTTGACGAAGTGCGTGAAGCGTTTCCGTAGTTCAGGATTTTCAACCACTTCCTTCCACTCGCAGTGGTACGTGTCAACGATCAACTGCATTTCGCGCTCCAGATCGTTGGCAATGCCTAGTACGTCATCAATCACCACGGCCTTTAGGTAAGTCATGCCGCCTTCCATCTTGTTGAGCCAGGTAGCCGTACGGGTCAGGGGATCTGCCGTGCGGACGTAAAACATCAGGAAGCGATCGAGGTATCTGACGCAGGTTTCCTTATCCACGTCTGACACCAGCAGCTGAGCATGTTGTGGCTTCGCTCCGCCGTTGCCGCACACGTATACGTTCCAGCCTTTCTCCGTGGCAATGATGCCGAAATCCTTGGTCTGCGCTTCGGCGCACTCCCGCGTGCAGCCTGATACCCCCGACTTCAGCTTGTGGGGAGAGCGTAGACCTTTGTACCGGTTTTCGAGTTCGATGGCGAACGTAACAGAATCCTGCACCCCGAAGCGACACCAGGTCGTGCCGACGCAACTCTTGACAGTACGTAACGACTTGCCGTAGGCATGACCACTCTCGAAACCAGCGGCAATCAGTTCTTCCCAGATCTTGGGCAGATCACCGACGTGCGCCCCAAATAAGTCGATCCGCTGACCACCGGTGATTTTGGTGTAGAGTCCGTATTTCTGCGCGACCTGCCCGATAACGATCAGCTTTTCGGGCGTGATTTCCCCACCGGCTATGCGGGGCACGACAGAATACGTACCGCCCCGCTGGATATTGGCCAGGAAACGGTCGTTTGAATCCTGAATCGTGGCCCGGTCCTTCTTGAGGATGTTCTCGTTCCAGAGACTCGCCAGAATAGATGCAACCGCCGGTTTACAGCCTTCGCAGCCATCGCCTTTGCCGAACGTGTTCAATACGTCGCTGTATGTTTTGAGGCCGTTCATTTTTACCAGGTCCAGTAGTTCCTGGCGAGTATAGTCGAAGTGCTCGCAGAGGACGTTACGTACGTATACGCCCTGGGTTTTCAGTACGCCCTGGATCATGTCTTTGACCATCGGTGTACATCCTCCGCAGCCCGTACAGGCTTTGGTTGCTTTCTTGAGCGCATCAATGGTATGGTGGCCATTCTCGCCAATTTCGTGGCAGAGCATGGCCTTCGTAATGGCTTCGCAGGAGCAGATCAAGGCATCGTCGGGCAGGCTCATGATGCCCGCTGCACCTCCTTCTTCGCCCCCGCGAGACCCTAGAATCACGTCTTCGGGGTCGGGGGGGAGAATAGTCTGATTCTTACAGGTTTGCAGTAGCATGTTATACTGCTCGGCGTCGCCCACCAGAATGCCGCCCAGGAGGTGCTTCCCATCCGAACTGACGTTGATTCGCTTGTAAATGCCTTTCGCCCGGTTTTCGTACACAACGGTACGGCAGGCAGGTTCTGCCGCGAAGGGATCACCAAAGGACGCTACGTCGGTGCCGATCAGTTTTAGCTTGGTCGACATGTCGAAGGGTTTGAATTCCTTTGTTTCGCCCAGGAGCTGCGCGGCCACCACGTCGGCCATTTCGTAGCCAGGGGCCACCAGTCCGTAGATCATGTGGTGCACGATGGCGCACTCACCAATGGCAAAAATCGATGAGTCCGATGTACGGAGTTGATTATCGGTCAGGATACCCCCGCGTGGGTGGGTGTCCAGACCGGCGGCTTTGGCCAGTTCGTCACGCGGCCGAATACCCGCCGAAACAACCAGCATGTCCACGTCCAGCCGCGACCCGTCGGCAAACTGCATGCCGGTGATAACAGTGTCGCCCGTGATTTCCTGGGTACTTTTCGACAAGTGAATCGTGAGGCCCAGCGATTCCAGTTGCCGTTGCAGAATACCGGAGCCAGCGTCATCAATCTGGCGGGGCATCAGACGCGGGGCAAACTCGACCACGTGCGCTTCCTCCAGCCCCAGATCCAACAGTGCTTTGGCCGCTTCCAGCCCCAGCAGCCCACCACCCAACACGGCTCCCCGGCGTGCGGTGCGGGCGTACGACTGGATCATATCGAGGTCTTCGATGGTCCGGTATACAAAAACCCCATCCTTTTCGACCCCGGCCATTGGCGGCACAAATGCCCCGGAACCAGTTGCCAAAATCAGATAATCGTAAGGAGCAACTACGCCGTGGTGGGAGCGAACGGTTTTCTGATCGCGGTCGATATCGACAACTGGATCGGTTAAATACAGTCGAATGTTATTGTCATGGTACCACTGCTCAGGTGCCATCGTCAGGTCATCGGCTGTCTTCCCCGCAAAGTAGGCACTCAGGTGAACCCGATCGTAAGCTACCCGAGGTTCTTCCCCAAAAACGGTAATCGATAAGGGCTGTCCAGTTTTATTTTTTGCCAGCAGCTTCTCACAGAATTTGTAGCCGACCATGCCATTTCCAATAACGACGATGTTGGTGTTTGTTCTAGGTTGCATAGTTGTTTATAACTACAGTTTTATAAAAATACCGGTTATCGTGTTGACTTTTTGGGGGATTATAGTGCTTGTAAGACGTTTTGGGGTCTTCAAAGCTAAAATGAGTTTTTTGCAATTCCTAGATTAAAATTTGTAAAAAATTATAAAAACAGAATTTTTATCTAATTAAAACTTGATTTAACAAATTTTACCTATAGCTTTGATCCGTCGATAGGTAGTAGTAAGAGTCAACTATCGATAGTAGTGAAATAGTATTATTCTACTAAACGATTGCTGACTATGAATGTGCAGCCGAGACTTACACTGGTTGGCGCGGGGCCAGGCGACGATGAACTGATTACGCTAAAAGGAATCAGAGCATTACAGCAGGCAAATGTTGTTTTGTACGACGACCTGGCGACGAGTACGCTGCTGGATTTCGCGCCCGAGCAAGCCCTTAAGCTATACGTAGGCAAACGGGCGGGTAAGCCATCGGCCTCGCAGGACACCATCAATCAGATGATTGTTGAGCTGGCCCGGATGTATGGGCACGTAATTCGGCTGAAAGGCGGAGACTCCTACGTATTTGGGCGGGGCTACGAAGAATGCGAGTACGCCCGGCAGCACGGAATTCCAAGCATGGTTATTCCGGGCATTTCCAGTTGTATTGCCGTTCCGGCCTCGCAGGGCATACCGGTTACCTGCCGGGGCATCAGCGAGAGTTTCTGGGTGATTACCGGCACAACCCGGCACGGCGAATTATCGGCTGATCTACAACTGGCTGTCCAGTCGAACGCGACTGTCGTTGTCCTGATGGGACTCAATAAACTAGATGAATTATGCGCGCTGTATAACCAGCAGGGTCGGGGTGATTTGCCGATGGCGGTTATACAAAACGGAATACGTGCCGATGAGCGGTGCGTGGTAGGGCAGGTCTGGGAAATGCCGGCTTTGGTGGCAGCGCAGCGCGTGGGGGCGCCTGCGGTGCTTGTCATCGGCGAGGTGGTTACGCTGCATCCCGACTATGTCGTGGCGTACGCGGAAAGCCTGACGCTGACCTGCTGATAAAAAAGCCGGTCCGGTGTGGGGGCACCTTTGGACCGGCTCATTTGGGGTTGTCTATGCATCACATAAACGCATCAAAGGAAATGAAAAAAAGTACGTAATACAACCGACTACCGTCTCCTGCCGGGGCTTTATCGCCTGTCTTTACCCGGCCTTATCCATCCCTGCTTCGTTCGGGCAACCACCCGTTGTTTACCCAAGTCTGGGTATCCCTGTTCGTATACTGCCTATTCGCAACCATCACCAACAGTAGCGTACACGTATGAGACGATCTTTAATTCGATCAGTGCTGCTCTGCGGATTTTCCTTTGCCGCCAGTGCAGAACTCTTTGCTCAATACTCGCTGGTGGGCCAGCTCCGTACCCGAACCGAACTGCGGGACGGATTCGGAAACCTGGCTCCTAAAGACAGCCCGTCGGCCTTTTTTACGTCGCAGCGGGCGCGGCTCACCTTCAACTACAAATGGGACCGCATTACGTTCCAGACCGCCGTGCAGGATGTACGCGTCTGGGGACAGGATGCGGCCACGATCAATAACGCCGACGGGAACCGGCTGATGGTGCACGAAGCCTGGGCCGAAATTACGCTGGCTAACAGTGCCGATACAACCATCAAGTTCAAACCTCTTCAGAATCTGTCGCTGAAAATCGGGCGGCAGGAAATGGTTTACGATGACTCCCGCCTGATCGGCAACCTGGACTGGCTCCAGCAGGGCCGTCGGTTCGATGCAGCCCTCCTGAAAGCACAGCATCATGGCTGGGCCGTTGACCTGGGCGCTGGTTTCAACCAGAATACCGATGCGTTCGGCGTAGTAGGTACGTATTACACGGCTGGCAATGCCCCGGCGTCTGCCTTGTCAAGCAAGAACGTAACGCTGGCTATCCCAGCCGGTTTTGTCCCGACGAGCGGCAAAGGGGGCGCGCCCGTACTGGCAACGCCCCTCAGCACCAATGGTCAGAATCAGCAGTTCAAAGCATTTCAGATGCTGTATCTGACCCGGAAGTTCGGCGCAACAAAATTTTCAGCGCTGGTCTTCAAAGATGACTTTCAGAAATACCGGAGCGACTCACTGGGTAGTGCAACGCAGGGTTACGTATATGGGCGCCGTTACGACATAGCGGGCGTAAACTCCCGTGTGACCTACGGCGGAATGCTGACCGGACTGCTGGGAAAAGAATCGTCCCGGTTCGGTAAAGTGCAGTGGCAGACGTTTGCCTACGGCCAGAGCGGCAAAGACCGTGATGGGCTCGCCATCAAAAATGCGTACCACTATGGAGCCAACTTCATGGTGCAACGAGGGCCACTAAGCGTCGGGCCGGGCTACGAAGTGGTGTCGGGTAACAACGCGACAACGATCCAGAGTGGGCAGACGAGCCGGTTTGACCCGCTCTACGGCACGCCCCACAAATTCTGGGGCTACATGGATTACTTCTACGCCGGGACGGGCTCGCCAGCGGGTGGTCTGAAAGATGCGTTCCTGAAATTCAAGTACACGGGTAGCCGCCTGACCACGGGGCTGGACGTGCACTATTTTGCTTTGGCCGCCCCAACCTACAACCGGATGGCCGACGCACCAACCGGTGCCTTGCTGGATTCGAAACTGGGTATGGAATACGACTTCACGGCAACCTATGCGCTCAACCGGTTCACGGCCGTAGAGTTTGGTTATTCAGTCCTGAAAGGGACTAACAGCCTGGAATACAGCAAACAGGGAACCATGGACCAAAAGGATAAAACCGGGCAGTGGGCCTACCTGATGATCAATATCCGCCCGGACTTTTTCTACGTCAAACCAGCCGCTGGCAAGTAACGGCCTGATCCCTGAAAACACATACGACGAACTGCTTTCCCGCTTCTTCCCGGAAAAGCTATACACATTCATTACCATACGAACCATGACAACGAACAAACCGCTTGAGTCGCTCAATATCTTTAGTTTCCGTGGTGTACAGATGCGGACCTTTCACATTACGTGGTTAACCTTCTTTGTTTGCTTCTTCGGCTGGTTCGGCTTGGCTCCGCTGATGCCTGCCATCCGCGCCGACCTGAACCTGACCAAACCACAGGTAGGAAACACCATCATCGCGGCTGTATCGGCCACGATCTTTGCCCGCCTGATTATCGGTAAGCTCTGCGATACGTGGGGTCCGCGCAAAACCTATACGGCGCTGCTCGTGCTGGGTTCGCTACCGGTTATGCTGGTGGGGCTGGCCCACGACTACACGGCATTTCTGCTGTTCCGGCTGGCAATTGGTACCATTGGGGCCTCGTTCGTGATCACGCAGTTCCATACCTCGATGATGTTCGCGCCGAACATCAAAGGAACAGCCAACGCCGTAGCGGGTGGCTGGGGCAACCTGGGGGGCGGTATCACGCAGCTGGCCATGCCCCTGATCATGGCCGCTATCGTTGGGTTCGGCTATACCAAGCCCGAAGCCTGGCGAATGGCGATGGTCGTGCCGGGCGTGATGATGCTCGTGATGGCGTTCCTATATTACCGATTTACGACCGATACACCCAACGGCAACTACGAAGACATCGGGCACGCAGCTACCAAAGGCGAGTCGGTTAGTTTCTGGAAAGCCTGCGCCGATACGCGGGTGTGGGCACTAGCGCTGGCGTATGCCTGCTGCTTCGGGATGGAAATTACGTTCGATGGCGTTGCTGCCCTCTACTTCTTCGATAATTTCAAAATGGAAGAAACCGAAGCGGGTTTCTGGGCCATGCTGTTCGGCTTCATGAACATCTTCGCCCGTGCCCTAGGGGGGATCATTGCCGACCGGATAGGCAGAAAATATGGTATGCGGGGCAAGGGTGTTCTGCTGGCTGGTATGCTGTTGCTGGAAGGTATCGGCATCATGCTGTTCGCGCAGGCGGGTAACCTGCCGATGGCGATCCTGGCGATGATCTCGTTCGCCCTGTTCCTGAAAATGTCGAACGGCAGTACGTATTCCATCGTACCGTTTGTCAACCCCAAAGCCGTCGGGATTATCTCGGGCGTGGTTGGCGCGGGTGGTAACCTGGGCGGTATGCTGATGGGCTTCCTGTTCAAATCGCAGTCGATCACCTACGGACAGGCCTTTCTCTACATCGGCTGCGCCATCGCGGTCGTCGGGCTGCTGCTGTTCCTGGTCAATTTTGGTAAGTCGGCGGTAGCCGAACCGGCACAGCATGAAAATGAATTGCAATTAAACTAAGGAGGAAAGGGGGAGGGGGAAGAAGAACGAAAGGAATTCGTTGATGCACAAACACGTTTCCGCTTGCTTTTCTCCTTCCTCCTCCTTTCCTCCCCCTTTTTATGCATCAAACGACCTGTTGTTATTGTGGTGTTGGCTGTGGAATCGTGGTCAAACAGGAAGCGAATGGACAGTTGACGCTGGAGGGCGACAAGGCGCATCCGTCTAACCGGGGCATGCTCTGCTCGAAGGGGATGAACCTGCATTACACCGTTATGGATCAGTCCGACCGGTTGCTGTATCCGCAGATGCGGCTCAGTCGATCGATGCCCATGCAGCGGGTGAGCTGGGATGCGGCCCTAGAGCGGACAGCCGCCGTTTTCCGGACGCTGATTCAGAAATACGGGCCTGACTCCGTCGCGTTTTACGTATCGGGGCAGTGCCTGACGGAGGAGTATTACCTGGTCAATAAGCTGATCAAAGGCTTTATTGGCTCAAACAACATCGATACCAACTCCCGGCTGTGCATGAGCTCGGCGGTGGTTGGCTACAAGCTGTCACTGGGCGAGGACTCGGTGCCGGTTTGTTACGATGACATTGAAGAAGCCGACCTGTTTTACGTACAAGGGGCCAACCCAGCCTGGTGCCATCCCATTCTGTGGCGACGAATCGAAGCCCACAAAGCGGCCAATCCACACGTAAAAATCATCTGCGTCGACCCGCGCCGGACGGATACGGCTCGCTCGTCGGATCTGCATTTACCGATCCGGCCCGGCACTGACATTGTGCTCAACAACGCCATTGGCCGGTTGCTGATCGAGAAAAACTACATCGACCACGACTTTATCGCCGATCACGCCGATGGCTTCCTGGCGTACCGGGCGCAGGTGATGCAACGGACGGTGTCCGAAGCCGCTGATCTGTGCGGTATCGAAGCTGATCTGATTGCGCAAACGGCTGATCTAATTGGCCAATCGACGGGCTTCCTGTCCCTCTGGACGATGGGCATGAACCAGTCTGCGGTGGGTGTGAACAAGAACTTGTCGCTGATTAACCTGCACCTGATCACGGGGCGCATCGGCACACCCGGTAACGGGCCTTTTTCACTGACGGGGCAGCCCAATGCGATGGGCGGTCGCGAAGTGGGTGGACTGGCCAACGTACTCCCCGCTCACCGCGACGTAACGAATGCGGTTCACCGCGCCGAGGTGGAAGCCTTCTGGCAGAGCCCGGTCAATATTGCCGCCAAACCCGGCCTGACCGCGACCGAGATGTTTGAAGCGATGGAGGACGGTCGGCTGAAAGCCATCTGGATCATCAACACCAATCCGCTGGTCAGTATGCCCGACGTGAACGCGGTCGAAAAAGCCCTTCGAAAGGCTCGTTACGTTGTCGTGCAGGACGTATCGAATCGAGCTGATACGGTACAATTTGCCGACGTGGTGCTGCCCGCAGCTGCCTGGCTGGAAAAGGAAGGGACAATGACTAACGCCGAACGCCGGATTGCGTACCTCCCCAAGGTGCTCGACGGACCCGGCGAGGTATTACCCGATGCCGAAATCATCTGGCGGTTTGCGCAGAAAATGGGTTTTGACGAAGCGTTCAACTACGTCAGCGCATCGGAGGTGTACCAGGAGTACACCCGAATTACAGCCGGTACCAACGTGGACGTAACGGGCGTTAGTTACGAGTTGCTGAAGCAGAAACGAACCATTCAGTGGCCCTTTACAGGGCAGGAAAGGAGGAGTGGAGGAGAGGAGAAAAGCGTTACGTCGATAGGGACGAAACGGCTCTTTACCGATCATCAGTTTTACACGGCCAACAAACGGGCGCAGATTCACGCGGTGCCGGACGGGAATACGTCGGAGCCAACGGATGCTGATTTTCCGCTGGTGCTGACGACCGGCCGGATTCGGGACCAATGGCATACGATGACCAAAACGGGACGTGTGGCCAAGTTGAACCAGCACATTCCGCAACCGTTCTTACAACTTCATCCCGTCGACGCCCAGTCGCGGGGAATTCAGGATGGGCAGTTGGTGATTGTGCAAGGTCGCCGGGGGGAGGTGCGGGTGAAAGCGCAACTAACCGACGACGTACGACCCGGTCTTTGTTTTTTGCCCATGCACTGGGGCAAGCAACTGACAGGCAATCCCACCACCAGCAACCTGAACCGGGCGAACAACCTGACGAATAACCTGATCGATCCCCGCTCCAAAGAGCCGGATTTTAAATTCACCGCCGTTGAGGTAACGCTGTATCGCAAGCCAGTCGAAAAAATCATTGTCATTGGGGCAGGGTCGGCGGGGTTGGGCTTTATCAATACGTATCGGTCGCTACGGGTGGATAACGCCACCGCCGAAGACGAGATTCACGTCTTTTCCAAAGAAATTTACCCGTTCTACAACCGGGTGATGCTGCCCGATTACATCAGCGGCTCGCAGTCGTGGGAGCAACTGGTCAAACTGCGCGAAGACCAGTTTGAGGAGGCTAATATCGTTGTTCACAAAGGGGTCAGTATTAACCACGTCGACCGGCAGGCGAAAGTGGTGGTCGATAGCAACGGTGTAGAACATAGTTATGACAAACTGATTCTGGCAACGGGCAGCAGCGCCTTCATGCCCCGGACCGTACCGCGTCTGCCGGGACTATTCAACATGCGTTCGCGGCTGGACGCTGATTCACTCCTGCCGTTCCTGGACCAGAAAGACCCACAGGCCGTTGTCGTGGGCGGTGGGCTGCTAGGGCTGGAACTGGCCGCTTCCCTGCGGGAGATCGGGGTGCGGATCACGCTTATTCATCGCTCGGGGCGGTTTATGGAGCGCCAACTCGATACGCTGGCCAGCGATTTGCTGTACCAGGAGTTGCTGGACCGGGGCATCGAGATTTACTTCAACGAAGAAATTCAGATGTTTAACGGGCAGGAGCGTCTGGAAGGGGTACAACTGAAATCGGGCAAAAAGCTTGCCTGTCAGGTGGCAGTACTGGCCATCGGAACAACGCCCAATATTGACCTGGCTCGCTCGACGGGGCTAGCCTGTAACCGGGGCGTCATTGTGAACGATTACCTGCAAACCTCCGACCCGGATATTTTTGCGATGGGCGAAATCGCGCAGTGGAACGGCCAGATGTGGGGTATTACGTTAGCCGCCGAGCAGCAGGCCGACGTAGCAGCCCGGTTTCTGGCGGGTGATGTTTCGCAGCCCTACCGGGGGAGCCTGTCGATGAACATCCTGAAAATGGAAGGGCTGCACCTCTGTAGCCTGGGTATGGCCGAGATACCCGTGGGCAGCAGCGACTACGAAGAAATCGTCTTTATCGACAAGGCCCGGCGTTACTACAAGAAGTGTATTGTGCACCGGGACAAACTGGTGGGTGCCATTTTGATTGGCGATAAAAACGAATTTCTGGAATTCCGCGATCTGATTGCGAACGGCATTGAGCTGTCTGAAAAGCGCTTACAACTACTGCGTTCCAGCCAGAAGGCCGAGCCGGTGGAGGGTAAGCTGGTTTGTTCCTGCAACACGGTGGGGCAGGGTAACCTGGAACGCGCCATCCAGGCGGGCTGCACTGATTTTCAACAGCTCTGTCAAAAAACAGGGGCCGGTACCGGCTGCGGCTCCTGCCGCCCGGAAGTGCGGAGCTTATTAGAAAAAATGAGCGAAAGAGATAAAGAGCGAAAGAGTGATATCCTCGGATTGGTACCGTTCGGCTTATTCGCACTTTCACTCCTTCACTCTTTCGCTCTTTAGATATGCGCGATTACTACACACTGAAAGTCAACCTACCCGGAGGCATTGTGTCGCCGGGGGCGTTGCAGCAGGTCTTGTTGCTGGCGTACGAAGCCAAGGTGCGGCAGGTTCGCTTCGGTGCCCGTCAGCAGTTGCTGATGACGGTGCACTACGAGGATATGCCATTCCTGAAGAAAGACCTGAAAACGCACCAGATACCGTACGAAGTAAACACGGAGCAGCACCCCAACATCATCAGTTCGTACTGCGGGGAAGACGTATTTCGCACGGGCGACTGGCTGCGGGAAGGAGAGTATCATACTGTGCTGGATCAGTTCGATTATCAGCCGCGACTGAAAGTCAATATCTCCGATAGTAACCAGAGCTTTACGCCCTTTTTTACTGGAAACCTGAATTTTATCGCTTCGTCCGAGCCGCATTTCTGGTATCTCTACGTTCGGCCGAAGCAACGTAATACGCTCTTTCGCTGGCCGGATTTAGTGTATACGAACGACCTGGGCCGACTGGCGCAGGCGGTAGAAACTACGCTGCTGGACCAGGAATTTCAGAACGAAACGCTGCTGTATTCGGTGGTTACGTCGGCGCAGTCGTTCATCACCCAACCCGCTACGCAGGACGTTGAACTACCCGAGTTTTCGCTGCCCTACTACGAAGGATTCAACCGGTACGGGCAGCGGTCGTGGCTGGGCCTGTATCGGCGATCCGAGCAATTCTCGATCGCTTTTCTGCTGGATGTCTGCACCCTGTGTTTGAAAACGCGTATTGGCGAGTTGTGTATTACGCCCTGGAAATCGCTCATCGTCAAAGGAATCGAAGAGAAAGATCGGGCGGCCTGGTCTTACGTATTGGGCAAACACGATATTAACGTTCGGCACGCGGCCAACGAACTGGCCTGGCAGACGGAAGACCACGACGACGAGGGAGCGCAACTCAAAAACTATATTGTGCGCTATTTCCAGCGGTACGATGTCCGTACGTTTGGCTTGTGCTTTGGCGTGCAGACGCGGCCCAAGTCGGAAGTCTTTGGCTCGGTACTCGTGCGCCGTCGACCGTTGCTGCGCATCGGGCAGCTGGCCCTGCTGAGCGTGTACGACCTGTATTTTACCGACAATTTCAACCCCAATAGTCGGACGTATCATCTGTTTGAGAAAGGGCTGTTCAAGATTCACGTTCCTAACCAGCTCCGGCTGCTGAGTCGAAAATACAACACCCGGCTGGCTGGGAAGGAACTGGGACAACTTGAGCCGGAAGCCGAAAAAGCAGAGCTTATTCCCACTGCTCAACCCATCGTTCACCAGTGTCTACACTGCTTCACCATCTACGACGCGCAGTATGGGGACGAACGGCAGGGGGTTCCGGCGGGAACGCCGTTCGAAGAGCTGCCCGCTACGTATAGCTGTTCAACCTGCGATGCTCCCAGGGCCGATTTGCTACCGGTTGAGCTGGATCAGACAGCGGCTGGGTACGCTTAAGGTCGATTCTATAGTTGAGAATAAGGGCTGGATTAAACACTTTGCCTCCGAAAACAGTAATTCAACCAAAAACGGATTATTAACAACGAAAAACTATGCGTTGGATCGGAGGACGCGAAAGCGATAATGTTGATGACCGCCGGGGTGGTGGCGGTGGTGGATTAGTCGTTGGTGGCGGTATTGGTACGGTTATCATTGCGCTGCTTTATATGTTCTTGGGCGGAGATCCGTCGCAGGTTTTAACCCAGCAGACCGACGAGACGCAGACCACGTCGCAGGCGCCCACTGGACCGCAACACGACGACGAAGCGGCTGCCTTTACCCGAAAAGTACTGGCTAGTACCGAGGATGTCTGGGGGAAAATCTTCGCTGATAAAGGCGAGCAATACAATGACCCTACGCTGGTGATGTTCCGGGGTGTAACGTCGTCGGGCTGCGGGACGGCTCAGCAGGAGATGGGACCCTTCTACTGCCCACTCGACAAAAAAGTATACATCGATTTATCATTCTATGACGAGCTCAGCCGACGGTTTCAGGCCCCCGGTCAGTTTGCTATGGCCTACGTCATCGCTCACGAGATCGGTCACCACGTCCAGGACGAGCTGGGCATCATGAATAAAGTGAACCAGGCGCGGGAGCAAATGAGTCAGCGCGACTACAACAAGCTGTCGGTGCGACTGGAGCTACAGGCCGATTTCTACGCAGGTGTGTGGGCACACCACGCGCAAGGGCAGAGTATTTCGATCAACGAGAACGACGTAGA
The DNA here is from genome assembly GCF_054776615.1 of Spirosoma pomorum. Classification (NCBI taxonomy): domain Bacteria; kingdom Pseudomonadati; phylum Bacteroidota; class Cytophagia; order Cytophagales; family Cytophagaceae; genus Spirosoma; species Spirosoma pomorum. Next base: position 314,629 of record NZ_BAAHBP010000027.1, read on the forward strand.
GGAAGCGCTGACGGCGGCCAACGCCATCGGCGACGATAAAATCCAGGAGCGGACGCAGGGGCGGGTTGTGCCGGATGCATTCACGCACGGTTCCTCGGCGCAACGGGTGTACTGGTTTAAAAAAGGTCTCCGTACCGGCGATATGAGCCAGGGCGATACGTTCAATAGTCGCGAAGACGAGAATTTGCAGTAATCCAGTTTCTGCTTTGGCTGGATAGAAGTAAAAGCCAGTGATACGTTAGTCTGCCAGCGGCACATCCGATGCCGCTGGCTTTTATTTTTAATGCGCGTGAATTAGAAAGCACTTGCCAGATAGGCATGATCAAGCCGGTGAATAGCCCGCTGCAACAGTTGCCACCAGGTTGATAGTGTGCTAAACATATAGAGTGACTCAAACCCGAAAAGCACACCTAACAAGATCAGGATAATCAGTTGAGAGGAAGTTAGGCGAGGTTTTTTCATGGGACAGGGTAAGAAAGATATACGCCAGGGTTGGTGAAGATTGGTTCTGCGGCCGATACTCAGAAAACGGCTTGCCAACTTATCCAGTATAACAAACCCGGGAGCATTAGTAAGCCGTCCAGGTAAACGTAATACCAGTAGTCAGACCGCCATACCGGCATATACCGTAAAGACCCTACCAGAATAAGCATTGGTATACCTAAGCACAAAATCCACCCGAACGGCATACCATGGGCTAAGAGGATAATCAGTGATAGCACAAAACAGCCAGCAATCCCGTAAAACACATTGATTGCCCGCTGCTGACTCATTCTGGATACCAGCGTAAGCCATTTTGATTGTTTGTCCTCCTCCCGATCCCGGTAGTCGAACCAGAAGCAGATGCAGTAGATGAACAAAAACCGGTTAATCGTCCAAACGGTCAGGGTGCTTGTCCAGCCAGAAGACTCCAGCAATACGGGAAGAACCGCCGTAACGAAAGTCCAGACCAGCGCCAGATACGTCGTTTTAAGAATGGCAACGCGACGTAGATACCGAAACGGCTGGTAATCGATCTTGGGTGCTGTGTAAAGCAGGGTAGCCACCACAACCGGAATGAAGTAATGGAGATAACGTAATAACTGACTCAGCAACACCAGACTCAGCAAAGCCGCCCCAATACCGATGACCAACAAAAGCGATTTATGCCGTTTGTTCCACTGATTTCGCTCCGTTAGCTCTGCTGTAGTAGGCGTCAGATACCAGTGGAAGGCATAACTGCTCAGGGTTGCCAAGAATAAAAACGGCAAGAAAAAAGCCGGTAGCTTCTTGTGAAAAAGCAGGGCCGTCATGTGACACATTATGACAGCGCATAGGGCAATGTAGCTATTGCTAAACAATATGAATTCCAGCAGCGCTATTGCTCCTTTTCGTACCTGGGCAAAATTATTTGCTACTGAGATAGCCATCAGAAATGCGAAGCGCTAGTTGACGACAAACAAACCTGTTTTAAGGAAGGAAAGTTAGTTTGTCTGTCTTCATTCGCTTATAGGAGACAAGCCGGTTTCGAAGCCCCTGTCTAACCGAAAGATGTTTCTGCCGGAACGTGTTTTTTCTGCAAGCTGGCTTGATACGCCGAAAACACCATGTCGTTTTTTGAGCTGTTCGTTCAGGCGCATCAACAGTTGACGTACGCCCTGATGAAGTTTTACGCCAATGCACTACAGGAAGCCGAGAAACGAATGCGTAATCTGGCCTTGATGGATGTCAAAGGGCAGGTGGCGGAGACGCTGCTCATGCTACAGCACAAATTTGGTTTGGACGTAACAGGATCGATCAACGTTGTATTGACGCGGCAGGCCATGGCTGCCTATGCGGGCACCACCTACGAAAGCTTTATTCGTACCCTCAACGAGCTGGTCGGGGCGGGCCTGATTAAGCAAGTTGATAAACGAGTGTCAATGCTGGACGTAAAGGCATTAGCCGCTCTGGGCAATGCTGTTCCTGACTGATCGTCCGTGATTAGAGTGTTTGTCCAGCGCGAAATCCATCACGCTCCTCGGTATAATGCTGTGAAAAGTGCCTAAACGGAACGTAGTAACACGACTCCACTAGAACCTCGCTCGAAAAAACAAACATCCAGCCGACGTAAGCCGTTATTGAGCCATCGTAGCCAATCCAGTCGGAATGAGCTACCGTAACCATCACATCAATTAATGCTACCATGAAAACGAAAACGCTTCTAGCGATTATGCTATGCGCAGGCTTAACGACCGGCGCGTTGGCGCAGGATGACCAAGCTACCCGGGCCGCTCGCAAAGAAAAAACCAGAGAAGACGTCAAGCGCGTTGGCGACAAAGTTGAGAACGGCGTAGCCGATGGTGCACACGCGGTAGGTACGGCTGGCCGAGCTACCGGAAAAGCAGTTGGCAAAGCCGGGAAAGCCACTGGTGAAGCTGTGTCCAGCGGGGCAAAAGCTACCGGACGGGCTGTCACCAAAGCGACTAAAGCCACCGGGCGGGCTATCAAGGGCGAAGCAAAAAAAATAGATAATTAGTAGGGCCTTTTCAGTTGCAGTAGGAAGGGCGATAGCCATGCATGGCTATCGCTTTTTTTGCTTTCGAACTCACTGGACGAAGGCCTAGGATGATTTATTTAACCACCTATCACTATGCATACACATTACTTTCACAGACTAGTTTTTGGTAGTATAGTCCTGCTATCTATTTTTTCCTGTGCTCGCAATCCTGTTACCGGGAAGCGCGAGATAAGCTTGATGTCGACCGAGCAGGAAATTGCCATCGGCAAGGAATCGCATCCCTCGGTTGTTGCCACGATGGGATTGTACGAAGACAAACGGCTACAGGCGTTCATGAACGAAAAAGGGAAAGCCATGGCTAAGGTATCGCACCGGCCTGATCTGCCGTACCAGTTCTACATTGTTGATTCGCCCATTGTCAATGCCTTCGCTGTTCCGGGAGGGTACGTTTACTTTACGCGCGGTATTTTGGCTCACTTCAACAACGAGGCCGAATTTGCTGGCGTGCTGGGTCACGAAATTGGTCATATTACGGCGAAGCACGCAGCACGCTCCCAGAAGAGTCAGCTGCTGAGTACAATCGCGCTGATTGGCGGAGCGGTAGTAGCTCCTCAGGTTGTCGGACAGAACATCGAAGCGCTCCAACAGGGGTTAGGTCTTTTATCCTTAAAATATAGTCGTGATCACGAATCGGAATCGGATAAACTCGGTGTGGAATATTCGAGCAAGATCGGTTATGATGCGAATCAGATGGCTGATTTTTTTGGAACACTTAAACGCCTGTCCGAAAAGTCAGGGGAAGCCATTCCGCAGTTTATGTCGACTCACCCCGACCCTGGTAATCGCTTCACACGCGTTCATGAACTGGCAAAAGACTATCAGACGAAAAATCCCGCTTCTTACCAGGTTAATCGTGACCGATACTTGCAGCTGGTCGACGGACTTATGTATGGTGAAGACCCAAAACAAGGTTTTGTTGAAAATGGCTATTTCTATCATCCTGAATTGCGTTTTCAATTCCCCGTACCCAATAACTGGCAGTCGCAGAACTCACCAAGCCAGTTTCAGATGGCCGCCAAAGACGGTAAATCTGCGATGATTCTGATGCTGGCAAAAGGAAACTCGCTGGACGAAGCAGCTCAGAATTTGGTGAAAGAATTAAGCCTGAATGTACTGGAAAGTGGCAAAACGACAATTAACGGTAATCCTGCCTACGTACTTATTTCGCGGCAACAACAACAGCAGCAGCAGGGCCAGCCACAACAGCAGCAGGATCCCAGAACTGCCCTTCAGATTGGAACCTGGTTGATCCAGTATAACAACGCTGTCTACGCGCTGCACGGACTAGCCGCAAACGCTGATTTCAATTCAAGCTACGGAACATTCAAGCAGGTGGCTGAAAATTTCCGCTCGCTCACCGACGCGGATAAACTCAATCGGAAAGCGGAACGGGTGCTGGTAAAGTCAACGCCCCGCGACGGCTCGTTTCGTGAAGTAGTGACCGCGCTGGGGATGCCCGCTAACCGGGTAGACGAGGCCGGGATCCTGAATGGCCTCAAAGCCGATGACCGCGTAACGAAGGGTACATTGGTCAAGATTATCAGTCGGTAAGACTATCGGCTGGCTCATAATATTATTCAATAGTCCTGCCATGCTGACGTAGAAAGCATCCTCCAGTGCTAAGTAAAAGGTATCGCCGAAGATGTTTCCTACGTCAGCATGACAAAAAAGTCAGCTGGTGTACGTAACTCGCTTCAGATCAGAAGAAAAGACGATCTGCTCCTTCACAACAAAACCTCATAGTCTTTTCCAGCGCGTAACTAACTCTATTACGAATTGAATAATAATGCCCCACGTCAGGGCATTTAGCAGTAAGCACAACACAATTTCCGATACGTAATTAGGCCTTAACAAGCTGGCCCACGGGTAGAGAATATGCCACACAACTCTCTCCCACAATGGCGGCTCGGCCGCTGAGGCAAATAAGAATGTGAGAGGGAAGAGGAAACCGAAAAACACGAGTAGGTAAAGGGCTGTATACAGCCCAATTCTGCCTGCGCGACGCTGCCAGATTTTATTAAGCATGGTTTTTTGTGAACGTCAACTAGAGTAAGCCCCGATTCCTGACTATCTCAAATTTTACGCACGTGTGTATGTCTTTCTCCATGAGGCCGGGGTACCTATCAATCAACGCTTGGTAGCTAACATCATTTGAGAGCTGCGCCAAAATGGTCGATACGTAAACTCCCACATAATTGATATAACTCGTGTCGTCAGCACGAATAACAATCCGGCTCTCCCGCACTTCTTGATCCATGGCTTCGTGCCAGCGTTTTTGCTCTGCAAGTAATTCGCGGACTTTACGTATCGACGACATACTCTTTTATTTTACCGGATAATCTACACGATAGTAAGCAAAGATAGTAAATAGTCCGTTTTCCTAAAATCGTAGAACGCCCAGTTATAACATCGCTTTACGTTGACGATAGGCCGACTATTTACGCTTTATCGTTTATAGCAGCACCCGTTTCAGCGCTTGCTCTTCGGCCTGCACGGAGCCGAGCAAACCTTTCTCATCCAGCCATAAAGCGTTGTAATACGTATTGAGATAGCGTAATCCCGAATCACAAATCAACGTAACGATTGAGCCTTTCTCGCCGTTTTGTTGCATTTCGTTGGCTAGCAGGAGGGAGCCGTAAAAGTTGGTTCCTGTTGATGGCCCCACAGGGCGGTTCAGCAAATCGGACAGGATGTTCATGGCGGCTATGCTTTGCGCATCCGGAATCTTCTCCATCCGGTCGATAATGCTCGGAATGAACGAGGGCTCTACCTGGGGGCGGCCAATCCCTTCAATTCGGGAAGCCAGTTCACTGCGCAAAGCGAAATCGTTGGTTTTCCAGCAGTCATAAAAGACCGAAAATTCGGGATCAACAACGCAAACCTGCGTAGCATGATGCATAAAGCGGACATATCGACTGATGGTGGCCGACGTACCTCCCGTGCCCGCGCTGCTGACAATCCAGGTTGGAATGGGGTAGGACTCTTTCTGCATCTGCCGGAAAATGGACTCGGCAATGTTATTGTTGCCCCGCCAGTCGGTCGCGCGTTCGGCGTAGGTAAACTGATCGATGTAATGACCGCCCGTTTGTTGCGCCACCTGTCGCGCAGCCGCGTAGACTTCGGAAGGATGATCGACGTAATAGCATTGGCCCCCGTAAAATTCAATGGCTTTGATCTTATCCTGGCTAGTCGTGCGGGGCATCACCGCGACGAACGGAATCCCGATTAGTTTGGCGAAATAGGCTTCGGACACGGCCGTAGACCCGCTGGAAGCTTCGACCACCGTTTTGCCTTTCTGAATCCAGCCGTTACACAGCGCGTATAGAAACAGCGACCGGGCGAGCCGATGCTTCAGACTACCCGATGGATGAGTCGACTCGTCTTTGAAATACAGATCGACGTACGGAAACGCGCGCAGTTGGAGGGGAACCAGATGCGTGTCGGCCGATCGTTGATAGTCCGCTTCGATTAACGTTAGGGCGTGGGAGGTCCAGTCTCTATCCTGCATTCGGGCTTGTTTACGTTGATTTTGGGCGCCAGACTGCCGTTTGGCGGTCACAAACGTAGCGGTTTCTCCAGAAAAAACGGTAACGGCCAGGCGAGGTTACAGCGCCAGATAGTTCCTGGCAGCATCATCCAGCACCAGTACCCAATCCTGCCCATAACCTTTTGACGGAGGAGAGAATTGCTTCGGCTGCTGATTGTCGAACGTACCGGCTGGCTGCGTTTTACCCGTTCGGGGGTCGAACCAGGTAGCTGTAACTGTTTTTCCCGAAATCTTGCCCGGATTGACCGTAAAAGGCTTTCCCACGGCGGAGTATACAAAGGCGTAATCAGTACCCCGCGTAGCCTGGATACGTTCGGCAGCAGTCAAGTTGTTTTCGACAATCAGCGACTGGTCAGGGACGCGGTCGAGTAGAGGACGCGCTGTCATTAGTTTCCGCACGTAAGCCATCTGACGAGCACCAGGAAATTCGAGGGCGTCGTACCAGTAGGTATGAGGATTGTTAACCGCCGGGCGTTTGGAACTGTACATCTGCCAGATGTCGTGGCAGCCATACGTATGCCCGTGGGCCCCGGCGAATAGATCCAGATACGCGTAAACCCGTACGTCATACGCATTAGAAATACCCAGATCTCCCGCGTTAAAGCAAACGGGATGGTCCTCGTAGATCGGCTCAGCGTCCATGGTGGGTTTGGTTGGCTGGCGGTTGTACGAAACACTGATGTAGTCGTACACGGGCGTAAAGCGACAGTGCCCGTTCTGGTGAATGTTGAAGTCGAACCAGCTATCGTTATGGAACCAGGTTGACGAGCCGCCAGCCATCCCGTTGGGTTGCGAATGGTACGACATCAGGGCCTTGTCGGCCCCGCCAACTCCTTCCTGAATGCCGTCAGCCATTGCCCGCCAGACCGCCAGATCCTGCGAACCATCGCGGGGGTTTCGGTCGCCACCCAGAATCCAGATGAGGTTCTCCCGGTTTTTGTAGCGGTTACCAACGTAACGACCATATTCGCGGGCGTTATCGGGCGTAAAAATTTCCGGCCCCTTTCCCCAGGTGCTCTTGAACAGTTTATCGCCCCAGGTTGGCAAAAAAGCAATGACGATACCGTACTGAGCCGCTTTGTCGATAACGAAATCGACGTGTTTGAAATAAGCTTTATTCGGTTTGGTCGGATCATTGTTCTGGAGCGGTACGTCGCCATAGGGGTTTGTCTCGTTCAGTCCGTCCATTTCCGCCAGCGCTACGGCCTGCACAACTGTAAAGCCCTGCTCGGCACGTTTTTTCAGATACCGGTCCGCTTCCTCTCGATTCAGTCGGTGAAACAATTCCCAGGCGGTGTCGCCCAGCCAGAAAAAAGGCGTACCATCCTGATGGACCAGATAGCGCTTGTTCGCCGAAACCTTCAGCCGACCATGGCTAAACGGAGATTGGGCCAGCAACTGGCTTTGGATCAGAATAAAGAGGAGAAAGACTATTTTTGTCATTGCATCCGACTACGTAGACGAACGGGGAAGAAGGAAATCGATAAAGTTTACTGGTTGGTTGGGTGCAGAAAATCGCCGATGAACTGGCCGAGAGCTGCTTTTGCCGGGGTTTTGAGCAATACAGTCTGAGGAATTTGAAAAGAAGCTTTTTTGCCCTCAAATTCTCAGCAGGAAACGTATTCCAAATGCGAGTAAAGTCTCCTTTGGAAGTTTTCAGGTAAAAAGAGGCTAACGGCTGGTAATGCAATCGTACCTATGCGAAACTCTCGTAAGAATAGAGCCGAAAAGAGGAGGTCGTCAGCGGGTGGTGCCAACTAACACGCTAAAGGGAAGTTATACAGGAAACGACAAACAAATGGAATACAGACAACTGGGTAATTCGGGTTTACAGGTGCCGGTCCTGAGTTTTGGAACGGCAACGTTTGGGGGCGGCTCCGATTTCTTCAAGGCCTGGGGAAGCACGCAGGTCGACGAGGCCAGCCGGATGGTGAGCCGCTGCCTGGATGCGGGCCTGACGCTCTTTGATACCGCTAACGTCTACTCGCAGGGCATGTCCGAAGAAATTCTGGGGCAGGCGCTGAGTGGCCGTCGGGACAACGCCTTGATTTCGACGAAAGCCACATTCAAGATGGGCGATGGTCCCAACGATTTTGGTTCGTCGCGCGGGCACCTGATCAAAGCCTGTGAGGATAGCCTGCGCCGGTTAAAAACTGACTACATCGACATCTATCACATGCACGGTTTCGACGCCCGGACGCCGGTTGACGAAACCCTCCGCGCGTTGGACGACCTGGTACAAAGCGGCAAAATACGTTACATTGGCTGCTCGAATTTTTCGGGCTGGCATCTGATGAAATCGTTGTCGGTAGCCGAACGGTACGGCTGGACAAAATACGTCGTGCACCAGGTTTATTACTCGCTGTTGAGCCGGGAGTTTGAATGGGAACTGATGCCACTGGGACTTGATCAGGGAGTCGGCACGATGGTGTGGAGTCCGTTGGCGGCTGGCCGTCTGGGTGGAAAATACCGTAGGGAGAACCCGATGCCCAGCGATAGCCGCATCGCCCAGGGCGGGGGAGAAGGACCGGCTATTCCGGAGGATTACTGGTACGGGATCATTGACGTGCTGGATGAACTGGCCGGTGAAACGGGTAAGACCGTAGCGCAGGTTGCTCTGAATTGGGTTCTGCAACGACCAACCGTTTGTAACGTAATTATCGGTGCCCGCAACGAGGAGCAACTGGAACAGAATCTGGGGGCTGTCGGCTGGAACCTCTCGACGGACCAGATCAAGCGATTGGATGCCGCCAGCGACCGGGAGCCGGTTTATCCGTACTGGCACCAGCGCAAATCACCCCAACTGAAATCTGCCCCCGATTTGTACAAGGTGTAATCGTTAGCAACGCGGGGAATTATCATTTTCTGATAGCGGTTGATTTGGTAAGCTGTCGTTGGTAACCCAATGACGAAGACAGTAGATTTTCCGTTTGACGGCCTGAATGAACGTAACGGTTGGTCGTATACACTAACACACATACGTATGTCGCTAAAATCGGAAGAAGAACTAATTGGAATGCAGCAGATCAGCCACGCTGTTGGCTCAACACTCAGGCTGATGCAGCAGTATGCCAAACCGGGCATGTCAACGCGTGAACTGGATCAGTACGGTCGGGGCCTACTCGAAGAATACGGTGCCCGATCAGCGCCCAAGCTCACGTATGGCTTTCCGGGCTGGACCTGCATCAGCGTAAATGATGAAGTTTGTCATGGCATTCCTTCAGCCAGACGGATTCTTCAGGAAGGCGATTTGGTTAACATTGACGTTTCTGCCGAACTGAATGGGTACTGGTCCGACAACGGCGGCTCGTTTATTTTAGGGAAAGACGTTCACCAGCAGGGGGGGCTGGTGGAGACGTCAAAGCGGATTTTGGCGAAAGCCATCAGCCATATTCGGGGCGGGGTACAGATAGCTGAAATTGGCCGCCTGATCGAGACCGAAGCCAAACGGTCCGGCTACCGGGTGATCAAGAATCTGGCTGGACATGGTATTGGACGTAGTCTGCACGAGGAGCCGCACGATATTCTGTGCTACTACGACCGGTCGAACAAAACTCGGTTCAAGAAAAACTCGGTGGTGGCAATTGAAACGTTCTTGTCGACCAAAGCTTCGTACGCTCACGAAAAAGGGGATGGGTGGACATTGATTGCTAAGGACAGCTTTGCGGTGCAGCATGAACACACGATCGTGGTCACCGACAACGAGCCAATCATTCTAACTGCGGCTAATCAGTTGTGGAATTAAGTGGGTATCACACTGAAATAGTTTGTTCTCAAAAAATAGACTATCTCAGTGTGATACGAGCTCTTCAGTTTGTTACGAATTCTGTGTTTACTGATTTATTACGCTGCAACGAGATGATGATTCGTATATGTGTTGATCATCGACACTAATTCTGAGCCGTCAATGAGTTTGAGGTAATGTTTATAAGCCTCAGTAGCGTATTTCTTTATTACGTCCGCAGAGAACTTAAGATTAGTGACCATTACACCTGTACTGGCTTTGAGATCATTTATTTTGAATAGAAATCTCTCTACTATATCAACGCCTATAGGTTTATTACTACTTGTTTTGCATTCAATTAGATGACGAGTCGGAATCACGCCATCTAGTGTGGCAACCATATCATAACCGCCATCTCTAGTCTTTTTTGTGGGCGTAACGTTATAGCCGAGGCCTACGAAAAGGCGTCTAACTATTCGCTCAAAGTCGTGGTGATGAGTGCTATAAATTTTCTTATTGTCCTTATGAATTTCTAGGATTAATTCATCAACATCGTCTTGACAATTCTGACTAGATAACTCATTCAACAGTATTACTGCCGTAACTCCTTTAGAATTTAATTTTAGAGGTTGCTTTTCATCTACTCGTAGATTGATTTGCTGCTCTTCTGTATCAATTCGAAATAGAAAATTCTCAAGAATTGGAATTAGTGGGTTCGTTGCTACGACGCCGTTTATATTCTGAAGGTTCTTGAGGAGGACCGAAGAAGAAACGATAAACTTCATGCAAGATGAGTTTGTGATACACTCAAATATAACAAAACGGCCCGGCAACTCAATCGAGTTGCTGGGCCGTTTTGTTACGTTGATAATCTATTAACTAGTCTAGTTCGATCTCGGCGTCCAGGTTGCTGAAAGCAATTTCACCAGCGCTGTTTAGCTCCATCAGGACGACTGAATCGCGCTTGACCTCGTTGGCCAGAATCGCTTTCGACAGGGCGTTGAGCACCCGGCGCTGCAAGACCCGTTTCAGTGGCCGAGCACCGAAGGCAGGATCGAACCCTTCTTCGCCGATTTTATCCAGTGCTTCGTCGGTAGCGTCGAGCTGGATACCGCTTTCGGCCAGTCGTTGCCGGATTTCGCGGAACTGAATGTCGACGATCTTGCGAATGTTGTCCTGCGTCAGCGGGTCAAACATAACAATCTCATCAATCCGGTTCAGGAATTCAGGACGAATCGTCTGCTTCAGCAGCTCCATTACGTCCCGTCTCGCTTCCTCCCGCACCAGTTCATGATTCCAGCCTTCGTCTTCGCTAAACTTAGCCTGGATCAGACTGCTACCAATGTTGGAGGTCATAATGATGATCGTATTCTTGAAGTTCGCAACGCGACCCTTGTTGTCCGTTAGGCGACCTTCGTCGAGTACCTGCAACAAGATGTTCCAGACATCCGGGTGCGCTTTTTCAATCTCGTCGAGCAGAACAACCGAATACGGTTTCCGACGTACAGCTTCGGTTAGCTGACCACCTTCGTCGTAACCAACGTATCCTGGAGGAGCACCAACCAGCCGGCTGACGGCGTGGCGTTCCTGGTATTCCGACATGTCGATCCGCACCATGGCGTTCTCGTCGTTGAACAGGTACTCGGCCAGCGTCCGGGCTACTTCGGTTTTACCGACCCCCGTTGTGCCAAGGAAAATAAACGAACCGATCGGGCGTTTAGGATCCTGCATACCGGCCCGGCTCCGGCGAACGGCGTCCGAAACGACTTCGATCGCTTCGGCCTGACCCGCTACGCGTTTGCCCAGCTCACCTTCCAGATTCAGCAGTTTGTCGCGCTCGCTCTGTAGCATCCGGTTTACCGGAATACCCGTCCACTTGGCTACGACCTCAGCAATATCCTCGGATGTAACTTCTTCCTGCATCATCCGGTCAGCGTGATCGGCATCCTGATCGCTTTCCGCTAGTTCAGCCAGGCGTTTTTCGGCTTCAGGAATCCGACCATATCGGATTTCGGCTACTTTACCGTAGTCGCCGGTCCGCTCGGCCTGCTCGGCTTCAAAACGTAACTGATCTAGTTGTTCTTTCAGCGTCCGGCTTTCGTTGACCGACAATTTTTCGGTTTCCCATTTTGCCTGCAAGCTGCTGCGTTGCTCGTTCAGATCGGCGATCTGCTTGTTGAGCAGTGTTTCTTTCTCCTTGTTGTCTTCCCGACGGATGGCTTCCCGCTCAATTTCCAACTGCATGATGCGTCGATTGAGCTCGTCCAGTTCCTCGGGGATCGAGTCCATTTCCAGCCGGAGTTTAGCCGCAGCCTCGTCCATCAGGTCAATAGCCTTGTCGGGTAGAAAACGATCGGTTATATACCGCGTGGATAACTCGACGGCAGCGATAACCGCGTCGTCTTTAATCCGTACGCCGTGGTGAAGTTCGTATTTCTCCTTGATACCACGCAGGATCGAAATAGCATCGGGCATATCCGGCTCATCGACAACAACGGCCTGGAAACGACGTTCGAGGGCTTTGTCCTTCTCGATATATTTCTGGTATTCCTTAAGTGTGGTGGCACCAATGGTGTGCAGTTCCCCCCGCGACAAGGCTGGCTTCAGCAGGTTGGCTGCATCCATAGCGCCCTCGCCACCGGCTCCGGCTCCGACCAGCGTATGAATCTCGTCAATGAACAGAATAATCTGTCCTTCGGAGTCGGTTACCTCTTTGATAACCGCTTTCAGACGTTCTTCGAACTCGCCTTTGTACTTGGCACCGGCAATCAGCAGACCCATGTCGAGCGAGACAATGGTCTTACTCTTCAGGTTCTCGGGTACGTCCCCCGACACGATCCGCTGGGCCAACCCTTCCACAATGGCCGTTTTACCAACACCGGGTTCCCCCAACAGGATAGGGTTATTTTTGGTACGACGGCTCAGAATCTGCAACACGCGCCGAATCTCTTCGTCACGACCAATAACGGGGTCAATCTTCCCACTGCGAGCGCGCTCGTTCAGGTTGATACTGTATCGATCCAGCGAGCGGTATTTTGCTTCGGCGTTCTGATCAGTTACGGAGTTACTACTTCCCCGTAGTTCTTTAATGGCTTGTTTCAGTGGCTTTTCGGTCATGCCTACGTCTTTCAGTAACGTGGCCGTGGCGTCCTTCCCGCTGGTAAGACCAAGCAACATCAGCTCAACGCTGACGTACTGGTCGTTAAATTCTTTCATGTACCCGCTGGCGCGTTGCAGCGCAGCGTTCAGGTCGTTGCCCAGGTAAATATTGGAGCCGTCATTGTTGCTGGTAGCCGCTTTGGGATAACCGGCTACAATCGCATCAAGGGCCATGGTCAGTTGACTGGGCTCGGCACCGACTTTTCGGGCGAGAAAACCAATGGTATTTGGATCTTCGTCCAGAATGGCTTTCAGAACGTGACCCGTTTCGATCAATTGCTGCTGATTGCCCTGGGCAATCTGAGCCGCCTTCTGGATCGTTTCCTGGGCTTTTATGGTGTAATTATTGAAGTTCATGGCTATGTAGGTCGACCGCTTGGCGCGGTAAGGATTTTAGTTGGTTACCTTTCTAGTAACAAATCACGTACCGTAGGGTTTTGCGGTCATTTTGGCTGATTTTGTTACGTACGATCGGTATTTTTTACGTCAGATTGACCTACTTTGACCCGATGAACCATTGGATTTCTGTCATTTCGCTGGGATTGCTCGTCGGAGGTTGTAGTCAGATACCCACTACGCGGATGGGCCCATACCAAATGCGGGATTATGTATGGGTTGGGCAACGTATGGAACGCGTTACGGCTCCCTATGTCATCGATACCCAGTACGGGAAGAAGCATGTTGTGCTCGTTGGCTGTAGCCACGTCCGCGATACGTCAAGTGCGCAGTTTGCCACTATCCAGCGTCAATTTGCCCGGCTGGAACCACAGGTAGCGTTTAACGAAGGCGGGCAGATCGATTCGGCGGAGCGGTACGCAACGATACAGGAAGGAATCCGGAAAAATGGAGAAAACGGAGTCATGAAATACCTGTGTGACCAAGCTGGTATACGATTGCTGAATGGTGATCTGGCCGAAGAGCTGGAGTTTCCGTTGATGCTTCGCCGGTACGACAGGAATGATTTGCTGCTTTACTACGTCATGGAACGAGTCGTTGTACCGTACCTGAGTGGGTCTTACGGCAATCAGTCGTTTGATGAGCTATACCAGAAAGCTGTTCCGGACTGGTTCGTTAAAGGCTGACTTCCGTTGACGAAGCAGGAACAATCGCTGGACTATTTTAAGGCGTTATATCAAGCCAAAGTGGGTGAGCCATTTCAACTGGCTCTGAATGAGGCCACCGAGAAATTCGATTACGTCAATGGGAACGGATGCTATTATTGCGCTGTGGGGCGGGCCTCAAAAATGACCCGCGACAGCGTACTGTTGGCTAACATTGATCAGGCTCTTGATCGGTACGACCGGGTCATGGTTACGTTTGGGCATGGTCACGCGCTGGCTGTTGAACCGGCCCTGCGTCAGCTTGTGCAGCGTAAGCGTCACTAAAAAGCCGCCCTGCTTTCACAAGGCGGCTTCATAACTAATCCAGGCTCTCTGCTTCAATGGGTGTCATACGCTCCCGGGCAATCTTAGCCTGATGCGGGTCATCCGTCTCAACCGGTCCAGCCAGTAATTCGGCCTCGTGTACGACGATGGTTTTTGGCTCGTGGAACCGGCCTTTAGGCAACCAGTAGGCCAACAAGCCAACGTAAGCGGCCGCGAGTCCGGCGGCCGTCCAGCCAACAACCGGGTATCGGTTCCATTGCCGAGTGGCGACACCGCCAAATCCGGCGACAAAGGGGACCATATACCAGGGGTCATTCAGTTGGCGCGCAATAACGTATCCAGCGGCACCCGTTGCGCCCAGTATTCCTGCTGCCAGCGGAACGTCGCGTTCGTTGTCGCGCTCCCAGGCGCCTAGCGTCAACAACGTATCGGGCGTGCCTACGACAGTAGCTGCCGTCAGCCAGCCTGCATACAGACTAACCGGAATGTGCAGATACTTTTCGGGCGCCGGTACGTCCGTTTTACCGATTTCCAGACTCTGGTGCAGGGCTAGGGCTGCTGGTAGATTAAGCTTCGTCGTCAGGTCAGAAATGATAATGCTGCGGGCGTCATCCTGTGAAAAGAATCGGCCAAAAATGGCGTTCAGGGTCCAACTGGTCAGCCACCAGGGTAGAGCTTTCTGGTAGCGCGGGTTGTTTTGCTGCGAAGGAAGTGCCTGATGCACCAATAGCGCGCCTAAACCCGTATAAATCGTTGACCAAACTACGCCGAACGCCCAGCCCGCGGGTACGATCAGGTTCTTGTCGAAAACCCGCTGGTATTCGGCAGGTACGTCGTATTCGGGTTCCGATTCGGCCATCTGCATTTCTTTTCCCTGCTGCCGTGACCGGCGGCTCGACAGGGTTGTGTACACAATACTACCAGCCGCAAAGACTGCCGTTGCTATACGTAAGAATGATGAGTTTTTCATGGTACTATTTAGAGAAACGATTTTAAGCCGCTGCAACTTCCTTTTCTACGTCGGCTTTAGCCTGTGAAGCGTCAGACTTAAGATCGTGATAGGAGCTGAGCAGTGAGTTGATCACTGACGAAACGGTGTCAGAAACAGAACTTCCGGCCGCTTTTGCTTTGATCCGGTAACGCGTGCGATCGACCGGATTCGTGTTGGCGTAGGCAATACCAAGTGCAACGCCAGCCAGGACGGCTACGCCAAAACCAACGGCCCAGGGTAATGCCGATGATTTTGATGGCTCATGCTCTTCGGACTTGGGCGACATTTTGTCCCGCATCAGCGAAGCCAGCGCTTCCTGGGGAGCCACGTATGCCATCACTTCGTACGACTTATTCTTGAGACCACCCGGTACGATTTTGGGTTTGCCAGCCATCAGTGCTTCATAGCCAGCCTTCGCTACCATAACAGGGTCCTGCAACTCATCGGTAACTTTAGTACCTTCTGCATTAGCCTTGTGGAAGAAATCAGTATCGGTCGCGTTGGGGAGCAGGGCCGTAATTGTTACGTTTGTGCCCTTCAGTTCATTCGCCAACGATTGCGTGAAATTGTAAACGTAGGCTTTTGTACCCGCATAAACCGCCATGAGTGGTGTTGGGGTGATAGACAACAGGGAGGCCAGATTAAGGATTTTTCCTTCGTTACGGGCCAGCATATCGTAGAGGAACAGCTTGGTCAATTGAGTCAGCGCCAGCACATTCAGGTGAATCATCGACTTCTCCCGCTCCCAGTCTGTATCCGTTGCGAAAAGTCCGTAAAGACCAACGCCGGCATCGTTCACCAGCACATCAACGGTAATCTCCTTGGCTTTTACCTGATTGTAAACATCCTGACCGGCATCCTCTTCCGATAGATCCTTTTTTATTATCGTAATCTCCGACGTGCCGTAGTTGCCTTTGAAAACATCAGACAGGCGTTCCAGCGTATCATCACTTCGGGCAACCAAAACTAAATTATAGCCATCCTGAGCGAAAAGTTTGGCGAGTTCCTGACCAATACCACTCGAGGCACCAGTAATCAGTGCTGTTTTTCCCGTTCCTGTATTCATAACGTTGTGTAATTTGTGAGTAACTGATTGAACTGCTGTCGTTAGAAGTTGTTTCGAAGAAATAACCTATTTGTCGTTAGGTTACGGCCGTAAAAGGCACAAAATGAGCCGCTTATTTGTTCTGTTAGTAGTGCATTTAACTACTCAACAATGACCAGAATATTTATTGGAGTCGTCCTGATTATAGCTGGTTTATCCGGTTGTTCATCGTACCGAATTACCCGAAACCAACTGGATCAGTCGGCTACCTGGAATGCCTATCAGACCTTCGCGTTTGTTGATACGAACCGGATTGAGGCAACACCACGTACGGATTATCAGGCGGCAATCACGAACGTAAAACAGGCCGTAACGGCGGAATTAACCCAGCGCGGTTATCAGCAGAGCAGAAACAACCCGGATTTGCTGGTCGACATTGGGGCTGCCGTCAATGAGAAAACGCAAACTCGCTCAACAACTATTTATGAAGCTCCCGGCTATACGGGGCAGCGCCGTTACCGGTGGCAGAGCCAGGAGGTTCCGGTAGGAACCTACGAGGAAGGAACCGTTCGAATTCAGGTGGTAGATACCCAGCGGGAAGCGTTAGTGTGGGACGTAGCGGTGGCTAGTGTGCTGAATCGTAAAAAAGAAGCTGCGTCTGTACAGCTTGGAGAAGCCGTTGCGAAAGCTTTCGGAAAGTTTCCTGACAAAAAATAAATAGCTCTTCAAAACGAACGCGGTCTTGTCAGATGACAGGACCGCGTTCGTTTTGAAGAGCTTGAATCGATTAGGCTACAACTTCCCGAGCTTTATCGGTTGTATTACGTACTGTATCGGAGATACGATCTCCCGCTGACAGAAGCGCATCCTTCGCTGAGTCGGTAAATTTTCGCGCCTTGTAGCGGTATTTTAAGCGCTGGTACGTGTTCGTATTATTGTAAAGTGTTACAATAGCTATACCGGCAATAGCAACGGCCGTGATACCGATACCCAGCGTCAGAGCTTTCCGGTTCAGTTTAGCCTCTGTTTCATTTTTGTCCTCCATCTGTGCGCGAGTGGCCCTAGAGACAACTGAATCAGGAAGAACGCGCGACGCAGCTGCCTGGAGTTTGGTTGTAAAGCCGGCAATGGCTTTGTCTTGTCCCTTTAGAAGAGCTTCATAGCCTTCCTTCGCAACATCAGCCGGGCTGGTTGAACGGGCAGCTTCCTGCGCTACTGTATTCATTGCCCCCGCTTTATTGAAGAAATCAGTGTCCGTAGCGGGCGGCATCAACACTGTAATGCCGACATCCGTGTTTTTTATCTCGTTACGTAAAGCCTCCGAGAACGAGTAAATGAATGATTTCGTGGCCCCATAAACTGCCATCAGCGGGTTAGGCATGATTGAGACAATGGACCCAAGCATCAGAATCTTCCCCTCGTTCCGGGTCACCATATCTCTTAAAAAGAGTTTGGTTAGATGAACCAGTGACGTAACGTTGACCTGGATAACACTTAACTCTTTCTGCAAGTCTGTCTCCGTGGCAAAGACACCATACTCGCCGAAACCGGCGTTGTTGACCAACACATTAACGGTGATGTTTTTGCTGACGACTTCGTCGTAAATCTGCTGGGCTGCTTCTGGGGCCGATAAATCTTTCTCGATGACGGTAACGATCGACGTACCGTATACTTGTTTGAACCGATCGGCTAGTTCGCTTAATTTATCTTCGCTTCGGGCAACCAGTACGAGATTGTAACCGTCTTTCGCGAAGAGTGTAGCCAATTCCCGGCCAATGCCGCTCGATGCTCCTGTAATCAGGGCTGTCTTTCCAACTTCTGCTGTCATAGTGAGTAGACTCATTAAAGCGTACTATCATCTAGTCAACCCCGAGCAACAAAAGATGTTTATGGTAAAAAAAGGAGGAGGGGGAGGAAGGAGGAAAGGGAAGTAGTAGGAAAAAGGAGGAGAGCAAGAGGAAGGAAGAGAGAAACAGGGCAAAATTATGCGTCCGCAATCCTTTCCTCCATCCTCCCTTTCTTCCCCTTCTTCCGACTTTTTTATTTCACTACCACCTTCATATCAATTTTACGAAGAGTAGGTTTTGGCACACCTGAGGTGTCGCGTCGGCTGACGCCCGTACCCCGCCCGATGGCGTCAATACGAACGAAGTTGATGCCCGCGGCCATGAGTTGCTGCTTAACCTGATTGACCCGCTTGAACGACAGCTCTTTGTTAGTCATACCATAACCGGCTGCATCATTCGCGTAGCCGATCAGCTGGATCTGAAGTGCTGGGTATGCCTTGAGTAATGTTGCTAGCTCATTGACAACCGGCTGAGCAGTAGGCGTCAATGATAAAGAGCCCGGCGTGAACGTCAAACCGGGCAGGGGAAAGACCCGACCTTTGGGTAAAGCCGGATTGGTCAGGTAAGGCGTCAACTGCTGCGATAGCAAACCCGTTGTTGGCGAGGCACCCGCAACACCAGGTACCGAGGCTGGTGCAGTAGCGGCTGTTGTCGCTGTCGGCGAGGCTGAAGTCGGTGGTTGCGGCACTGCCAATGAACGAGTAACGGTGTCCGTAATAACCGTGTCGGCCAGTGGCGTACTTTCTGACGTTCCTTCTATTGTTTTATCGTCGTATTGCCGCGTATTCTGGTAGATATAATAGCCGCCGGCGGCAACCGCCAGTGCCAGCAGAATTCCAACGCCCCATTTGGCCAGCACGCTGGTATCTTCGCCAGCATCGTCGTTTAGATCGTAATTGATCGGCTGCCGGGTGAAGGTTTCAGACTGACGAACCTGACCGGATGGTGTAGTTGTTTCAACCAGCGTCCGGCGGGCAGGTGCTGCTGATCCGCCTACTACCTGATGGAGGCCTAATTTCTCGATCAGGCGAGGCATGAGCTCATCCGGAACAGCGTTGACAAACGCATCACGTTCGGAAAAGAGTGAGGAGGCCAGACCATCGGCGTCTAATTTCCGCTCTTTCACCTGTTTCCCTAGTGTATGCAGCACAACCGGCGTGATTAGCCCCAGTAAGGAAATAGCCGATGAGTTGCGAATACCTGCGTAGCCTGAAATCATGCTGCCAATCGAACTCTTCATGGCAGGCAGTAGATGACTGATAACGTCGTTCCCCTGCGTAATCAGCGCGTTGGTCTGATTCGGATCACGAAGAACAGTAGTAAGATTGTCGGTCAGGGAACCGTCGTAACGGCCTTTCTGAATATGGTTAAATAGTTGATTGACGCCAATTTCGGTAGTGGTTCGTTTCATCAGACCACCAACCAAAGTATAGACCAGACCGTCAACGGCTTTCTGCGTTTTTTCAACGGGCTCGTCGACGTAATTCGCAATACGTGTGACAACCTCCGGATTTAATGTAGCAGTTAACGTGGAAAACAAATTCATAAAAAGAAGGCTCGATCAGGCACAAAGGTGAGTTTTTATCCTACAACATAACGAAAAGCACAAACACACCCTGGCCTTAAAATTAGGTAAGGATTGGCAAAGGTTACATATGATTCCAGGAGAAATTGCCTATTTATCGGCGTGGGATTCGTTCAATAATGTCCTGGTACTCTGTTTCAACGGATCGTAATCGTTCCTGACAGAACGTAATCAACTCCGTAGCCAGCCGGATTTTGGCCGGCAGTTCATCCAGGGGAACCTCTTCATTTTCAATGGCATAGACCAGCGTCGACAACTGATCATATGCTTCCTGGTAATTCATTTTCTTACTGGCCATAACTTGCTAAGGTGTGTTCCTGGGGGCTAACGAAAAAGTAGGTGCATCTTATCCGATCATTCCGTCCGGATGTTGATCACGCCATCACGCAGCTGGACTTGCATCGCTTCTCCCGGTTTAACGTCGCCAGCGCTCGTCATAATATGCCCGTTACGAAGTAGCAAGGCATACCCACGTTTCAATACGTTAGCTGGGTCGAGGTGGCGCAGTGTAACTGCCTTCTCTGTCAGGTCAGTATGACGGTTGCGCAGATAGTTGTGCATCACAAAGCGCAATCGTTCGGTTTCCGCGTCCAGCTGCTCCCGGGTTAGTTGAATAGCATCGCGGGTAACGTTGCTCAGGCGATCACGCAGATACAGGCAGTTTTCTTCAAACTGGCGGTTGTGTTCGATCAGAAAGGCGGCTGCTTTGGTTGGTGTTTTAACGCTCTGATGACAAAGCAGATCGGTAATGCTGACGTTACGTTCGTGGCCAATTCCCGCCAAAACCGGGATAGGAAAACCCGCCACGGCCAGCCCCAGCTGATACGTATCAAAAGAGCCGAAATCCAGTTGCGAACCACCACCCCGCACCATGACTACGGCATCATAAAGGACACCGCTCATCCGGATCTTATTTAACTGGGTACAAATTGCCTGTTCTGCTCCCTGGCCCTGCACCTGCGTCAGGTATTCATCAATTACGAAGTCGTAGCCGAAAGCATTCTGCGCTAATTCGTGCCGGAAATCCCGCCAGCCGTCCGAATTAGGCGCTGTAATCAAAGCGAGTCGTTGCAGTACTGATGGACGAGCCAGGAGTTGGTTTGCCGTAATGTACTGCTCCGCTTCGAGCCAGACCAGATCCGGGTGTTCCCGTACCAGCGTGTCCAGTACCGCCTGGCGCTCCCGCTCCAGATTACCCAGCGTATAGGAGGGGTCAATTTTAATAATCTCGAGCCGGAGTCCATAAACCGGACTGTAGCTGACCGAGACTAATAGCAGCAACTGAATATTTCGGGCGAAGGCTACGCCGGTTGCCTGCTCAAAGTCGCGAATGGTATGGTAGTTCCGGCGCCAGATACAGGCTTCCATTTTCGCTACCGTACCCGCGGCTGGAGTTCCCGTTTCGCGCTCAACCAATGTCAAAAAGCAGTATCCACGGTCAGGATAATTCTTGATATCACTGGTTTCAGCAATAACCCATACGGCTTTCTGACCAAACGCCTGATCGAGAACCGCTTCGAGCGTGAAGGCTAAATCCGAAAGACGAATAGGGGACATGGGATAAAGAGCGAATGAGCGAAAGCATGAAAGAGCGAAAGGTTGCTGACGTATAAGTCGCTCGTTCACTCATTCACACTTTCGCTCTTTGATTATACTCCCTCAAACTGACGGAGGAAACGAACGTCGTTTTCGGTATAGAGACGTAGGTCGTTGACCACGAACTTAAGCTGGGTAATACGCTCGATACCCATCCCGAAGGCAAAACCAGTATATTCTTCCGGATCGATACCACAGTTGATCAACACCTGTGGATCAAC
Organism: Spirosoma pomorum; assembly: GCF_054776615.1. NCBI lineage: Bacteria > Pseudomonadati > Bacteroidota > Cytophagia > Cytophagales > Cytophagaceae > Spirosoma > Spirosoma pomorum. Next base: position 336,268 of record NZ_BAAHBP010000027.1, read on the forward strand.
CATGCCCGAACCGGCAATCTCAACCCAGCCGGAATGCTTACAAATGTTACAACCTTTACCGCCACAGATCTGGCAGGAAATATCGATTTCGGCGCTCGGTTCAGTGAATGGGAAATAGGAGGGGCGGAACCGAATCTGCGTACCTGGCTCGAACATCTCTTTCACGAAATGATAGAGGGTATCTTTCAGATCCTTGAAGCCAACGTTCTTGTCTATATATATACCTTCGACCTGGTGGAACATGCAGTGAGCCCGGGCCGAAATGGTTTCGTTACGGTACACCCGACCCGGCATAATCGACCGGATGGGCTGAAACGTACCAGGAGCCGCGTTACGTTGCCGCTCCATTAGTCGGGTCTGAACGTTGGAGGTATGGGTCCGGAGCAATACATCCGAAGAAGAACCTGAATCAGATTTTTCGACGAAGAACGTATCCTGCATATCGCGGGCCGGGTGGTTATCCGGGAAGTTAAGCGCCCCGAAATTGTACCAGTCCGTTTCAATTTCGGGCCCGTCCACAACGTTAAACCCAATCCGTTCGAAAATCTGAATGATCTGCTGCCGTACGAGCGTCAGGGGGTGCTGGTTGCCGGTCAGATTAGGAACAGTAGGCAAGGTCAAATCAACCGGAGGAGCGCTATTCGCGCTAGCCTGTTGTTCATCGACGGAGGCACTAAACGAGTCGAACCGCGCCTGAGCCAGGTTCTTCAGGCCATTCAATTCCTGACCAACCGCCCGGCGATCTTCGGCGGGAATACTCTTTAAGCCTTCAAATAATTCAGTAACAACCCCTTTACGGCTGATATAACGCATTCGAAACTGCTCAAGTTGCTCTTTCGACGTTACGTTACATTGATCTATTTCCTGATATATCTCTTTTATCTTCTCTAGCATAAGCTACTTAGTTGGCTATCGGCTACTACAAAGGTAGATAAAACTAGGCCAGTGTGCTGCATTTAGGTGTGGTGAGAATTATTGTACCCAATATGAGGCATATAATCCCCATAAGTTGTATTCTAAAGTAACCGAATTCGGGAAAATAGTGTCTTGTATGAAGTATACTCAAAGGATTATACTGCTGATTATTAGTGTATTATATATGTGTTGAGTATAATATGAAGTCTTTGGCGTAGGTAGGTCTGATTCTTGCCACGTATATAGGGTAAGTGCTGACGTAAAACGGTCAATTGTGAACTAGTGGATACGCAGTAAGTACTTGACAGTCAAACAATCAAATTAGTTTAAGTTATCACCATCAGTCAACATGAAAGCACTCGTTAACGATTCTGTCTTCGATCCTATGTCTATGCCGTTCCACAAAAGTGTGGAAAAAATTGCCGATTCTGCCTGCATGCAGAAACTGCTGATTCCATTCTATGATCGCAAACGGACAGTGTCGGTAGACGAGATCGTACGTCTGGAAGGGTCTGGTAACTATACGAACTTCTTTCTGAAGGATGGTACCAAAATGCTGGTGTCACGGACGCTGAAAGAATACGAAACGTTGTTGGACGGACAGGCGTTTGTACGCGTTCACAAGTCATGCATCGTTAACCTAGAATTCGTTCGTAAATTCTTCGTCAAGAAAGAAGGCGAGTTAGAATTGATTGATGGTCAGCAAGTGAAGATTTCTCGCCGTCGGGCTCAGATGTTTATGGACCGTATCCGGGATTTCCGGCTTCTAGCAATAAACTAAGTCCCATAGACGGATAAAAATACGGTTAGCCAAGCACGGAAACAGTTCAGCAAGGTAGCACGTAGTTTTACGTAGTAGGTAACGGGTATTCCCGTAAATACATATGATATCTTTTTGGGTATTTGCCTGATTTTCAACTGGTTGTTTTATTGATACAACCGTTGCGGATCAGGCTTCTTTTTTTGAGTAAGTGGTGATCGGGTAGCTTTGTTCAACCAATCAGAAACGAACCAAATCCTAAAATCCACTCTCATGAAAGCAAATGTATCACCCGTGGGTCTGCCTGTATCACCTTGTTTTCCCCTGTCTTATCAGCGCGGAACTCATCGTATTGCGCTTCCTTATCTGAACCGGACTATCTATATCTCGGCAGATGATGTGGTATGCCTGGAAGGAGAAGGAAATTATACGTTTCTCTACACCAGAGATCAAAAGCGATACCTGGTATCGAAAACGCTGAAGGATTTCGAAAAGATGATGGACGAATCTCTGTTCCTGCGAACCCATAAGTCATATATGGTCAACTTAGCGTACGTTCAGCCGAATACGCTTAATCGGGAACGGCAGGTCGTTATGGTTAACGGACGGGAAGTTGGTATCTCGCGCCGTCGAATGAAAGCAATCGCTCAACAACTCGCTCAGTTCTGGCACCGGAATCATAACTGATCAGAACATCTGATTGGAATAAAAAAAGCGGTCAGTCCACCTTTGGACTGACCGCTTTTTTGTGATGTTGTCTGTTTAGAAGAGACGGTAAGCGAGCGTAACCTGCCAACCACGTAACCGCTGACTAAACCGGGCACCGCTGTCTTCGATCTGAGCAATGTCGGATAAATTGCCTTCGTAGCGCACATCCAGGCCCAATGAGCCGATATCCAGACCACCTCCAACCTGGTACCCGTAATACGCTTTAGACCAGGCATCGTTCAACGTTCCGTTGGTGTACTGACTTAGCGCCTGACCTAGGCGTTGGTTGTCATCAATGCGAAACGAAACTACCGGACCTGCGACAATCCGAATCGGGCCACCTTTAATGCCCAGAAGTACCGGTACGTCAAAGCTTCTGGTTTTGATGGTAACGGTTTCCGTCTGGCCATTACGAACAATACCAAAGTCACCCGAGCGGCTCGAATACAATAACTCGGGCTGAATGAACAGGTTCTTACCAAATCGCGTGTAAATACCGAACGACGTACCAGTGCGGCTTGCATAGCTGTCTTTCAGGTTATTGCGAAACGTCTGTCCGTCGACACTAACCGTTGGAGAGCCGTTAGCATTGGTGCCCGTGTTGACAAAATTGCCAAACTTGAGCTGCGATAGGTTGACACCCCCTTTTATTCCTATCTGAAACTGCGCAAAGGACAGAGCCGGCAGCAGTGTTAACATTGCGAAAAGCAGGGATTTTTTCATAATCGGTTTTACTGAGAATTAGTTAAACGTTAAACGCGAATTCATTCGTGAGGGTACAAATACTCAACTAATTTCGAGCAAACGGCGTTAGTTAAATAGCCGTAATTTCGTCGAAACGCGGGTTTGACAACGCTGTTCAGCGTGGGTTTAAACGCCGGTTGAATTTCTGCTTTACTGGCATTAATCGTCCCGAATGGCCAAGCTAAAAACAACTTATTTCTGTCAGAACTGTGGCCAGCAATCGGCCAAATGGATGGGACGCTGCCCGGCGTGTGGGGAGTGGAATACAATGGTTGAGGAGGTCGTCCAGAAAGACGAACCCGATAAAGGCGGCTGGCGTAGCCCATCGGCCGGCCCTGGCGGGGTCAAAGTAGCCCCGAAGCCCAAGGCCATCCACGCAATTAATTACGAAGAGCAGCCCCGGATCGCCACGGTTGACAACGAACTGAATCGAGTATTGGGCGGAGGTATCGTTCCGGGCTCACTCGTTCTGATTGGTGGTGAACCAGGAATTGGTAAATCGACTCTACTCCTGCAAATCGCGCTGACACTGACGGGGCTGCGGGTTCTTTACGTATCAGGCGAGGAAAGCGAACAGCAGATCAAAATGCGAGCCGAACGGCTGACGGCTCCCACCAGCGACTGTCACGTGATGACCGAAACGTCGACGCAAAACGTATTCCGCGTCGCTGAGCACTTCGAACCCGAAATTCTGATTATTGACTCCATCCAAACCATGCAGTCGTCGCTGGTAGAATCAGGGGCGGGGAGTGTCTCGCAGGTGCGGGAGTGTACGTCGGAGTTCATGCGATACGCCAAAGAGAGTGGGGTACCTGTGTTTATGATTGGTCATATCACGAAAGAAGGGTCGCTGGCTGGTCCGAAAGTGCTTGAGCACATGGTCGATACTGTACTAACGTTCGAGGGGGATCGCCACACGACGTACCGGATCTTACGAACAACCAAAAACCGTTTCGGGAGTACCGATGAACTTGGTATTTACGAAATGTTGGGATCAGGGCTGCGTCAGGTAACAAACCCGTCCGAAATCCTGATTTCGCAACGTGACGAAGCGCTGAGTGGCGTGACCATCGGCTCTATGCTGGAAGGAAATCGGCCCCTGATGATTGAAACACAGGCCCTGGTGAGTGTTGCTACGTACGGAACGCCACAGCGCAGCAGTACCGGCTTTGATGCAAAACGGCTGAATATGCTGCTGGCCGTGTTAGAAAAACGCGGTGGCTTTCGACTGGGACAACAGGACGTATTTCTCAATATCGCGGGTGGACTTCGGGTCGAAGATCCCGCTATTGACCTGGCCGTGTGTGCCGCTATTGTATCGAGTTATGAGGATATTGCCATTCCTCCTTCTATCGCCTTTGCGGCCGAGATTGGATTAGGCGGTGAGGTGCGTGCGATCAGCCGGATTGAGTCGCGAATTGCGGAAGCGGAGAAGCTTGGTTTTCGGCAGATATTTATTTCAAAATACAACCTTAAGGGGTTGGATACAAAAGGGTTTGCGATTAACGTAAAACCCGTTTCGCGGTTGGACGAAGTCTTCCAGGGCGTGCTAATGTAAGACGTAAAAGGTGATAGAGCAGCAAAAGAGGGCAGTCGGCTAAGCGCTAGTTGTGGGATAAGTGGATGCTGATTGCGTGTGTCGATGAGTTGTCAATAGCTACGTTGAAAAAGAAATCAACCCGTACGTAAACGTTTCGTGAAAACGTAGTTACATGACCGGAGGAAGGAATTCTTTTGCTTATGTTTGGCAAACAATATTACGTACGACTATTATGAAATCTCTATTTGCCAAAGCTATCCTTTTTGTGTCTAGCGCCTTTATTTTGACGGGGTGCGCTACCGTGTTCGGTGGTCCAAGAACATCATACCAGGTTACCAAACCAAGAGACGGAGAGCCGCAACGGGAGATACGCGTTGGAGCCCTTATTGCTGACATTATTCTTTTCTTACCAGGTACCATTGTCGACTTTGCGACCGGTGCTATTTACCGACCTGCTCCTCTCAAAAGTCCGGTGCCAGTGCCTCCGCCGGTCAATGGCATTCGATAAGTCTTGCCAACACAATCAATTAGCCCACCGCTTCACAAAACGGTGGGCTTTTTTTATGATAATGACGAATCGATGCTATACTAATCAAGTCGAAGACACCAAGAGCAGAGTAGACGCAACGGGAGGTGAACATGGAAATTTAATTCTAGTTATAGAACTAGATTAACCTGCTATACTAATGGCTTCACTCAACGAAATAACGGATAGTTCCTCAAATCCCGAGCGCTCAACGAATTCGGACAATCTGATTAGTCGCAAAGGATTTCTCCAGGCAGCTGGGGTAATGGCGGTTGGCATGGCAGGCGGCTTGTCGGCAGCGTGCCAGTCAAACGGGCAGGCGCCTTCCTACCCAGTACCGACCAGCGGTACGTATAAAGCGCCCAGCGGGCAGCAGGTACCGACCTCACCTCCGTATTCTCCCCCCGCCGAAGTGCCCAGTGACGTCACAAAGCCAATCGAGCTCGAAGCCTGGAAGTCAGACGCTGATCGAAAGTCGCCACCCGTGCCGACACCCCTGCCAAAGGACCAGCGTGTTGGCTACGCGATTGTGGGGTTAGGCCACCTGTCGCTGGAAGAAATTCTGCCGGCGTTGGGCACCTGCAAAAAATCGAAAGTCGCTGCGTTAGTGAGTGGAAGCCCAGAGAAGATGCAGCGGGTGGCGCTGCAGTATGGTGTGAAGCCGGAAAGCTGCTACAGCTACGAGAATTACGATAAACTGAAGGATAACCCGGACGTACAGGTCATTTATATTGTGCTACCGAACTCCATGCACGCTGAATATACGATTCGGGGCGCACAGGCCGGGAAGCATATTCTGTGCGAGAAGCCAATGGCCAGCTCGTCGGCAGAGTGTCAGGCCATGATCGACGCCTGCAAAAAGGCGAATCGTAAGCTGATGATCGCCTACCGGATTCATTATGAACCATTCAACCGTTACGTTCGGGAAAAGGTACAGGCGAACGAATATGGTAAGCCTAAGTTCGTTGATGCGTTTAATTGTCAATCATCGGCTAATCCTAAACACTGGCGTCACATCAAGGCGCTGGCGGGCGGTGGAGCTCTACCCGATATTGGGCTTTACTGCCTGAACACAACCCGCTTCATTCTGGGAGAGGAACCCACCGAAGTATCGGCTTACATTTACAGCGATCCCGATAATCCATTATTTAAAGAGGTGGAAGAAGTCTGCTCGTGGCAGATGAAATTTCCGAGCGGTATCATTGCCAACTGCGCAACGCACTACAATGTCCATGATTCACGCAAGTACCGGGTTATGACCGAACGCGGCTGGTACGAACTGGAAAACGCCTACGCGTACGAAGGTCAGAAGCTAATGACTTCCCGCGCCGACGGCGAGATTGTCCGTCAGGAGAACGTAAGCATCACCCCCAAAGATCAGTTCGCGGCCGAGATGGATTATTTCTCGGAGTGTATTATAGAGGACCGGGCGCCGTTTTCAACGGGCGAAGAGGGACTACAGGATCAGCGGCTCATGGAAGCCATTTACCAATCGGCGCGGGAAAAACGGCCGGTCAAGCTACCACTGATCGAGAAAAAGGATGCGTTTCGGGGACCGAAACCGCCGGAACTTCAGGCGTAATGCAGGTTATAGACGGAGAAAATCTCTAAAGGAACTGACTTGGGTTTTAATTCTCAGGGGGAGTAAGGCAATTCTCCCAGGTCATATTCTATCACTATCAGCTAGAAAGCGGAGAAATTCGCTGGCTATTTAGCCACACAAGGCTGATGTTACCGCGAATGCTATGCTGGTTATCGAAGAATATTTTCCGGCCGTCATGGCCTGCCTGCTGGCCATGCTTTGCTGGGGAACCTGGTCGAATGCCCAGAAACTAGTTACACGCGATGCCCCGGTTGCTCACTTTTATCGGGACTATATATATGGTATCGGCCTCACGTCGCTGATACTGGCCTTTACGGTCGGTAGTCTGGGCGAACAAGGGCGACCATTTGTCGAAGACTTGACTCAGGCTAACGTCGGAAAGTTGCTCATGGCGTTGGCGGCTGGTATCATCTTTAACGTAGGAAACCGCTTGCTGGTCGTTGGTATTCAACTGGCGGGCATTGCTATAGCAATGCCGGTCGGGACGGGCATTTCGCTCATACTGGGTCTGGTCGTGAATTATATGGCTGAGCCTGAAGGAAAAGTGGGACTGCTGGCAGCGGGCGGAGCTGTGGTTATCGTGGCTATGGTGTTTGGTGGACTTGCTTACAAAGCCAAAGATGATGGGCAGGAATTTAATAAACGCGGGTTGGTTATTGTGCTGCTTTCCGGCCTGCTGACTGGGTTTTTCTTTCGCATGATTACCAGCACGCTGGCGCCCGATCTGGCCCAGCCAGAAGCGGGTGCTTTAACGCCCTCTACCGCCTTTGTCGCTTTTTCGCTGGGTCTACTACTGAGCAATTCCGTACTGGAGCTAGGCGTCCGTCGATTTATTCCCGAGGAGAAAGACAATGAGAACGCGGAAGTTGGCTACAAGGATATGACGTTCCAGCAACACCTGTACGGAATTGGAGGTGGCGTCATCTGGGGTATCGGGATGGGAGCCCTGCTGCTGGCGTCGCAGCCCGCCGGAAGTGCCGTTTCGTTCGGGCTGAGTCAGGGGGCTACGATTGTAGCGGTGCTGTATGGGTTGTTCGTCTGGAAAGAATTCGAGGGAGCCCCGCCAGCCAGCAATCATTGGCTGTGGCTCATGGGTGGTTGTTACGTTGCTGGAATCGTCCTCATTGTCATCGCTCGGGCATAAGCATAACCTGTTTTGAGCTGCTCAATACCAGTGAGCCAAAAGTTGGCTGAGATTCCGTTCGTAAATCAATAGAAATGATCGCGGATGAAATCCCTTACCAGTGATCTGATCCTACGAAGAAAAGAACGTCTGCCTAACCAACAACAGGCTGAGCCGTTTTACGCAGCAGGCCACTCAATTTCAGGATCGTAAAAAAATGATGGGCTTCGTGAAGCAGAAAGAACTCTGCCCATCCTTCGATTCCCATATAGCCAAACAATGGATGGCTACCAACCTGGACTAGTTGCTCGTCGTGAAGAATACTCAGGAAGGCATTAAGCGTAGCGCGTTCACCCATAAAACGTTCCTGTAGGGCAGGCCAGGAAAGTGCTAGCCATTCCGAAAAGCCCGGATCTTCTTCGGCAACGTAACGAGCAAAGACAGGTTCTTCCCCTTTGACGATCTGTTGGATACGCGTCAGGAAAATCTCCTGATAACGCCCCAGGTGAGCTATATTTTCCTGGATAGACCATTTGTCGGGAACCGGACGCTGAGAAAGCTGTTCCTGGGTAAGCCCAGCCAGTAAATGGTTGAGTGCATCAGGCTGATGGTCTAAACGAGCAAGGATTGAGGATTTCATACCGCAATAATAAAGCGGAACCCGCTATTCTAAACGCCCGCCACCGTATAATTGAAAACCAACAAAAAGAGTAATTGGAGCCAACAATGATAAGTATAGCTATGTTATAGAATAGTTGCTTTAAACCAACCACAAACAACAAAACGTTATGAGTTACATTAAAGTAGGTACAGATCAAGCAGGCGAAGACATCAACCTGTATTATCAGGATTTAGGGACGGGTAGCCCCGTTGTACTTATTCACGGCTGGCCACTAAGCAGTGCTATGTGGGATTACCAATTGGCTGAACTGCCTAAGCATAACATGCGCGTAATCGCTTACGATCGGCGTGGTTTCGGTAAATCGTCTCAACCCTGGGATGGCTACGAATACGATACGCTGGCGGACGACTTGAAAGCGCTGCTGGATACACTCGACCTGCGGAACGTAACGCTCGTTGGTTTCTCGATGGGTGGGGGTGAAATCGCCCGGTACATTGGTCGGTACGGCAGCGATCGCATTGCAAAAGTCGCCTTCGTTAGCGCCGTGACGCCTTATATGTTGAAAACAGAAGATAATCCGGATGGCGTCGAACAAAGCGTGTTCGATGACATTTTGGATGGATTGAATAAAGACCGGGCTGATTTCCTGCAAACCTTTGGTAAGCAGTTCTACGGTGTCAGCCTGATCAGTCACCCTGTAAGCCAGGCGCACCTGGAAGGCGACTTCGCTCGGGCATACGCAGCCTCGCATCGGGCAACCATCGAGTGCGCGAAAGCATTTGCTATGACTGACTTCCGGGATGATCTGACGCAGGTTAACGTACCAACGCTGATCATTCATGGTGATGACGATAAAACCGTACCCATCGAGTCGTCGGGTGAACTGACCGCCAATGCTATCCCAAGCGCACAATACATTGTGTACGAAGGAGCACCACACGGACTGTTCTACACCGAAAAAGACCGGCTAACGGAAGACATTATTGCCTTCGTACAGGAGGGAGTATCGGTACGGGAGCCTGCCGGGACTACCACGATCTACTAGGGTTACCTAGCAAGTATGAAAAAGCCCGCCTTCGATGAAGGCGGGCTTTTTTTATATCTGTCTGTACGTCTTCACGTAAATGGAAGGGGTCTGGCCCGTGATATCCTTGAACTGGCGGTTGAAGTTCGACAGGGTACGAAACCCACTTTCGTAGCTGACCTGGGTGATACTGAGTTTACCGGCCATCAGCAGCTTACAGGCGTGACCAATCCGCACTTCCGAAACGAACTCCGAAAATGTCTTGTTGGCTCTGGTCTTAAAGTACCGGCAAAAAGCGGGGGCCGTCATGCCCGCCAGATCAGCTACGGTTTCCAGGCTTAGCTCCTCGGGAAAATGGCCCAGCACGTAGTCATGAACCAGCTGCATCCGGTCCGTTTCGTTTGGTTTGACGGTATTGCTGTAATTAGGACTGGTCAGAAAGCGGTAATCGGTCGCGTGCGACAGTTCGTCGAGCAGCGTCAGCAGGTTTAACACCCGGGTAAAATCGATGGGTTGTCTAACCAAACTCTGCAACGTTTCTACGATTCGATCCCGCGTTGCTCCCGTCCACTCGAGTCCCTTGCGCGAATGATCGAGTAATTGGCGGATGTAAGCCATCTCCTGGTTTTTGAAAAAGGACGTTCCCAGGAAATCTTCAGAGAAATAAACGACGATCCCTCTGGTCTGCTGAAGCGACTGGCGAGAGAAATATTCCTGATCGCTACGCCAGAGGTGAGGAAGATTAGGCCCTAGAAAAACCAGGTCGCCGGGCCCAAATGGTTTAATCGAATCACCGATAAAGCGAGTTCCCGTCCCTTCTTCGACCAGGAAAAGCTGATAATGCGGATGAAAGTGCCAGTTAGGGTCGAAGTAAGGTTCGGTAAGCTTTTTTGCGACAAAGGATGCAGCTACTGGCTCCAGGTCTTTTCTCAGAGGTTGCTTCATAGACTTGCTCTTTTTTTAACACAAAAAGCCTCCTATTTAATTATTTAGGGTGAAAATAAAGTTGATATTGGCTAATAAAAGCAAAATGACGTGACAATCTACTACCTATATTTGTTTGATTTTTCCTATAACAAATATGAATAAGGTTGGAATGAATTTGTTTGTCTGGACTTCGACCATGGACGAAGACATGACAGACACGTTTCTGTTTCTGAAGGATGCGGGCTTCGACTTTATCGAAGTGCCGATGAACAGCACGGATCAGACTAAGTGGCAGCGGGTTGGCGAGGAGCTTTCCGCGCTGGGGATCGGCGTTCAGGCCTGTTCTATTTGTGGCCCGGAGTACAATCTGATCAGTCCGGATGCAACTGTACGTCAGGCGGCCGTTGACTTTCTGAAACAGATCGTTGATGGCGCTGCGCTGATGGGGGCACCGATTCTAATGGGACCGCTTTTCGCCGGATTCAAGACATTCACGGGTAAACCAGCCACGGCGCAGGAATGGGATTGGTCGGTAGCGGGCATGCGGGAAGTAGCCGAACACGCGGCTACCAAGAACGTAATTTTGGCGATGGAGTACCTGAACCGCTTCGAAACCTACCTGCTTACCTGTACCGACGACGTAATCCGGTACGTGGAAGCCGTTGATCATCCGAACTGCCGGATTGCGTTTGACACCTTCCACGCGAACATGGAAGAGAAAAGCATTCCCGACGCCATTCGAGCCTGTGCGCCGTACCTGGTACACGTGCAGATTTCGGAAAATGACCGCTCAACTCCTGGACAGGGACACATCAACTTTACCGAGATTTTCGACACGTTCCAGGAGGTTGGTTACACAGGTCCGATCGCTATCGAAGCCTTTGGCCTAAATCCACCAGAACTGGCAGCGGCTACGCATATCTTCCGGCCGATGTTCGAGTCGCCGGAACAGCTCGCTACGGATGGGTTGGCGTTTATAAAGAGCGAACTAGCGAGTGAGCGAAAGAGCGAGTTACGCCTGGCTTAACTTATTCTCTCCTTCATTCTTCTTTTCGCTTCGCTCTGTCGGACTGGTTTCATTCTTTCTCCCTTTCACTCTTTATTTATGTTAAACGTTGCTATCGTAGGCCTTGGGTTTGGGGCCGAATTCATTCCCATCTATCAGCGGCATCCAGATGCCAACATGTACGCGATTTGCCAGCGTAACGTCGAGAGTCTGAACAAAATTGGGGACGCGTATGGCATCGAAAAACGGTATTCCAGCTACGACGAGCTACTGGCTGATCCAAATGTTGATGCGGTACATATCAACTCGCCAATACCGAACCACGCCGAACAGACGCTAAAAGCACTGAAAGCGGGTAAGCACGTAGCCTGTACGGTTCCGATGGCTACGTCGGTCGAAGATTGCCTGGCCATTGTGCAAGCCTGCAAGGAAAGCGGCAAGAAATACATGATGATGGAAACGGTGGTATACAGCCGCGAGTTTCTGTTCGTTAAAGAACTGTACGAAAAAGGTGAACTGGGCAAAGTTCAATTCCTGAAAGCCAGTCATCAGCAGGATATGGACGGCTGGCCTGACTACTGGCCTGGCTTACCGCCGATGCATTACGCTACGCACTGCGTTGGCCCAGTTGCTGGTTTGCTCAAGCTGGAGGCTGAATACGTATCGTGCTTTGGATCGGGAACGATTCGGGAAGAGCTGGCTAAAATTCATAACTCTCCCTTCGCCGTTGAGTCCGCACATATTAAGTTCAAAGACAGTGATTTGGCAGCTTACGTATATCGGTCGTTGTTTGACGTAGCGCGGCAGTACCGCGAAAGTTTTGAGGTGTACGGCGACAAGAAGTCATTCGAATGGCAATTGATCGAAGATGAGCAGCCGGTAATCCATACGGCGAAGAAACCAGAGCCGGAAATTCCTGAAAAAGTAACGGTGCCCGATTACGCACACTACTTACCCAGCGAAATTCAGCGGTTTACGACAAAAGGCGTGTACGACGCCGACGAGACCCAGCATTTGTCGTTTACGCAGGGTGGAGGACATGGCGGATCTCACCCGCACATGGTTCACGAATTTGTGTCGGCGATCAAAGAAAACCGGGACCCGTTCCCCAATGCTGCGCAGTCGGCTAACTGGACGAGTGTAGGGATTCTGGCGCATGAATCAGCGTTACGTGGTGGCGAACTCATCAAACTGCCCGATTTTAATTAAGCACTTAACCCATGAAAAAAGTACTAACCGCCCTTGGGCTGGTTGTTGTCCTGACCCAGTGTGCCCGCCCCTCGGGTACGCAGACAACGGATCGGCAGTCAGCCGTATCGAAGAAAACGGCCCAGCGTGGAACGGCCCAGCGTGGAGGAACGGATCCACGTCGGGACGTTCCACGCCGGGTTGAAATTCTATTCCTGGGTGACAATGGTCACCACAAACCCATCGAGCGCGTACCGGAGATTATGGCCGCGCTGGGCGATAAAGGCATCAACTTTACCTACACGGATAAGCTTGAGGACCTGAATCCCGAAAACCTCAACAAGTACGACGGGCTGTTGATCTACGCCAACTGGGATAGCCTTCCCAAGCCGCAGGAAAAAGCGATGCTGGATTACGTAGCAGCGGGGCATGGCGTAATTCCAGTGCACTGTGCGTCGTATTGCTTCCGAAACTCGACTGAGTTCGTCGACAAAGTTGTTGGCGGACAGTTCTGGCGGCACCGGATGGATACCATTCAGACCCGATTTACGCAGCCTAACAACCCTATCGTCGCGGGGCTGCCGTCCTTTAAGGCCTACGACGAAACCTATCTGCACAGCCACCTTCAGGCTGACAACAATGTCCTAGCCGTGCGGGAGGTAAAAGCGGATCAGTTAAAAGATCTTGCTGATGCAGGGCGGCCCAATGCGAAGGAGGAGCCGTACACCTGGACCCGGACGTACGGTAAAGGCCGGGTGTTCTATACGGCCTATGGACACGACGAACGTACCTGGAGACAACCAGGCTTCCACCAGTTGCTGGAACGTGGTATTCTGTGGGCAGTCGGCGATGAGGTGAAGAAACTCCATGACGATCTGAAGCCACAGGCGTTTGCGTACCAGGCAGCTCCTCAACTGCCAAACTATGAGAAACGGCCCGGACCGCAGATGGAGCAGAAGCCTTTGTCGGCGGATGAATCGATGAAGCATATTCAGGTGCCCGTCGAGTTTACGATGAATCTGTTTGCGCAGGAGCCCAACGTCATGCACCCGATTGCTATGGCCTGGGATGAGAAAGGTCGTCTATACGCGCTGATCACCAAAGATTATCCAAACGAACGTAAGGAATCGGGTGGGTCGGATTATATCGTTATCTGCGAAGACACTGATAAGGACGGTAAGGCCGATAAGTTCACCAACTTTGCTGAAGGACTGAGCATTCCAACCGGCATGGCTTTCGCTAACGGTGGGCTGTACGTATCGCAGGCTCCACACATGCTGTTCCTGCAGGATACCAATGGTGACGACAAGGCTGACGTAAAGAAAGTTGTCTTTTCGGGCTTCGGTACGTTTGATACGCACGCGGGACCAAGCAACCTGCATTATGGTTTTGATAACTGGATCTGGGGCAGCGTGGGCTATTCTGGTTTCAACGGGAAAGTCGGTGCCGACAGCGTCAAGTTTGGGCAGGGCTTCTTCCGCTTCAAACCAGACGGGTCAAAACTCGAATACGTAACCGCTACGTCGAACAACACCTGGGGACTGGGCTTTACCGAAACGGGTGACATTTTTGGCTCGACGGCCAACAACGCACACGGCTGGTACATGGCGATCCCAAACCGGTATTTCAACGGCGGTGGACACCTGCGCGAGAACGGTAGCCGCAGTACCGACACGCACAAGGACATGAAGCCAATCACTGAAAAAGTACGTCAGGTAGACGTATTCGGTGGATTCACGGCCGCAGCCGGACACAACTTCTACACGGCTCGCGCTTTCCCGAAAAAGTACTGGAACAAAGTAGCTTTCGTTTCGGAGCCAACCGGGCACATTGTTCACCAGAACGTAATGCAGAAAAAAGGAACCGACTTCGAGGACGCTGAGGGATTCAACCTGATGGCGGGTTCTGATGAGTGGTTCGCTCCCGTATTTGCTGAGGTTGGACCCGACGGCGCTGTCTGGGTTGTTGACTGGTATAGCTATATCATTCAGCACAACCCAACGCCTGAAGGAGCCAAAAACGGAGCCGGTAATGCGTATGAAACGCCCCTGCGGGACTTCACACACGGTCGTATTTACCGGGTCGGTTACAGCAAAGCGCCAGCCTACACACCGATGGCGCTGAGCAAAGACCGCCCGGCTGATCTGGTTGCTGCGCTGAAAAACGATAACATGTTCTGGCGGACGACCGCTCAACGGCTGCTGATCGACCGGAATAACAAAGATGTTGTTCCCCAACTGATTGCGTTAGTTAATGACCAGTCAGTGGACGAGATCGGTATCAACCCGGCCGCTATTCATGCCTTGTGGACGCTGCATGGCCTGGGCGCTCTGGACGGTTCGAACGAGCAGGCAGTGGCAGCCGCTACAAAAGCGCTGAAACATCCCTGTCATGGCGTTCGCAAAACGGCCGTTCAGGTGTTGCCCCGGACTCAGCCATCAGCGAGTGCGCTATTACAGGCCGATGCGCTGAACGACAAAGAACCGTTAGTTGTCCTAAACACGCTGCTGGCTTTCTCTGAAATGCCAACCAGTGATCCGGTCCAAAAAGCAGTACTGGCTCGTCTGGAGAAAGTAAACAAAGAAGGCTCAGAAGTCAACGACCGCTGGTTGCCCGATGCCTTTGCCTGCGTACTTACCGAAAAGAATGGGCAGATGATGAAATCGTACCTGAAGCAGGTATCGATGAACGCTCCGGCGCAACCAAAAGCGACATCGGACATGGATCATCAGCATCATACCAGCGCGCACGGCCCGAATGCATCAACTGAGCCAATGCCTGCAACCCGTACTGCTGCCAAACCAGTTAGCGCAACCCAGCCAGATCTACTGGTTGCGGCTATTCGGACAACACCTGAGTCGCCTGCTGTACAGGAACGTGCACGCATCTACGTCGACGTAACCAACGCCGGTGGGGTAGATATTCCGGCGGGTACGCCTATTCCGATGACGGTACGGATCGAAGGGCCAACTGGCTCCGCTGATCAGGCCAAAATCAACTTTGTCAGCGTAGCGCACAACACGGGTATCAAAGCAGGAGAAACCGTTACAATCAGCAAAGGCAACAATGGTCCCTGGAGCACTGATTTCGGCGTAATGTTCGAGCAGGCAGGTAAGTATACGATTTCGGTTAGTCTGGATCGTGAGAATAAGATTGCCGAAAGCAACGAGCAGAACAACGAAGCCCGGCACACGCTGACCTATCGGGCGCCACAGAGTCTGAGTGCCTATGTACTCGAACGCGCCAGCCGCAGTTATGCGTCGACGGCACCGGTTGATTCCGTGATCGCCTTACTCCGTCAATCGCAAAAACTGGAATCGGTTCAGGGGAATGCTGTTGTGAAAGGTGTAGCTGAAGGCTGGAACTTAAAACAGAAAGCGCAACTCGACGCTAAGGATAAAACGTTCCTGGCCAGCCTGACTAACTCGGTTTCGGCCGATAATAAAGAGCGGCTGGTTCGTCTGTACGAATCCTGGGGGATGGCGAAAGCCGAACCCGTAGATCCGAACGTAGTGGTCATTCAGATGAAAACAGTACGGGAAGCGATGCGTTTCGATAAGAAAGAGTTTTCGGTACCTGCCGGAAAACAGATCGAGATTGTGATCGAAAACCCCGATGCTATGCAGCATAACCTGGTTATCGGGAAGCCAAAAACGATGGATGCGATCGGCGCAGCCGCTGATAAGATGATCACGGCAAAAGATGGTGCGGAAAAAAATTACGTGCCAACAATGCCGCAAATCGTTGCCGCTACGCCCCTGATCAATCCCGATCAGACGTACCGGCTCAAGTTCACGGCACCAGCAACGCCCGGTGATTACCCCTACGTGTGTACGTTCCCCGGCCACTGGCGTCTGATGAACGGAACTATGAAGGTGGTTAAGGAAAGCGCTAAGCCGATTGTGACAACTAAATAGTTATCGATCAGCAGTCTGCTGGCAAACGGAAATACGTAACAAAGAAAAAGCCCTGAACCGAATCACCGGTTCAGGGCTTTTTCTTTACCCGAGGGCGGTCAATTCAGAACTGGATTAGTCGGAGCGCTAATGGCTGGCGTATAAGCCGAGAGTAAGGAGGAGGCTGGGATAACGATCTGGAACTCGCTGCCGGAGCCTAACGCGCTTGTGACGTCGATATGCCAGTTATGGGCCTGAATGATCCGTTGTACGTAGCTCAGCCCTAAGCCAAACCCTTTGATGCTGGGCTGATTTCGGTCGTGGTGTCGAAAGAAGGGCTGGAAAATCTGACGAACGGTCGTTGGCGACATCCCAATTCCCCGATCCCGAACAACAAGCGTCATACCGCCGGAGTGCAGTTGCTCATAGATACTGATTTCTGGTTCGGAGGGACTGTATTTGATTGCGTTGTCCAGAAGGTTATGCAATACGTTGGTCAGGTGGAGCCGATCGGCTAGCAGGTAGGTATCCGTGTCAGTAAGTTGTAATTGTAAATAGCTGCCGTGCCGTTCGGCAATGGAGTTAAGGAGCTGGTGAACACAAATCGGTTCCAGGTTAATAGCCAATGTCTGACGATCAGCTTTGGCGACCGACAGCATCGTTTCAACCTGATGTTGTAATCGCTCGGTTTCTTCCCGGATAATGCGAACGTATTTTTCTGTCCGAACGGGCTGATTGCGGGCGATGGGCGAATCCAGAATATCAGCCGCCATCCGAATAGCGGCAATCGGCGTTTGAAATTCGTGAACGATCGAATGAAGAATTTCCGTCTGAACCATGGAGTGCTGGCGTCGATTGACCAGTCGCCACAACGCATAGCCAAAAACGACCTGCGAGGCCAGCGCCAGTAGAAACAAACTTACCCAACGCATGGACGGGGGCACTGGCGACACAAACAGAGGAAGCCAGGGCCAGTTCAGGTAAATGAGTGCCGCAGTGAGCAAAACCAACAAGGGGGCCAACGCAATAAAGGGAGAATTGCGGTAGAGGTTTACCATCAGAGCACGTAGTTTATGGGACAATCATACCAGGAAACGACTACCTCGACTGCCTGAATTCGGGATGATACTGAGTAGAATTACAGCGAAATGTAACAAAAAAAGTACCATTCTGTGTTTTTAGGAAACAAAAAAAACCTACTAGGTAGGTTTTTATAACTAAGTATATAATGACAGTTGATTAATTGTCAGCGCTCGTTTCCGCAACCGGCTCAGCTTTAGGAGCAGGCGTGGGTTTGGGAGCAGTCGCTGTTTTAGGGGCTGTTGCTTTTGGTGCTGTTGCTTTTGGGCGGGCAACGGGTTTTGGCGTTGCTACGACAGGGCTTGACACCGAGGTGGCTGGATGAGCTTCGGCATTCTTACTTGCAGTGCGTTTCGCGTTCTTCGCAGCTTTCTCGGCGTTTTTCTTGGCCTTAGCCGCTTCTTTTTTTGCTTTCTTCTCCGAGGCTTTTTTCGGTTTTTCTTTTTTCTTCTCAGCCTTATCCATCAGTTTGCCAAGTTTCTTGGCCAGCTTCTTCGCTGATTTTTCGATGGATTTTTTTATTTTCTTGGTTGCTTGACCCGCTTCGCCGAGCTTGTCCTCGATCGAGCTAATAATGTCTGAAGTCAGCGTGCTGTGCTTGGTGTTTGTGCTTTTGTTTGCCATTGGATTGGAGAGAAAAAAATCTACAAATAAATACGCTTTTTTAGTGACAATCAAAAGTCCAATGTTAAGTTTTTGTTATGTTTTTTGCAGAAAATCCCAGCAAACAATACCGGCCGTTACGGCAATGTTCAGGGAGTGCTTCGTGCCAAACTGAGGGATTTCCAGTACCAAATCAGCAGCTTCGACGAGCTCGCTTCGGACTCCGTTCACTTCATTACCAAAAACGAAGGCATATTGTTTGCCAGCCTCTGGTACAAAACTGGCCAGCGACGTACTGCCGTCGGCCTGCTCGACGGCTGCTACCAGCCAGCCTTCTGCCTGTAACTGTTTGGTGAGCGTGAGGACATCCGATATATATTCCCAGGCAACGGATTCAGTAGCACCTAAAGCTGTTTTAGTGATGTCGCGGTGAGGAGGGGTACCGGTAATGCCACATAGGTAGATTTTCTGCGCCCGAAAGGCATCGGCTGTCCGAAATACGGAGCCTACATTGTTTAAGCTCCGTATGTCATCCAGAATAAGACAGTACGAAAATTTCTCGGCGGATTTAAAATCGTCAACTGACAGACGGTTGAGTTCGTCGAGGGCGAGTTTGCGGGGAATCATGCAGTAAGAAATAGGAACTGGGGCAAAGCTACGGCCAAATACTTATTTCCATAAACCTCTTCCCTTATCTACTGTTGATACACCAATCAGCGTGAATGAGCAATTGAGCTAGGACATAATACGTCAGACGCTCGCCTGCCACAGAATGAGCTGGTCACTACCTCTATGCTCAACAGGATCTTTGTTAGTAAACCTTCACTGGGCGTTAGTTTCACCGACGCCGGAATCGCCGAAATTAATTTGTGGGCGCCTTATGCCGACAAAGTTGCCCTCGACATTCCCGAGCGGGGTATTACGTTACTCATGGAGAAAGCCAGCTAACCCTCCCTTAGCTACGTATATCATCTATGAACTACACGTTGGTACGTTTACGCCAGAAGGAACGTTTTCCTCGCTGGAGAGCAAGCTGGACTATCTTAAAGAATTAGGTATTACAGCCATTGAATTAATGCCAATTGCGCAATTTCCTGATTCGAGGAACTGGGGCTATGATGGAGTATACCCCTATGCTGTGCAGTACGTAATCTGAATCGGTGGCAAATGATCATCACTGAAAACGTTACGCAGTCAACGTTAGTCATGCACCGGTGGGAAGGCGATGAGCACCTGCTTTGCCTGATGAACTTCTCGCCGAAAATCGACGCTGGTATAAACGACTGGATTCCGCTGCCACCGACTGGCGTGGTCCGGGTGCAAGCTCTCCGGACTACGCAGTTGGGACGGACACCGTTACGGTGCAACCGCACTCGCTGATCATATATATATAAGTGTTCTGTGAACGAATAATTACTTGAGCCGGTACCATTGATGACCATAACCGGGTAATGAGATCGGATACGTATCATTCGGGGCAGCCCGGACTTGCGTATTATCAAACTGATTGATCAGTACCTGACCAGCCGAATGCTCAACTGGTAATTGGGCTGACTGGACCTGCGGGCTAAAGTTATGCACCATTACTACCGATTTTCCCTGCCAGTCGTACCGAACGGCAAGCACATTTGGTAGCCCCGTCTTGACGATACTGGACGTACCCAGTCCGATCTCGGGATTTGCTCTGCGCAGTTTCGTTAAGGTATGGATGAAATTGAGCAGTGATTCCGGAGCCTGTGATTCGGTCGCTACGTTGACGCGCAGGTAACTATACGGCCCCTGGTCGATAACCGGTTTTACGGTGGTATCTCCAGTCGAAAAACCAGCATTACGTAACGTATTCCATTGCATCGGTGTCCGTACGGACTCGCGCTCTTTCAGGCGCAGGTCATCGCCCATACCAATCTCTTCACCGTAGCGAATAACAGGTGCTCCCGGCAAAGAAAACAGCAGGCTATACGCCATTCGAATCTGACGAGCATCGCCCAGCATGGGAGCTAGCCGACGGCGGATTCCCCGATCATAAAGTTGCATGTTTTTCTGCGGACCCATTTTCTCGTACACCTCATCACGCTGTTTATCGCTGAGCCGGCCAAGGTCGATTTCGTCATGGTTACGTAAAAAGAAACCCCACTGGGCCGCGGAAGGAATTTCCCGGGTCGCGTTCAGCGCATCGACCAGTGGGTCTAGCTTGCCGGTTGCCAGTGCATAAAACAGGAACTGATTGGCGTAGAAGTTAAACATCATCTGCATGCCCTCGTCGTTCACGCCAAAGTATTCGCGCTGGTCTTTTGGATCGACATTAGCTTCACCCAAAATGATGGCATCCCCTTTATGCCATTGGATGTATTTGTGAAGCATATCGATAATGTCAAACTGCGGCTCGTACTCTTTCTTTTCGGGATCGGCTTTTTCAATCACGAACGGAACTGCATCCAGCCGAAAACCGTCCAGACCTGCGTCGAGCCAGTGTTTGATGATTTTGCGCACCTCCCGCTGAACGTCCGGATTTTGCATGTTGAGATCAGGCTGGAAATTATAGAAACGGTGGTAGTAGTAAGCCCCCGCCTGCTTGTCGTAGGTCCAGATTTCCTTCTGTACGCCCGGAAAAACCATACCCTCGTCGTAGTTATCAGGTTGTTTGTCGGACCATACGTACCACGACCGATACGGTGAATTTTTGTCCCGGCGTGCCTGCTTAAACCAGGGGTGCTGATCAGAAGTATGATTGATTACCAAATCCATAATCACCCGAATACCCCGCTGGCGCGCCTGCTGCATGAAGGTATCGAAGTCGGCGCGGGTACCTAATCGGTTATCGATCGCGTAATAATCCGCTATGTCATAACCATCATCACCGTTAGGGGTAGGCTGGAAAGGCGCGAGCCAGATAACGTCCACGCCCAGCTTTTTCAGGTAATCGAGTCGCTGCGTCAGACCGTTGAAATCGCCAGTGCCATCACCATCTGAGTCGTTGAAAACTTCAACGTCGAGGTTGTAGATCAAACTGTTTTTGTACCACAGTTCGGCTTTGAAATCGGAGGGGAGCGGTTTTTCGGTTGGTTTATTTTCTTTGCACTGGAAGCACAGACAAGCGCAGACGATAAGAAGCAATTTTCGCATGGTGAACCTGGAGAAGACAGAAAGGCACTTATTCGAGTGAGTATGTAAAGTAATAACTAACCAAATGGGATTGTTTCTGGCCAGGGGCGACTTTTAGGGCTCATTCGTCCGTGTGGCTCACTTTTTAGCTGACTGGTCAATCAATTTTTGGCACAAACCGTTCTTTCTCTGGATACAGCGAAACAATGAAGAAAGAGGAAATTCGACTCGACGACTGGCAACGTATTCTATTCGGAATGGCTCCCCCCGAATTCCTTCTAGAAACACTCGTCCGGGCAATCATTATTTATTTGAGTCTGTTGGTTATTGTCCGGCTCCTGGGCAAACGAATGAGCGGGCAATTGACGCTCACTGAAATGTCGGTGATGGTCACTATCGGGGCCATTATATCACCGTCTCTGCAAGCGCCTGACCGGGGAATAGCACTGGGCCTGCTGGCGATGATCTGTACGTTGGTTTTTCAGCGAGGAACTACGCTACTGGGGTTTAATAATAAAAAGATTGAGCAACTGACGCAGGGCTCAACAAGCCTGCTGGTCAAAGATGGAATTATGCAGATTGACGCCATGTCGCGGACGCGTATTTCAAAGCAGCAGCTTTTCGCCCAACTACGTAAAAAGAACGTGTATAACGTCAGCATGGTCAAGCGGATGTACATCGAAGCGGCCGGATCGTTCAGTATTTACCAGTATTCCAGTGGGCAGCCTGATTCTCAACGGCCGGGGCTATCTACATTGCCACCGGGGGATCAGGATGTTCATAGTATTCAGCAAACTGCTGCGCACCAGATAGCGTGTACGAATTGCGGTAATACTGTCGACGCTGATCAGCAGGATCAACCTTGTCCCGTTTGTCAGGAAACTGTCTGGACGCAGGCTATCCTATAAGAATATAACCAATCATGAAGCCAGAAAACATTCACTGGAATGACTGGGTACGTATTCTCGTCGGAGAAGTACCTGGCAGCTATTTTATCGAGATTATTTTTCGGATGGCGTTCATCTATCTGTTGCTGACCGTATCGATGCGCGTGATGGGAAAGCGTATGGCTTCCCAGCTAAACCGAAATGAGCTGGCCGCCCAGGTATCGCTAGCGGCTACCATCGGGATGCCAATTCTGGCCCCGGACCGGGGACTGCTTCCCGCGGCCGTTATTGCGATTGTGATTGTGGTGCTTGCCCGGACGGTCTCGCGACTCGCCTATTCGAATCAATCGTTCGAAGCCCTGACGCAGGACGACATCAGCAGCATGGTCTCCGAGGGTGTTATGCAGATGAAAAACATGAAGGGCGCGCGCCTTAGCCGGGAGCGTCTGATGGAGCAGCTTCGATCGGGGGGACTGCTGCACCTGGGACAGGTAAAGCGATTGTATATCGAAGCCAGTGGCAGTTTTACGCTGATCAAGGCTGACGAACCAAAACCAGGGTTGTCAATTATTCCCCTCTGGGATAATGATTTTGAACGCGAGCAGCCGCATTTACCCAACCAGTACGTTTGCAATAACTGCGGCAACCCAGGTGACAGAGGGGCCAAGCCAGATCACCCCTGTAGCAATTGTGATGATAACAACTGGGTGCAGGCAGTAGAAATGTAGCTCATAATGACAACAACCCCGTCGAAGCGCAACGGATTTCGGAGGAGCCTCGACGGGGGTGTTCCTGGGTTACACTTTCTTTCCTGTTACCGAAGCCCCGTTCCCAAAACGAACTTCGACCGCCAGAATCTGCCCCGCCGTATTTCTCTTGAAGAACAGACGAGCTTCTTCGCCAACGACAATAAACTCATCATCGGTAACAAGTTTTAGGGCTGATTTTGCTGTTTCGCCCGGAGGGAGAACGTACAGCGTATCATTTGATAAGCTGATCGATAACTGCTGGCCGGGGGCTACTTCATAAGCACCAACGTAACGTTGAAGCGTAGTATCCGAAGTGGATGAGCTTACCACTTGCGAAAAAGCTTTGTCAGTTACGCCAAAAACAATGGTCGGTTCAGGCACGCGCTGAACAAGGCTAGCCAAGGTAAACGAGACAAGAAAATGGAAGGTCAGTGTCATAGCTGAGAAAAGTTGTGTTTAGTTTATGACACTGACCAAATCCTATGCCGTAGTTAAAGTGGCTGATAATGAGTTTTTTGCTTCCGAAAAGCAACGTATAGTAAGGTGCGTAAGCGCACATACTGTGCTCGTTCGCACACCATTATTTTGTCTTGCCGCCTACTAACGTAACGATACTTCTCGCGGGAATCGTCAGCGCTTTAGTTGACGTTGTTAACGTAGTCCGGGCCAGATCAGTCGTAGCCGACGTAGTATACATCGTCTGCCAGCTAGGCTGCTCCGCCGATACGGCAGTCGAGACTGTCTGAGCGTCAGTGCCAGGATTGATCAGCACTGTTACCAATTGACCATCGGTGTTTTTGTAGGCCGATGCGAGCAGACCAGCGTTGTTCTGCGCTAGTTCGACATTAATACGTACCGCACCGGGGCGGACGAAGCGGCTGAAATTGCCAAGCGCCCATAGCATCTTTGAGGGTTGATAAGTACCATCCGTTTTGTTTTTGTCGACATAAACCAGCCCATCTTTGTAGTTGTAGGGGCTGATGGCTATCCACCAATGCCAGGCCGATGCGTTAGCGTTAACCAGATCATTGTGAATAACTTTAGCAATGTAGATGGCCGGATCGATACCAAGGTCTTTGCCCGATCCGTTGATCTCGCCGTTGTTATCGCCCAAAATGCAGTATTCTGACATCCAGGTGCCGAGATTCGATTGGTTAGCTGCGAGAGTGGCTACCTGCTGCCGTTTTTTCTCCGCGTCGCCGTAGGGGGAGGTCGTAAAGTAGCTGTGATAGCTAATCGCAGGGACTAGATTAGACAGGTTACCTACGTAGTCGGCACTGGTTTTATCGAAGAATCCGGTAATCTGCGTGCCTTTGCCCTGCCGTCCGTTATCGCCGTATAGGAAGTCGATCTGACCCGCTTCTGCAATGCTAATTTTAGTTGGCAGTCCCTTGCTTACCAATGCTTTGCTGAGCGAACGGGTAATGCCGGCAATCTGGTTATTGACGTATGGGGTTCCTTCCTGACCACCGTCGCTCCAGTCCCACTGAGGCTCGTTGACGGGACTTACGTAATCGAACGTAACACCGGTTTTGGTACGTACGCCCGCCACTACGTTCGCCATAAATTGACCGTACTGATCAAATTTATCCGCACCCAGATTGGGTACTTTATTACTGGCAAAGCCTTTGCCGTTGAGTGTATAGTGCACCGGAGGGCTGTTCGGGAACGCTAGGAAGTGAGGTACGTTCCGTTGTTTGGCCGCCTGTAGAAACCACATTTGTCCGGCTTGCTTGTCCCAATTGTAGGAACCGTCGGCGTTCAGGAAGGATTCGGCCCGGCGCCATTCGTCCTTGATGCCACTGCCGCTGCCCTGTTCGGCTGTTCCGGCACCAATGTTAAACCGCCACATCGACAAACCGATTCCTTTTGGCTGCCCGCTGGCCGATGTGTCGCGGCTGAACAGCAGGTCAGCAATGGCGTTGCGCTTGGCGTCTGGCCACTGCCCGACAAACTGACACGACCAGGCGTCCGATGCGCCAAAGTGAGCAATAGTCTGGTAGGTTTTAGTTGGGTTGATGGTCAGGGTTATACCCACAGTCGGTTTCGGGGAATCTGCGACTGGTGTTTCTCCTGGATAGCCGGCCGCGCTCAGGAATGGACAGCACAGCAATAGATTCAGGGCAGAGCGGATGAAGCTGGAAATAGGCATACGGATGATAAGGCGATAGGGTGAAGCTGGTAGCAAACATAAAAACCTCTTTGGCAAACAACCTAGTACACAGGCAGAAATAGCGAACTCCTACATAATCCTGATGGCGTCACGTACAGGTTAGACTGAAAAGATAGAGCCCCAAAACCGCCATAGAATCGGACGTTGCTCAATCGGCGCCGTTCATTGCTGCGGTACGTCTACAGGGACAGTGTCAGTTGCAGAATCGCCCTCTCATTGCTCGTTTTTCCCCCGAAAAAAGAGTATTTTTGTTTATTACTAGTAACAAGAATCAGTGAAGATAGCCACCGCAGCAAAGCCTCAGAAGAAGACGAACGAAACTCCGCTTAATCGCCAGTATAATCAGATCAAAGCCAAATATCCTGGTGCGTTGCTGCTGTTTCGCGTCGGAGATTTTTACGAAACCTTTGGCGAGGACGCCGTCCGCGCCAGTAAGATTCTGGGTATCACGCTGACCAAACGGAACAACGGAGGTTCGAACGAAGAACTAGCTGGTTTTCCGCATCATTCGTTGGATACGCACCTGCCCAAACTCGTCCGGGCTGGCGAACGCGTGGCCATCTGCGATCAGTTGGAAGACCCTGCCGTGGCAAAAGGGATTGTGCGCCGGGGAGTTACCGAGTTAGTGACTCCCGGGGTATCGTTCAATGACAACGTCCTGGATACCCGACGCAACAATTACCTGGCTGCCGTGCATTTTGGCAAGGGAGGAACTGGTCAGCCGGATGATGAGTTCGGTATTTCATTCCTGGACATTTCAACTGGTGAGTTCCTGGCGTCGCAGGGGAACGCGGCTTACGTAGACAAGTTACTGCAAAGCTTCAATCCGTCGGAGGTACTGTATTGCAAACGCAACCGGCAGGAGTTCGGCGCGCTGTTCGGCGATAAATTTCATACTTACACGCTTGAAGACTGGGCCTTTACGTATGATTTTGGGTACAACTTCCTGAAACAGCACTTCCAGACGACGTCGCTGAAAGGGTTTGGTATTGAAGGGTCGCCCAACGGGATCATTGCCGCCGGTGTAATCCTGCATTACCTCAACGAAACAGAGCATAAAGATTTACAGCATATTACGCGGGTAACGCGGCTCGAAGAAGATCGTTACGTCTGGCTCGACCGTTTTACCATCCGTAACCTGGAGCTAACAGCAGCCCAGCAGGAGGGTGGCGTTCCGCTGATTCAGATTCTCGACCAGACCGTAACGCCCATGGGTGCCCGACTGCTGCGCAAGTGGCTGAGCCTGCCCCTGAAAGAGAAAGCTCTCATTGACGAGCGGTTAAACATGGTCGAATTGCTCACCAACGAGCACGAGCAGCCGGAGCTGGCCGAAACATTGATGAGTCACCTGCGGCAGATCGGCGATCTGGAGCGGCTGGTGTCGAAAGTCGCGGTTCGCCGGATCAACCCGCGTGAATTGTTGCAGTTGAAACGCTCGTTGCAGCACGTACTGCCCATTAAGGAGTTATTGATCACGGCGCTAAGCCAGACTGAATCGCCATCTCTAAAGAAGTACGCCGATCAGCTCAACCCAGTGTCGTTTCTGATGGATCGCATCGAGGCCGAACTACGGGAAGATCCACCAACCTTGTCCAATCAGGGGGGTATTATTAAACCCGGTATCAACCCGGAACTGGATGAGTTAACGAAGATTGCCTATTCGGGCAAGGACTATCTGGTACAGTTGCAGGAGCGGGAAATTGAGCGGACAGGTATTACCTCGCTCAAAATCGCCTACAACAAAGTGTTTGGTTATTACCTGGAAGTAACGCACGCCCACAAGAATCGGGTGCCGGAAGACTGGATTCGGAAGCAGACGCTCGTTAACGCCGAACGCTACGTAACGCCCGAGCTGAAAGAATACGAAGAGAAGATTCTGAACGCAGAGGAACAGATTTTTCAGATCGAGTCCCGGATGTTCAATGAGCTGATCATTGCCGCCGGTGAGTACGTGGGGGCTATTCAGCAAAATGCCCGCGTGCTATCAGTGCTGGACGTCCTATCGTCGTTTGCGCAGATTGCGATCAAGAATAAATACGTCCGGCCGCAGATTACCGAAAGTAAGGTACTGAACATCAAAGACGGTCGCCATCCGGTTATTGAACAACAGTTGCCGCCTGGTGAACCGTATATTCCGAATGACATCTACCTGGACGACGAAAGTCAGCAGATTGTTATCATCACCGGACCGAACATGGCGGGTAAGTCAGCCCTGTTGCGGCAAACGGCGCTGATCGTATTGATGGCGCAGTCGGGTAGTTTCGTGCCGGCATCATCGGCGGAGATCGGTATTATCGACAAGATTTTTACCCGGGTTGGGGCATCCGATAACCTGTCGCGGGGAGAAAGTACGTTCATGGTCGAGATGACTGAGACGGCCAGCATCCTGAATAACCTGAGTGAGCGGAGTCTGGTATTGATGGACGAAATTGGACGAGGGACCAGCACGTACGATGGCGTGTCGATTGCCTGGGCCATTACTGAATACCTGCATAACAAAACGGACTGCCGCCCCAAAACTCTGTTTGCGACGCACTACCACGAGCTGAACGACCTGGCTACCGACAATCCGCGGATCAAGAATTACAACGTCGCGGTGAAGGAGATGGGCAATAAGGTCATCTTTTTGCGGAAGCTGAAAGAAGGCGGCTCAGAGCACAGTTTCGGGATTCACGTCGCGCAGATGGCTGGTATGCCTGCCCAGGTCGTCAACCGAGCGGGCGAGATTCTGAAACAATTAGAGTCATCGCACAGTCGGGAGCAGAACCGGGAGAAGATTCGGGAAGCCGCGCCCGCTCAGCCGGAACTGGCCCTAAAAATATTCGAAGCCGGTGATCCAAAGTCAGAACTGATTAAGGAGAAACTACGCACCATCGACGTAAATCGCCTGACGCCCATCGAAGCGCTGTTGAAGCTCAACGAGTTACTGAAACTGGCGGAGTAGAAAGTTTTACTTACCATTATGACAAAGACGATCCATCCTCAGTACATTACCGATGAGCATGGTAAGCGAGTTTCGGTGGTTTTATCGATTCAGCAGTGGCAACAACTGCTGGACGAACTTGATGACATCCGTTTGTACGACGAAGTCAAGGGACGTAACGAGCCAACGACTTCGTTAGCGGACTACAGACGGAAACGCAAATTAAGCGATGGCCAAGTATACCGTCCTATTGACTAGAACAGCGCAGAAACAATTGGATAAACTACCTGATTCTGTTGCAGGTGTATCGCTCTTGATGCAATCGAAGCACTGGCTGATGATCCTCGCCTAGATGGCTGCAAGAAGTAAAAAGGGCGTTCTGGGTATCGTATCTGGAAAGGCGATTATCGTGTCATTTACGAAATTCAAGACGAACTATTGGTCATTGAAGCCGTTGCACTTGGACATCGGCGACAAATTTACGAGCGAGTCATGCGGATTGAACTGCTATTAACCAAGTCCGTTCGTGAGCTTGGTTTGTAAAAAGAGCGCGGGATCGGTAATCCTTCAACGTTATCAGTGCGGTTTCAAAAAGTAAATCCTGTAAACAACAACTAATGGAATTGAACGTATTAACTGCCCCCCTGACCACACACGAGGTTGAATGGCGGGTGCAAAGTCAGACAAAAGACGGTCAGAAGATCGTCGTGGTGCCGTACATCACGAATCGATGCGTCATGCAGCGCTTCGATGAACAGTTCGGCTGGGCGGGCTGGCAGAACGAGATCAAAGAGATTGAAGGCGGTTTTCTGTGTACGATCACCGCAGTATTGCCCGGTGGCGAAATCGTCAGAAAAACGGACGGGGCCAGCCGGACGGCGGTTGAACCGGTCAAAGGTGGTATCAGCGACGCCATGAAACGTTGTGCTGTTCAGTTTGGACTGGGACGGGCATTGTATGATTTCCCCAAAGTGCTGATCCAGACTACCGACAAGTATATTCCTGACTGGGCTAATCCACTACTGGATAAAATGGTCGAGAAAATCAATGCCGGTGGAATTGTTCGCGACGTGGTGGTTCTTAAGCCGGAACACGCGAAAGCAACCCGAACTGCCTAAACGTAAAACGGCCCGTCGATCGACGGGCCGTTTTACGTTTAGGCAGCTATACTATTTTCTTCTTCCAATAAGACAGGTTGGGGGATATTCTCTTTACGCTGGCGCCGTTTACCTAATTGCAGGGCCGGCTTCTCGATCAGTTGATACGTAATGGTGGAAATGCCGACGGTTACCAAAACGATTACCAGGAATTTTAAATGAAAATTCAGCACGTTCGTGGTGAGGTTATAAACAGGGACCAATTCTTTGGGTATAAATTGATTCATCCAGAACAGAACGCCAAAATGAGTCAGGTACGCGCTGTAGCTTACCTTACCAACGTAGCAAGTCACACGGTTTACCAGCAGCCAGAGGGGACGTTTGGCTAAACCAACCAGCAGCAGAATAAAGCCGATACTACCGAAATACTGCAGTGTGTGCGGGAGCGCCAGATCAAATTGGTGACTCATCCGCTTGCTCAGAACAATAAATGCAAGCGTACCAAAAGCGAGCAGAACGGCATGGGTACTGACTTGATGATCCTTGCGAATAATCAGGAAGTAAGCGATGATACCGCAGCCGAAGACAGGCAACTGGTAGGGGAGATAGTAATAGAGATAGTCAGGCTTCAATCCGGGAACGGAAATGTTCACCAGCAGCGACGTAAGGCAGAAACCGAACAGCATGGCATAACCGGTAAAGAGTACCGCCCGGTTCAGCGACGTAATGCGGTTGTATAAATAAGGCACGAGCGCATAGAACAGGACTTCAACGCCAACGGACCAGCCTCCAGGAATGATACTGTTGATCCAGACGGGGCTTAGGCCGTGAACCAGGAATACGTTCGCTAGAATGTTCGTGGTGTTACGCTCAACAAAATCGGTTATTGTCTCCTGCTGCGTATAGGCCAACTGACCAATGTAGTAGATGATGGCAACGTAATACAGCGGGGCAATCCGGACGTAACGTCGACGAAAGAAAGCCCCCGGACCGGTTTCGCCAGTGTTACGTTTCTGCTGGGAAAGAAAAAGGGTAAAAGCGCTTAACACGTAAAAGAGCTGTACGCCCATAGCAGCCGGGGAGCCCAGCGTGTCCATCAGCGAGTAAAATGTAGTGTCGCTGAAATGATACAGGTGGCAATGGAACCAGATAACGCTGAGAATAGCAATGCCCCGTAGAGCATCGATATACGCTAACTTCATTTTTAACCAGATTAAGATGGGATGGATGACAACCTTTCTGGCAAATCTATAAGAAGCGCTGTATTTTATGCTATGATGGTATGTATGATTAAAGTTCTTATTTATCTAGTGGACATTAAATAGCTATTAATCAAGGTATTCATGTTGAAGAAAGGCTGAAATAATAACAAATTACGTTACTACCTCAGCCTTTCCGTTACTTATCTGTTTCCTCCGCCAATAGTAGAAGGAGCGCCCATGCCCTGCGATAACGTCAGCAGCTTATCACTGAGCGTTTGAATGGCTTTTTTGTAGCGCGTTTCAATATCCGGCAGATTCGCGGTCGATTTAATCGACGCTTCGTAGAGCAAGGCAGGTAGCATCCAGGAAGCATAACCACTGTTTGGGTCCGATGATGCATAGAGCGAGCGGTACCAGGCACCGAACGCGTTTCCTTTTGGGTCAATGAATGACCGTTCCAGCATCCGCAACTCTCGGTTCAGTTCAACCAGCTTATCTGTCCGGCCTGCTTTCAGGTAAGTCTGACGGGCCGCTTCACAGGCGTCAGCGTTCTTTTTCATATCGGCCACAACGTTGAGTAGCGGAGCGATGGAATACGAGGGAGCGTACGCCTGGATTGCTTTTTCGGCCGCTTTCAGGTGCACGGCTAAATCGCTCGGATAACGCGCCACATCGTATGGGACCAGGTCGGCGTTGGCTAGCCGGAGGGTCATGGTGCCAACGATCTGCTCCATCATGGGACCCATCTTGTAGGTCGGGTCCGAGAATTTGTCGTAAAAATAGAGGTCATCATACTGCGAATGGTACAGCGTGGGACCTTCCATGCCCGCGCTCAGGGCCGGGATACCAATGTGCATATAGGGAGCAATGTGATCAGAACCGCCACCCAGGTTACCAATTGATGGTTCGCCTGCCTGTACTGCCGGGGCCGATGAACCCGTTACGCGGGTAGGGTTACCATTAGCGCTGTTACCTAACCAGGTCTGGTAAACGGTCTTGTTGGAATCCGGGTAGTCGACCGATTGCGTGGCTTCGATAATCAGTTTCTTCATAGACGGTGACGCGCTGGCTCCAAACTTTCGGCCCGAAACAGCCGCATCGTAGTTCATGTAAGCCACGGCTTTCTGAGTCAGTTCATCGCGGAACTGCTCCGACCATTCGGCCGAGCCAATGACACCAGGTTCTTCGGCATCCCAGTGGCAGACTTTAATCGTACGCCGGGGTTTCTGGCCAGCTTTCGCCAGTTTGCCCAGCGATTCGGTCATGCTCAGCAACATGGCTGTTCCCGAGTTAGGGTCCGTTGCGCCGAATGACCACGCATCATAGTGGCAACCCGCAATGATCCATTCGTCCGGAAATTCGCTGCCGGTTAACGTGCCAACGACCTGATAAATACGCTGAATCGTTTTCTCCTGCTTCACCATCAGCCGGACTTTCAGGTCAGCCCCGCCCTCCAGCCGATACGTGTACGGTAGACCGCCCTGCCAGCCAGCTGGTACAGCGCGAAGGCCTGCCATGCGTTTCAAGATTTCGGTAGCAGAACCATAGGGGAGGGGCGTTACGGGAATTTTGTGAAGACCGACGGCATTTTGATCGAGCCGCTTTGGCGTGTTCTTGGCGTCCATCGGCAGAGCTGGTTCGCCGGGTGTCAATGGATCACCGGTGTAGGGTGTTGTGAGCAGGGATCCCCGCTGAATGACGCTTTCGCTGTAAAACGGTCCTTCGGGAAAGGTTAGTCCACGCATATAGCCCGAATCGGCGGGATCGGTGAAGATAATGACGCCAGCCGCGCCAGCTGCCTGCGCAAACTGAGCTTTGTAACCCCGAAAGTTACCCCCGTAACGGGCCAGCACGATCTTTCCTTTGACCGGGATTCCCATGGCTGCCAACTGCTCGAAATCTTCTTTTCGGCCGTAGTTCGCATACACGACTTCGGCCGTTACGTCGCCGGAGCCCGACCAGGCATTATAGCCGGGTGTCAGTCGTGGATCGCTGCTGTATTTGTCTTCTTTGAACAGATACTCCCGGATATTGAGCGGCTGGCGGATTGGATTAACCAGCTCGACCGCAATGTCGCCGGGGCCTTTTGGCAGCAGTACGTCGTGCGGGTAGATATCGACCTGCCAGCCCGCCTTACGCATTGTTTCGGCAATGTAGTCCCGCACCTTTTCGTTTTCGGGAGAGCCCGTAATGTGAGGAGCACTGCACAATTTTTCTAGGTGGTTCTTGAACGCAGCCGACGACTGTTTGCTCTTAAAATCAGATTCGATTTTCAGCTGAGTAGCCTGACGAGCCGGTGTAAAACCCGTGAGGGTAGTCGACTGAGCCCAGGCCGACGGCAGGGAAGATGTGATCATCAGGGCTATCCCCAATGGAGTTCGTAGATACTTGTTCTTCATATAATTTAGGTTGCTTATTTGTCAAATATCGGTTTTTTGTGTGGTTGATAGTCGATAGCATGAGTTAATATTTGGAAAAAACAAAGGGCCCCCCGATCGGAGCCCCCTTTGTTTTACTGTAATCGCTTTATCTAGTTAGGTTTGACGAATATGGCCGGATCAACGGTTTGATTGAAGGTTACGTTTGCCAGTTTTGCGGTAATAGCCCCTGGCAAGCTGGGCATCGTGACCTCGCTGACATAAGGGACACTGATCCCGTCAACGACTTTGTAGTCAGAATAGGTAGAGGTTGTTTCGACCTGTCTCCCCTGCGTGCTGACGCTACCCTTACTCCCGAGCAACTGGTACGTAGTAGCATCGATGTAGTAATTAAAGATGCCTTCGGGGCGACTTACTTTCAGAGCAAACGCATCTTTACCTTTGTATTTTTCCTTGCCTGTCAGTTCATACGGAAATTTATTGTCTTTCAGATAGGCCAAGTGAAAGATGCTGGGTTCGGTCGCGCTCTTAGCCGATTTCAGGGCATCAACGGGTAAATCCTGTGCGTTGCCCCCCTGCATTGGATTGATTATCCAGCCCTTGTCACCATCAATCACATTCGTGATCTGCTGACCCATTACCGATACGTCGTTACGTACCGACTTGCCTACGATATAGACTGTTTTGGACGTTAGCTCCATTCCCTGAACAGACATGGTCTGGTCGTACTGCATTGTTTTAACAGCGGCAATTTTATCTGCTCCGCCAATGGCTGCTACGTGTTTGCTAATAATTTCATCGGCTGACTGGGCAAACGTCAACACCGGCAGGACCATCATCGCCAGGAGCGTAATGAATTGATTTTTCATAAAAAGTTAGGTCAAAACCGGGTTAAAGGTAACGAATTTGCGACCATCCGTGGCTTATTAAAAGCTGCTGGTAGCGCCCAATGAGTAAGGAACAGGACTCAAACCCGTTTGGATGGCAGACTGGTGTTTTTTACCTTCATCCGCGTAAACGCTTAACCAACATTTTTTCATGTCGACGGCAACCCGTGTAAAATTGTCCATTATGATGTTTCTCCAGTTTTTTGTCTGGGGAGCCTGGTATGGACAAGTAACAAAATACCTAGAGACACAACTCCATGCCACAGGTGTACAGCAGGGGGCTGCTTTTGCCACCTTTTCCATTGCTATGCTTGGCGCTCCCTTTTTCGTGGGCATGATTGCCGACCGTTATTTTGCGGCCCAGAAAGTTCTGGGCGTGCTCAACTTGCTGGGAGCAGCTATTCTGTACTATCTTATTCAAGTCAATGATGCCGATCAGTTTTTTTGGGTGTTGCTGGTTTACTGCCTGACATTTGCCCCAACGCTGGCCTTGACCACGTCGATTGCCATGCAACAGATGGCTGTACCCGAAAAAGAGTTTCCTAGTGTACGGGTGTTAGGGACCGTATCCTGGATTATCGTAACGAACATCATTGGCTACTACGGCTTTGGTGACAAAGTGACGATTTTTCAACTATCGATGTATTCAGCAGTTGTCCTAGGAATTTTCTCGTTTTTCCTGCCAAATACGCCCCCTAAAGCCACGACTGCTACGTCATTCTCGCAAATTCTTGGCCTGGACGCATTCCAATTATTTAAGGACCGATCGTTCTCGATTTTCTTTCTATCGTCGGTTCTTATTTGTATTCCGCTGTCGTTCTATTATGCCATGGCAAACCCCTCGCTAACGGCCGGAGGGATGCAGAACGTAGAAAATAAAATGTCACTCGGGCAGGCCTCTGAAGTGATTTTTATGCTCTTGATTCCACTTGCCTATACACGTCTGGGTGTCAAGAAAATGCTCATCGTGGGTCTGGTCGCCTGGATCATTCGGTTTATCGGGTTTGGTTACGGCGACGGTGGTTCTGGCGAGTGGATGTTGTATCTGGCCATTGTTCTGCATGGAGTTTGTTACGATTTCTTTTTTGTAACAGGCCAGATTTATACAGACAACAAGGCGGGCGAGAAAATAAAATCATCGGCACAGGGCCTGATCTCGTTCGCTACATATGGTATTGGCATGGGTATCGGTTCATACCTTTCTGGTATCGTAAAAGACCTGTTTAAAACCGGGGATAGTGTCAACTGGACCAATTTCTGGCTGGTTCCGGCGGGCATTACCGTTGTGGTGCTCATCATTTTCGTGCTGCTGTTTACCGACAACAAGAAGCCTGTACCATCGGAGGGTGAATTGGTAACTGGGCCTTTGTAAGACATCAAAAATGAGAAAGGGGCGGCAAGTTTTAGTCTTATCCGCCCCTTTTTTAGTTTTGTCTGTATGGAAAAGAAACGCCGAATTACGTTCTATACGGATATAAACGGTCCACATAAGGACCAGGTGATAATGACTAGGGTTATCAGCGTTCACCATCAGTTAGACTACACCGCCTGTCGAAAACGAGCCCGACCATTTGTTTATAAAGGCGGTCAGACAATCTGTTTTTCTTCACACCAATGACCTGTGAGAAACAAAAATTCCGGCCCGTTCGTCGGACTATATATTTAAATCATCTTGTCAGTCATAACGAGATTATTGACGAAGTAAAAAGCAGGGTGGTTCACTGAACCGACTCCTGTTATGGTTTTTATGCAGCTTATTTCATACAACATAAATGGTATCCGGGCGGCTATCCGCAACGGCCTGATCGACTGGCTTAGTACGCAGAATTTCGACATTCTTTGTTTTCAGGAAGTAAAAGCAACTCACGATCTCGTTGATCTGAAGCCGTTTGAAGCGTTAGGGTACCGCTATCACTGGCATGCCGCTGAGAAGAAAGGCTACTCAGGCGTGGCTACGTTCTCCAAGCAAGTGCCGACGAATGTCGTACTCGGTTGTGGTTTACGCGTGTACGATTGCGAGGGGCGGATCTTACGCACCGATTTTGACGACCTAACGTTGCTGAACTGCTACTTTCCTTCGGGTACTACGGGTGAGATACGGCAGGGTATCAAGATGGAGTTCCTGCGTGATTTTTTCAATTACGTAGCTGAACTACGAAAAACCCGGTCGAAGGTGATCGTTGTCGGCGATTATAATATTGCGCACAATGCCATCGACATTCATGATCCCGTACGGAATAAAAATACGACCGGTTTCCTGCCCAGCGAACGGGCCTGGATGGACCAGTGGTTTGCCAGTGGCATGACTGATGCCTTTCGGTATAAACACCCTAACGATGTAGCCTACAGTTGGTGGAGTTACCGGGCGGGAGCCCGAAGCGGAAATAAAGGCTGGCGTATCGATTACGCATCGGTCACGGATAACCTGCGTGATCAGATCATTGACTGCCGAATGCTCCCCGACGCCGTGCACGCTGACCACTGCCCGGTGTGGTTATCAATGAGTGAATGAGTGAATTTTGAATGATTGAGTAAGTCCAATTATTCAAAATTCACTCATTCGAAATTCTATCATTGATTATGTATTACCTCATCTATAAGCCGTATCTGATGCTCTCTCAATTTTCGAAGGAGGGCGACAAGCCGACGCTGGCGGATCTGGAATTTGATTTTCCATCGGATGTGTATCCCGTCGGTCGGCTCGATGCGGATAGTGAAGGGCTGTTGTTGCTCACCAGTGATAAGCAACTCAATCACCGTCTGCTAAATCCCAAATTCCGGCACAACCGAACGTATTACGTCCAGGTTGATGGCGCGCTGACGACCGAAGCCTGCCAGCAATTGTCTGACGGGGTTACAATATCCGTCGATGGCGAGAAGTACGATACCTTACCCGCTACGGCTCAGCCTCTCGACGAGCCAAGTCTGCCAGATCGTAATCCGCCCATTCGGTATCGCGCTAACATTCCTACATCCTGGTTGGCTATTTCGCTGCACGAAGGTAAAAACCGGCAGGTACGTAAAATGACAGCGGCCGTCGGTTTTCCAACGCTCAGGCTGGTTCGCTGGGCCATTGAAGGGCTAACGGCACAGGGTATGCAACCCGGTGATGTTCGGGAACTAAGCCGGGCAGACATTATGCGTGGCTTGCGGCTGTAGCTTATAACGCTCCACTTGTTCAGAGGACGCCTTCATCGGCAAAGCTGTAATAAGCTTTGTCGGTAAAAATGAGATGATCCAGAACGGGAATGTCCAGCAGGCGTCCGGCGTCTTTAAGTTTTTTGGTCAGATCTTTGTCCGCCTGCGATGGCGTCAGATTACCTGAAGGGTGATTGTGCAGCAGAATCATTGATGATGCCAGGTGTTCAATCGCCTGCTTGAAGATAATCTTTGGGTCGGCTACCGTCCCCGACACGCCACCAGCGCTGATATGTACGGGACGTAACACTTCGTTGGCCCGGTTCATGAGCAAAATCCAGAACTCCTCGTGGGGCTTATCGATCAGGTGCGGAATCATTTCGTTATACGCATCGCGGGAGCAGGTAATCCGGGCGCGAACCGGACGGTCTTGTTCCTTGCGTCGGCGGCCTAGTTCGAGTGCGGCTACGATGCTGATGGCTTTGGCCTCGCCAATACCCCGAAATTTCGACAAATCTTTGATGCTCAGCCGAGCCAGCTCATTAAGATTATTATTAACGCTTTTAAGAATGATCTTGGCTACGTCAACGGCTGTGAGGTCGACGGTACCGGAGTTAATCAGAATAGCGATTAATTCCGCTTCGGAAAGAGCGGCCTTTCCTTTTAACATAAGCTTTTCGCGAGGGCGGTCTTCTTCGGCCCAGCTCTGAATCGTGCCGGAGGTTACGTAGGTCATGGAAACGAGGTAGTTACGGTAGAATCTCGTTTCCAAAATGCACAAAAAAACCTTACCCGCAAAAAAGGTAAGGTTTCTGAAAAACAAGTCCGTACAGGACAGAACAAAAACGCAGTAGCTTACGCCTGAGCAGCTGGTTTCAGGTTGTTCACAAAACGAGCCAGCTTCGATTTGTTATTCGATGCTTTGTTTTTGTGAATGATGTTACGTTTTGCCAGTTTGTCCAGGGCCGACGAAACCGATTTAAACAGCTCAACAGCCATTGCGTGATCGGTCGTGGTGCGTAGTTTTTTTACCATGTTCCGGGTAGTTACGTGTTGGTAACGGTTCAACAGCCGTTTCTTCGCACTCGACCGGATTGCTTTTTTTGCTGACTTATGATTTGCCATCGATATGTAATAATAAAATCGTTATCGCGATATGAGGGCGCAAAAATAAGAAATTCGGGTAGAAGAACCAAAAGGTCTACCCGAATTTCTTATTGACGCTCCTCTTTTACTGGCGAATATCAGCGTTGATTGTCAACGTATTCGCCCAGGTTGCCTTATTGTCAGCCAGGAACTGCTTATAGATAGCGCTGTTTTCGAAACGCTTAATATCCTCTTCGCTCTGGAAGGTAAGGTAATGCACTACGTCATAGTCGGCGGTCGACTGATTCGGCATAATGGTGCGTCCCGATTTATAACCGATGATCTGTGGCACCTCATGCTTCAGCATCGCAAAATCACTCATTTGCTGCTCAACCGCTTTATTATCAATACCATTTTTGTATTTGATGCATACAATCTGCTGTTTTTGCGCCTTTCTTGCTGGTGAATAAGCGCCGTAAACGGTTAAGGCAAATGCACCGAGTAACATAATAATTAAGGTGTACCCTTTCACTTTGGCATTCATAATTAGCTTATTTTCTATTAAGTCAAAATTAAATTCTGAAAACAAGTAGCTTTGAAATATAATAATTAAATTAATTATAGATAAAGTACCATGTTTTTACAAAAGTACAACAGATTTATTCTGATTACTGCCCTTTCAATAATTAATTGTCATTGTTTTGCTAAGGATAGTACGCCACTGGATAAGCCTGGTAAGCCGGTATGGGGGTTCTACGCGCATCAGCAGATTAACCGGCTGGCCGTCTTTACGTTGCCGCCCGACATGATGCCGTTTTTTAAGAAGTATATCGGCTTTCTGACCGACAATGCGGTCAATCCAGATAAACGCCGGTATGCCGTTGTTGGCGAAGCGCCCCGACACTTTATCGACCTGGATGCTTACGCAGATACCAGCGTGGCATCGTTACCCCGGTATCATAAAGAAGCCATTAACCAATACGGCGAGGATACTCTGGCGCTGCACGGTATCGTTCCCTGGCAGATTCAATTAACGAAATACCAACTGACCGAAGCGTTCCGGCAACGTAATGTGCGTCGGATTCTGCGCTTAGCCGCTGACCTGGGCCATTATATTGCCGACGCGAACGTACCGCTGCATACAACCCGTAATTACAACGGTCAGCTAACAAATCAGCAGGGAATCCACGGCTTTTGGGAATCCCGACTGCCGGAGCTGTTCAGTACCGACTACGACGTACTGACTGGGCAGGCAGAATACATCTACTCATCCCAGAGAGCGGCCTGGCGGGCGGTCTTCAATGCGCACGTTGCTCTCGACTCGGTACTGCGATTTGAGCAAGAGTTAACGACGACGATGGGAGAGGCCCGGAAGTACGGATTCGAGGAACGTAACGGGCAAACGACAAAAGTGTACTCGGCGGATTTCGCGCGTCAATACCACGAGCGGTTGCAGGGGCAGGTAGCCCGGCAGATGCGGGCGTCGATCAAGATGATCGGTGATTTCTGGTATACCTGCTGGGTTGATGCCGGACAACCCGACATGCGGGCGCTCGCGAAATATGAACTGACCGAAACGGAACAAACGGCGGAAGCTGAGGAGAAAAAGGGCTGGCTACAGCGTCTATTTTCGGCGCGAGAAGAAGGAAATTAAAAAGATGAGCCACGAGTGATGTCGCTCGGGGCTCAGCTTTCAGTAAAAAAGGAATGAATTATACGGTCAGCTTTTTCATATATTCCGCATCATTTTTCATGCTGATCATCACCTCTTGTGGATATTCTTCCTGCTCAACGATGAAATATTTGATGCCGCTGTCCATGGCGGTACGTAACGTCTTCTTGAAATCGACGGCTCCTTTGCCCAAGTCGTTCTGAACGGGTTTGCCGTTTTCCTTCGTGTAATCTTTGATGTGGCACAGTTCGTACCGTTTACCGTATTTTTTCAGGTGAGCTACGGTATCGACGCCCGCTACGTCAATCCAGCAAAGGTCCAGCTCGAACATAACGTTCTTGGGGTCGGTGTTCGCCAGCAGATATTCCTGCGGTAGTTTGCCGTCGAGAGGTTTGAATGAGTAGTCGTGGTTGTGGTAACCGAACTTCAGCCCTGACTTACGTACTTGCTCG
This sequence comes from Spirosoma pomorum, assembly GCF_054776615.1. Taxonomy (NCBI): domain Bacteria; kingdom Pseudomonadati; phylum Bacteroidota; class Cytophagia; order Cytophagales; family Cytophagaceae; genus Spirosoma; species Spirosoma pomorum. Next base: position 376,279 of record NZ_BAAHBP010000027.1, read on the forward strand.
CCGGCTTTGTTGAAGTCGTCGGCAATTTTCTTCCAGTCGTCAAACGACTTCTGTGGTCCAATGTACGGGCAAAGGAGATAGGACAGACCGGCTTCGCTGGCCATATCGATGCTTTTCTGCAAGCCGCCCGGTTCGTCGAAATGCTTCCGGAAGTTAAAGTGCGTACTAATCATCTTAACGCCCAGATCGTTCAGGAACGACTTGCTGTCCTTCGGCGTCATGCCCCACAGGAAGCCCTGTGGCCCTTCATAGCTCTCAAATTGTTTGTAACCCATCTGCGCCAGTTGAGTCATGATGCCTTTAGGGTCCTTGGGCAATACATCACGGACGCTATACAACTGAACACCGAATGGATCAATGGTTTTGGCCAGAGGGCGGGCCAGCAAGTCAGTTTGGCTAAGGGTAAACGCACCAGCGGCCACCAGGCCAGACTGTTTCAGGAAATTACGTCGTTGCATGAGTAAAAGGTTTCTTTCATTTAGAAACGCAAAGTACAGCGGGTTCTACGTAAATCAAACGGTGTTTTTTCGGGGTGGGGTTCTTTGCCGCATTTCGGACGTATCTTTGCCCACTTTTCCGAATACCAATGACATTCACGAAAATTTTCCTGCAAGCTGGTCGTGATGAAGCCGTTCGCCGGTTCCATCCCTGGGTATTTTCGCGGGCAATCGGTCGCTACGAGGGGAACCCCCGCGATGGCGATGTAGTAGAAGTATATGATCGAAAGGGCACTTATCTGGCTACGGGGCATTACCACGATGGGAGTATTGCTATCCGGATCTTCTCGTTCGCGGCCACCGCTGGTGGTCGTGTGATACCCGATGTTGCCTACTGGACCCAGAAACTGAGCCGTATCCGTAGCATCCGGCAGGCCATTGTAACCGGTGATACCAACTGTTATCGACTCGTTCATGGTGAAGGCGACGGCTGTACCGGACTGATCATCGATATGTATAACGGCGTTGCCGTTTTCCAGGCGCATTCCATCGGTATGCACCGCGAGCGGGAACTGGTAGCCGAAGCACTAAAAAATGTTTATGGTGACGAACTAAAAGCGGTATATGACAAGAGTGCCGAAACGCTTCCCGATGAGTACGGCGCAACGGTAATCAACGGCTATCTCTACGGCGTGGTGCCTGTACCGCACCCCGTGAAGGAGAACGGTAATACGTTCATGATCGACTGGATTGCCGGTCAGAAAACGGGTTTCTTTCTCGATCAACGCGACAACCGGGATCTGCTGGCGAAGTACGCACACGGGAAAAAGGTCCTGAATGCCTTCTGTTATTCAGGCGGGTTTTCGGTCTACGCACTCAACGCCGGAGCCAGTCTGGTCCATTCCGTCGACGTGTCTCAGAAAGCCATCGACCTGACCGATCAGAACGTAGCGGCTAACTTCGGCGAGGATCGTACTGAGCACGAAGCCTTCGCCGACGATGTCATGCATTACCTGAAAAACCATGACCGCCAGTATGACGTTGTTGTTCTGGACCCTCCCGCTTATGCCAAGAGCCTGTCGGCGCGGCACCGGGCTGTACAGGGCTACAAACGCCTGAATACAGAGGGATTGCGTCGGGTAGCGAAAGGAGGCATCCTGTTTACGTTCTCCTGTTCGCAGGTCGTAGATCGGGAGTTGTTTTACAATACGATCGTAGCGGCAGCGATTGAAGCTGGTCGGCAGGTACGGGTGCTGCATCACCTGAGCCAGCCCGCCGACCACCCCGTCAGTTTATTCCATCCCGAAGGCGGTTACCTGAAAGGGCTGGTTCTTTGGGTGGAATAATGAAGAGGACAACGAACAAAAATTGTAAATAAGACCGGCAGAATGGCTGCAGGTAGACACTGGGCTCCTTTTTACTACTAGTTTCTCCATTGTTCCGTTTTTCCGCTAATTTTGGGCCTTACACAGACGCCCAAATCTGTTTTTTGTATAACCCGACATATTCATAGCTACAGATGGCTGAATTAATTCGAATGCCCAAGATGAGCGACACCATGACCGAAGGGGTCATTGCGGAGTGGCACAAAAAAGTGGGCGACAAAGTAAAATCCGGCGACGTACTGGCCGAGGTCGAAACCGACAAAGCAACGATGGACCTGGAGTCGTATGAAGAAGGTACGCTGCTCTACATCGGGGTTGAAAAAGGGGCATCCGTACCCGTAGACGGCGTTCTGGCCGTTGTGGGCGAAGAGGGTGAAGACTACAAATCGTTACTCGACGGAGGTAGCCAGGAAGCACCGAAAGAAGAGCCAAAAGCGGCTTCGAACGGGGAGGCTCCGGCGCCTAGCGGAGACCTGAAGCCCGGCGAAGTCAATACGAAGCTACCGGATAAGGATGCTGTTTCAGCAGCCCTGCCTGAAGATGTCAACGCGACCATGATTCGGATGCCGAAGATGAGCGATACCATGACCGAGGGTACGATCGTTGCGTGGCACAAGAAAGAAGGCGATACCGTAAAATCAGGTGATGTGCTGGCCGAAGTCGAAACCGACAAAGCCACGATGGATCTGGAAGCTTACGAAGAAGGTACACTGCTGTACATTGGTGTAAAAGAAGGTTCGTCGGTAGCCGTTGATGATGTCATCGCGGTCATCGGTGAGAAAGGAGCTAACTTCAAAGTTCTGCTCGAAGGAGGTAGCAGCAGCGGTGGCAACGGTAGCTCAGCACCTGCTCCGTCGACGAGTGGTAGCGAAACGGCTGAGCAGAACCCACAGGCTAACCTGCCCGCCAATGCTGACAGTGATCTGTCGTATGGTGGTGGCGAAGGCGAAAACAACGCTGATGCATCGTCGAATGGTCGGGTTAAAGCCTCTCCGCTGGCAAAACGCATTGCCGAAGAGAAAGGCATTAATCTAGGTCAGGTAAAAGGCACGGGTCCTGAAGGACGTATCGTGAAGAATGACGTCGAGTCGTTCAAACCTGGTACGGCTGCTGCTCCTGCAGCTAAACCAGCTCCGCAAGCCGCACCAGCGCCACAGCCGGCTGCTGAACAGAAATCGGCTCCTGCCCCAAGCCCAGCACCCCAAGCGCAGGCAACCTCCGTTGGGGGCGAATACGAGGATTTTCCGGTCACGCAGATGCGCAAAACCATCGCGCGTCGCCTGAGCGAAAGTCTGTTTACGGCTCCGCATTTCTACCTGACCATGGAAATCAACATGGACAAGGCAACCGAACTGCGCGGTACGGTCAATGGCATCAGCCCGGTGAAGATTTCGTTCAACGATTTCGTGATCAAAGCGGTAGCCGTAGCGCTGAAGCAACATCCGAACGTGAACTCGTCGTGGTTAGGCGACAAGATCCGGAAGTACAAATACGTCAACGTTGGTGTAGCGGTAGCGGTCGACGAAGGTCTGTTGGTACCTGTCATTCGTAACGCCGATCAGAAAACGCTGTCAACCATCTCTGGCGAAGTAAAAGACCTGGCTGGCAAAGCGAAAGATAAAAAACTGCAACCGAAAGATTGGGAGGGCAGTACGTTCTCGATCTCGAACCTGGGTATGTTCGGTATCGAAGAATTTACCGCGATCATCAACCCACCCGATTCCTGCATCCTGGCCATCGGCGCAATCAAGCAGTCGGTGAAATTCGAGGATGGTGAAGCGAAGCCAACAAATGTTATGAAAGTAACCCTGTCCTGCGACCACCGCGTGGTTGATGGAGCAACGGGAGCCGCTTTCCTGCAGACGGTGAAGCAACTGCTCGAAGATCCAATGCGGATGTTGGTTTAAAAGAGGAGAAAGCAGAAAAGGAGAAGGGAACAAGGAAATGAAGTGCTTAGCTTCTTTCTCCTTGTTCCCTTCTCCTTTTCTGCTTTAGAAAAACTTACAACGCGGCTGGTTCCAGAGCAGCTTGTAGTTTTTGTTCCAGTACGTTCTTAGGAACAGCACCGATTACTTTATCGATAAGCTGACCGTTTTTGAACACCATCAGCGTTGGAATGCTACGGATACCAAATTTAGCGGGTACCTGAGCGTTTTGGTCAACGTCCATTTTAGCTACAACCGCTTTGTCTTTGTACTCGCCAGCGAGTTGTTCGACAACTGGTCCGATCATCTTACAAGGACCGCACCACTCGGCCCAGAAGTCTACCAGAACAGGTTTATCAGAATTGATGAGTTGCTCGAAATTAGCGTCAGTTGCTTCGACGGCATTTGATCCTGCTGCCATGAGTGACATGAGTTTATTGGTTGAACTTGTTTCTCCCTCATAAACCCGATAGCTGTCGATTAGTTCCGGAATTAGATCGCTTAGAACGCATGTAGCACAAGCTTGGATAACGGGCAGGGCTTTCAACAGATGAGCGTAATGGTAACTCACTGAATATTAAATTCTATTCGGGTCCTGAATCTGAACCCGCCTGCGAGCGACGGCGGTTCTCGAAATACACAAATACGTGTAAGGCGTGGTTGAAACGGTAAAGACGTAACGCTTCCGCCTGGCTGGTCTGAATAGTAAATTGGTTTAGATAGCCTAATTCCAGGCGTAGGTTGGGAGCTAATTGTCGACCGAGGGCTAGATACGTGCGATTCTGGTCGAAAAAAGCTCCCTGATCGGCTACGACAAGCATCGGTTCGACACTTAGATGAGAATACCAGCGTTTATCGTCAGCATGTCGTTTGAAAACCGGGTTAATCCAGCGGAGCATGGCCCGAAGTCGTACGTTAAATCGGTCGGCCAGTACGCGTTGCGATTCGCCATCAGCTAGAAAAATATACGTATTCGCCAACGTATCCGTGAGGGAAGGCCAGCGAAATTCGGTACGAAACCGTTGAACAAGTTCGCCGTCGCCAAGGGGTTTGGTGATCTGGAGTTGGGGGATGATCCGGACTTCCTGAAAGAACGTAACGGGTTGGTACTCGTTCGTTCGGCCCCAGTTCCACCAGAGACCAATTGGCGATAACGACAGCCGAACGGGTTTACTGATCTGATAATTAATCCAGGGACGAAAGACCTGAAGCAACGGATGGCGGAAGGCATTAAGATCGCGCCCATTATTATCGTCGGCCTGACGGCGGTACTGGTGATCGAGTTGCAGACTCCATTTCCCCGGCAGTTTGTACATGGCATTGATCTCTGACCAGAAAACCGGGCGGTGCCGAACGGCGGACGGATAATTTTGTGCGTGAACTGCTAGGGACAATAACCAGCATCCGATAGTTGCCAGAGAAATAACGATCCGAAACGTATTGGATCGTTTAGGCCGAGGGTGGGGTACGGGCATCTTGTAATTTCTGCTTAAGATCGAAGGTCTGACCCGCAAAGACGGTCAAAATCTGGTTTTCGTCGAAGGTGCGTTTAATCGTTTTAATCGCTTCGCTGAGGGCGGTTGGGGGACCCGTAACGGCGGGGTTGATCCAGAACCAAAGCATAAACTGAATGTTGTTATCGCCAAAATTGCGGAAGTACAATTCGACGGGCCGGTCGCGTACGACAAATGGCAACTGACTAACTGCAGCCTGAGCGAGGTTCTGGGCTTTCTGTAAATCGTCGATGTAGGAGACCCCCGCAGCAACTTCGATACGTCGTAGACCGCTGCGGGAGTAATTGGTAATTGGCTTCTGAAATACGTCCTTACTCGGAATCTCGACGGTTTGTCCCTGCCCATTATCCAGTACAACCGAGCGTAGTTTTACGTCCAGAACTTTACCACTAAAGCCGTTTGTATCAACAACATCACCCACCTGTAGTGGCCGGGCGATGGCGAGCATGGTACCCGAAATGAAATTGGTTGTCAAATCCTGAAAGGCAAATCCCACCGCCAGCGCAATAACACCCGCACCGGCTAATAGGGACGTAACGGTTTTATCGAGGCCCAGTACGCCCAGTGCAATAAACAGTCCCAGCGCCATCACCATCACCCGAACAACGGCGCTTGTTAGATTAACGAGGGAGTAATTATGACTCACCCGGTGGAGTCCTTGGCTAACCCAACGGCTGATCAGACGGGATAAAAAGGTGAAAATCAGTAGTAAGATAATGGCGACGGCCAATTTAGGCAGGTAGCGAACGGCAGCCTTGCTCCAATTCAACAGCTCTGCGTAAACAAGGCGGGTCGCCTGTTGTAAATCAATCATCAGCGTATGGACGGTTTTAAACGAAACGGGCAGTAATCACGGAGTGTTTCCAGAAAGAAGAACCGGAATTTATGAAGCTGTTGGTATGTTTCATCATTATCCTGATTCGCTGTACCTTTGTGCATTTGTTAGTGACTTCTGCAACCTGTTGACAATGAATACATCCGCTGCTATTTACCTCGATAATGCCGCCACCACCCGCCTTGATCCTGAAGTCTTGGAGGCCATGTTACCCCTGATGACGGAGAACTTTGGTAACCCGTCGTCCATCCATAGTCACGGCCGGAAGGTGCGCACCGACATCGAGAAAGCCCGGAAAACGGTTGCGTCGTTGCTGAATACGTCCCCCGCTGAGATCTTTTTTACGTCGGGCGGGACGGAGGCTGATAATACGGCTATCCGCAGCAGCATTGATACCTACGGACTGACGCATGCCATTACGTCTCCGCTGGAACACCACGCTGTACTGCACACGTTGCAACACCTGGACAAAGTAGGGGCAATCAAGCTAGATCTGGTTCGGGTCGATCAAAAGGGCCTGCTTGATCTGACGCACTTAGACGAACTCCTGAAAGCAAACCAGGAAGCAGGCGGCAGCAGGTCGCTGGTGTCGCTGATGCATGGCAATAACGAGATTGCTAATCTGCTGAACTTACAGCAGGTTGGCAACTTGTGTCGGGAGTACAATGCTATTTTTCACTCGGATACGGTGCAGACGATGGGCCACTTCCGGCACGATCTGCAAACCTTACCCGTCGATTTCATCGTCGGGGCTGGTCACAAATTTCACGGTCCTAAAGGCGTCGGATTCCTCTACGCGAACGCCGACCGGGTAAAGATCGAGCCTTTCATTTACGGAGGAGCGCAGGAACGAAACATGCGGGGCGGTACCGAAAACGTGTATGGTATCGTCGGACTGTCGAAGGCGCTGGAGATTGCCTACCGCGAAATGGATGAACACCGTCAGCATATTACGTCGCTAAAACGCCGGATGATCGATCAACTGACCGAAAAAATGCCCGACGTGCGCTTCAACGGTAACTCCGGCGATGTTGACAACAGCCTATACACCGTGCTGAACGTAAGCCTACCGGCTTCGGAATTAAGCGATATGTTGTTGTTTAACCTGGATATTGCTGGTATTTCGGCCTCAGGTGGCTCCGCCTGCTCAAGTGGCTCAGAGATTGGCTCGCACGTATTAAGTGCCCTGCCAGGTCAGGATCCGGAACGCGGTTACGTACGGTTTTCCTTCGGCAAGTACAACACCCCCGCCGAAATTGACTTCGCCGTCGACACGTTGGTAGGGCTGTATCAGAAGGAATTAATTTAGGAGGAAGGGGAGGAGAGGGAGGAAGGAGGAAAGGAAGTTAGATAGTGATCTTGATTTCTCGAACCAAACCCACTGGTGGTGAAACGCCACAAAACAACTAACCTAAAAATTCCTTTCATCCCTCTCCTCCATTCTCCCTTTCCTCCTTTTTTATTTCCCCCACCGCTCCGCTACCGTAATCGTATAGTCGAAGAAGGCACGGGCGGTACGTTCGTAGACCTCGTGGCCGTTAAAATGGCCGTTTTCATCCAGATTTTTATCCGTTTCGTGCGATTCGTACAGCTTTGGCGACACGATGGAATAACTATTCGTGAAGCTAATCAGCTTGTTCGTCACCGTGGTCATGTCCAGCGCAGGCTGCCGGCCACCCCGTCCGTTCGAAACACCAACCATCGCGAAAACTTTATTATCAAATAAGTATTTCAACGCAGGCGTACCCAACTGATGAATCGTATTGGTCGCCTGTGGAGGAGCGGTCCAGTTGTATTCGGGCAAGGCAAAAATGATGAGATCAGCGGCTTGCCATGCACTGATCAACGCGTGCTGGAACGGAGTTGGATTAGCCGGATCAATTGATCCCTGTCCCGCAAAGAGTATATCGTAGTCTTCAAAACTAACCAGCGATACCTCATGTCCCTGCTCGGTCAGTACGTGCTGGGCGTACTTAATGAAGCGCAATGAATTACTCTTTGCGCGGGATGAAGTAGAAAACAAGGCAACATTCATAGAGGTAGTATTCGGTCAATATGGCCTAGAACGGCATGTATAAGGGTTTAGTTTCGGGCGGTTTGCAACGTTTGTGGAATGGTATGCCTCTTTGCATCAAGATGAAAATCAACACCAAACGGGATGAAAACGCTACTACTACTACTACTACTGACGAGTATAGCCTATGGTCAGGCACCAACGCAACGGATACGCCGGGATTCGATACCAAACCTGCCGCAAGCGAGTATTCCAACGCTTCGACCCCAAAACGACTTCTACCGCAACTCCAAAGATCCGAAGAACGTTGCGCGGGCGACGCTGGATAACATGCCCGTTATGGGGGTGGACCCCTCAATTCAGCACACCATACTCCAAGCGAACCCGTCACGGTCTGGACAAAGTCAGCTACTTATTCCGAAGCTACCGCCTATCCCGCCTGCGCCTGGCGTGTTCACGCCGGTCGTACCCAAAAAACGATAAATTATCGGCTGGGCAACGTATCCAGTGCCTGCGCCAGATCCCGGATCAGGTCTTCGGCATGTTCCAGGCCGATCGACATACGTAACAGGTTCTGGGGAGTAGACGTCGCTGGTCCTTCCACGCTGGCCCGGTGCTCAATCAGGCTTTCGACCCCGCCCAAACTAGTGGCCCGCGTGAAGAGCGTCAGCTTACTGATGAATTGTAAGGCTTCGGTGGCACCACCCTTGACGCGGATTGATACCATCGCGCCCGGCCCGTTCATCTGCTGATGAATGAGAGCCTTATCCGGATGATTGCTCAAACCGGGGTAGTGTACCTGCTCAACGGCCGGGTGTCCATCCAGAAACTCAGCTACAGTCTGTGCTGTCAACATCTGTGCCCGCACGCGAACCCCCAGTGTTTTCAGACCCCGACTGATTAGCCAGGCGTCGAATGGGGCCTGTACTGCACCTGACAATCCCTGTAAGTTTCGGACGCGTTGCGCGAATTCGTCGTTGTGTTTAAAGATCAACGCCCCACCCAGCACATCGCTGTGCCCCGCCAGGTACTTCGTTGTCGAGTGCATAACTACATCACAGTTGAGATCGAGAGGACGCTGTAACACAGGCGTCGCCCAGGTGTTATCGCATACGCAAATTGCTCCCGCTTCGTGCGCTAGGCGGCTGATGCTGAGCAAATCCGTAATCTGTAATAAAGGATTAGACGGAGTTTCGCACCATATTACCCGCGTGTTTTCGTGGATGGATTGTTGAATGGCATCCAGATTGCTCATGTCCACCCGCGAGTACGTAAGCCCCCAAGGGTGAAAAACCTGTTCCAGCAGGGCGGGTGTACCGTAGTAGGCATCAGTCGATAGCAGTACATGGTCGCCGGGGCGAAGCGCCTGAAACAGGGTCATCGTAGCTGCCTGCCCTGAGCTAAAGGCCATACCAACAGCCCCCCCCTCCAAGGTCGCCAGCGCTTTTTCCAGCGCTTCCCGGGTCGGATTGTTCGGGCGAGAATACACATAGTCTGAAGGAAGCTCGTTCGCTTCGTCGCGGGCGAAGGTGGTTGAGAGGTGAATTGGCGAAACGACGGCTCCTGTTGCTGGATCGGGCTGGTGCGTGGCACGTAGCGCAAGCGTATCGAAATGCATAGTAGTAGGAGGATTTAAACTGGAATACGAACAAAGCGTCGACAGTCCAGCAGATTACAGTCTGAACCCTCAATTCGACACAAACATTCCGGGGGATGGCTGACTAGACCATAAATCAGCCAACCATCCAGGTTTGCTTTGACTGCATTTGTTAATGATTTACGAAAAATGTAAATAAAAGATACGTTCTCTATTGATTCAGCGGTATGCTTTTTGCACATTTGATAATTACGAAAGAGCCCTTTAGGGCGTGGACAACGTAGGAATTGCTACAATTGAATCATCGCTAATTGAATGCCGTATCTGGACCAGTATACGACACCGTTAACGGCTGAGAAGGCGGCCCATCTGCTTCGCCGGGCTACCTTTGGGCCGACGCAGGCCGAGATTACCAGCTTTATAGGGCTAACGGCCGCTCAGGCCCTGTCGCAACTAATTAGTAACGCTAATTATTCACCCCCGCCCCCCGTCGACTTTAAAACGGGGCAGACAACGTCCGGGCAGACATATCTAGATAAACCGTTCAACGCCGACCGTAACTTTGACTTTGGTCACTACATCCGCTATTGGTGGTTGGGGTTGATGACCTCACAAACGGCTCCCCCGAGCCTGCTGGATAAGTTGACGCTCTTTTGGCAGAACCATTTCGTAACGACTCGTGAAGTTGTCGACGATTATCGGTTCGTGAATCAGTATCTGCTGTTGCTACGGACTAATGCGCTGGGTAATTTCCGGACGTTGGTGACGAAGGTAACCAAAGAGCCGGCCATGTTGCGGTATCTCGACGGCTACCAGAATGAAGTCGGTAAACCGAACGAAAACTACGCCCGGGAACTACAGGAATTGTTTACGGTAGGAGCGACCGATTTTGCCGGAAATAAAAACTATACCGAAGACGACGTAAAAGCCGCGGCCCGGGTCCTGACGGGCTGGAAGTACACGAACTATTGGGTTCGGGAGTCGACGAGCTTTACGACTACGTTTACCATCAGCAAGCACGATACAACGAACAAAACGTTTTCGGCCAAATACAATAACACAGTGATCGCTGGACGCTCGACGAACCCATCAAGCACCGTAACGGCGGGTGATGCCGAGCTGGATGATCTGGTTACGATGCTGCTCAAACACCCGCAGACGCCCCGGTTTATTTGCCGCAAACTCTATCGCTGGTACGTCAATCCCAACCTAACGCAGGTGATCGAAGATAATGTTATCGGGCCGCTGGCCCAGTTTTTCGCCAGCGCTGAGAATGACTACGCAATCCAGCCTGTTGTCGTCAGGCTGCTGACGAGTCAGATTTTTTTCGATGACATAAATCGGGGCGCTATGGTCAAATCACCCGCCGATCTGGCGGTAGGAGCGCTTCGGTTTTTCAATCAGCCCGTCCCAGATATGGTGACGGAGTATGCAGCTTTTAATACGTACTTCAACTTCGTCTTCTGGCGGATGCGCGATATGCAGATGCCTTTGCTGGACCAGCCGTCCGTGTTTGGGTATGAGCCGTACTACCAGACGGGTTACTCCAAAATCTGGATGAATACGACTACTATTGCCTTGCGTAGCGACTATACCGATGCCTTCATCAACCGGTGGCTAGAGGTGAAGACGGGCTACAAATTGGGCATTGATGTGCTGGCCTGGGCTACGTCATTACAAACCAATTTCTCCGACTTGAACGGCACTCCGGCTATTTCCTGCGTGGACGTACTGACGGCGTTTACCAGAAATCTGTTCGCCATTGAGCTCTTCCAGACTCAGAAAGATTTTCTGATCGATACAATCATGATGCAGGGAATACCACGAACGTCCTGGACGTTCGAGTGGAATGCCTACCGAACAACTCCGACTGACACGAATAAGAAAAATGCAGTAACCAGGCGGCTTCAGAATCTGATGAAATACATGCTCCGCATGGCTGAATACCATATTTGTTAGTGACAGAATGAGTGAATTGCGAATGAGCGAATAGCCACCGCAGCAATTAAATCTTCGACAGGCTTTCCCTATTCGCAATTCACTCATTTTCTCATTCACTCATTGATCTTATGAAACGAAGAGATTTTCTGGCGGCTGCTTCGGCAAGTGTGCTGCCGGTATTACTGGATGGATTTGGCGTAAAAGCCATGGCCCGGCAGTCTGCTCTGGTACAGTCGCTGATGAAAACATCAGCTGTTAACGGCGACCGGGTATTGGTGATCATCTATCTGAACGGTGGTAACGATGGCTTAAATACAGTTATCCCCATCGATCAGTTATCGGCCTACAATACCCTACGCTCGAACATTGCGATTCCGCAGAACAAGATACTGGCGCTAGCGGGAAATGCCACAACGGGTTTGCATCCGGCTATGACGGGGCTGCGTGATTTATACAACGACGGAAAGCTGTCTATTATCCATTCCGTATCGTACCCAAACCCTGATCAGTCCCACCACCGTTCTACCGATATCTGGATGACGGCCACCGATGCCAACCAAACGTCGGAGTCAGGCTGGGCGGGTCGCTATCTCGAGAATCAGTTTCCTGGATATCCGGCTGGCTATCCTAATACGCAGATGGAAGATCCATTGGCTATTCAGATTGGATACCTGACGTCGACTGCCCTGCTTGGGAGTCAGCAATCGATGGGGATTGCTTTAAGTGATCCCAATAGCTTTTATCAACTAGTTGGATCGGGGAGTGCTACGTCGCCGGGTGACTTACCGTGTTGCGATGCCGGGGATTTGGTGTCATTTATCCGAAAGCAGCAGGCACTGTCAGTTGGATATGCATCGGAGATAAAACGCGCTGCCGACGCTGGCAAGAACTTGGCTACCTATCCGGACGCGACCGAAAAAAATTCCCTGGCTGACCAGCTGAAAATCGTTGCTCGACTGATTCACGGTGGGTTGAAGACGAAAATCTATTTCGTGTCGCTGAGTGGCTTTGACACGCATTCAAGTCAGGTCGATAACAGCGACGTGACAGTGGGGAGCCATGCTACGTTGTTAGGGAGATTGTCAACTGCGATCGCTACGTTCCAGCAAGATCTAAAGCTCCAGGGAATTGAAGACAAAGTAGTGGGTATGACATTTTCCGAATTTGGCCGGCGTGCCAACTCCAACAACTCAAAAGGAACGGATCACGGTGTGGCGGCACCTATGTTCGTATTTGGCAGTAGCGTCAAACACCAGACCATCGGACAGAATCCGGACTTGTCCAACCTGACGGGGACTGCTACAAACAAAGAAATTCCGATGCAAATTGATTTTCGGCGAGTGTACACAGATGTTCTCAACGACTGGTTCGGGACGGCACCTACGACAACGTCAAACCTACTGTTACGTCAATTTCCTACTGTTTCGCTATTTTCCAGAGCGGTCGAGACTGTGGCGTCGGGCAATTGGATGGACAGAAGCAAATGGACAGTAGGCCGGGTTCCATTTGCGAATGAGTATGTTAAAGTAAATACAGGGCATACCATGACTGTCGATCAGACGATCCAGGTCAAGCAGCTTCAACTGAATGGTAAAATTCAGTTTACGGGTCCTTATAAAATTCGTCTGGGCTGATTCCAGATAGATAGACTACTTGTATGGGCTACTGAAAAACAGAGCAGGTTTATAAGATCCTTGGTTCAGTAATCTGGCGGAAAACAAAACTAGTTAGGCTCTAAAAGGCTTGTATGTAGTAATTCAATTACTTTTACGAAAAACGTATGCGTGCATACTAATCGTTACGTTATGGAATCTACGTACAAGGCTTTTTCACTTACCACTACCGACGGCGTAATGACCGTCACACTATTGGGGCCAGGCAAAGGCAATGCCATGGGGCTGGAGTTCTGGAATGAATTGCCCCAGTTGATGGACGAGGTCAATCGACTAGATGATGTTCGTTGCCTGATTTTTCGCGGTAGCGGTGATCATTTTTCCTACGGATTGAATATTCCGGAGATGATGCCGCATCTGGGGGCGGGGGCGGTTGAGAACACCCAGCAACGAATGGACCTAATGGCCCAGATACAGCAGATGCAGTCAGGATTCCGAAAAATGTACGAGTCTGATAAACCCGTCATCGCAGCGGTGCATGGCTGGTGCATTGGGGGAGGAGTCAACATGATTGCCGCAGCCGATATTCGTCTGTGTGCGAAGGACGCCAAATTCAGTCTACGCGAAGCGAAGCTGGGCATCACGCCTGACATTGGAGCCCTTCAGTTTTTACCGCTTATTATTGGCCAGGGCCTGACCCGCGAGATGGCCTTTACCGGAGCTGACTACGACGCTGCGTTTGCCGAGCGGGCTGGCTTGGTGAATCACGTTTACGATACAGCCCAATCCTTATTTGAAGCTGCTGATCAGTTAGCGCGTCAAATTGCCGATAACCCATCAAGTGCCGTTCAAGGCGTCAAACGAGTGCTGAACTACAGCGTCAACAAACCAATTGAAGATGGGTTGCAATACGTAGCCAGCCTGAACTCAAGCCAGTTGCGCATTGACGACATCAGCGAGGCTATGCAGGCCACCATGGAGAAGCGCAAAGCCGAATTCAATAAAAAACGCAACAGAGGCTATTAATTTAAAGAGCGAAAGAGTGAAGCCGCCGGAAAATCGCTCTTTCGCTCATTCTATCATTCACTCATTGGATATGACCGCTACAGGTATGCTGCGCGAGGGAGCGCTTTTGGGGAAGACGGTTATTGTAACCGGGGGCGGTACGGGACTGGGGAAATCCATCAGCCGGTACTTGCTCGAACTGGGAGCGAACGTAACGATTTGCAGTCGACGGCAGCCGGTGCTAGACGAAACGGCAGCCGAACTGATGCGCGAAACGGGGGGACAGGTACTAGCCGTGGCCTGTGACGTACGTAATCCCGAGGAGATTGAGAACGTCATCCGCCTGACTATCGAGCGATTCGGTAAAATTGACGGCCTACTCAATAACTCAGCGGGGAATTTCATTAGCCCCACCGAGCGGCTGTCGTATAAGGCGTTCGATACCATCGTAGATATTGTGCTGCGTGGTACGTACTACTTTACGTTGGCCGTAGGGAAGTACTGGATCGACAACAAAATTCCCGGCACGGTGCTGAATATCTCAACGACTTACGCGACAACCGGCTCGGGTTACGTAGTTCCGTCAGCGGTGGCGAAAGGAGGAGCGTTGATTATGACCAAATCACTGGCGGCCGAGTGGGGTAAGTACGGCATCCGGCTGAATGCCATTGCGCCCGGTCCTTTCCCAACAAAAGGTGCCTGGGAGCGCTTGTTCCCCGAACCGTTAGTCAACCTGATGGACCCGACCAGCCGTATTCCACTGAAGCGCGTTGGCGAGCATGGCGAACTGGCCAATCTGGCCGCTTTCCTGCTATCTGATTACTCCAGCTTTATCACCGGTGAATGCATCACCATTGACGGAGGAGAAGTGCTGGCCGCTGGCGAATTCAATCACCTCGAACAGGTCTCAAACGAGCAGTGGGATCAGATAGGAGACAGCATTCGAAAGGCGAATCAGAAGGACAAAAAAGCGAAAGAGTGAATGGGCGAAACCTCCAGTAGGAACGCTCCGCTCTTTCACTCATTTGCCCTTCAGTTTTTTCTCATACGCCATAAATCGTAGGCCGGGCCGGAAGCTCAGTGTGATTTCTCCGGCGTACTGATAACCTAACTTGGGAAACAGGCGCTGGGTAGCCTGATTCTCGGAATTGGTATCGACTCGCAGGTAGCAAATACCCTGTTCGAGGGCGAGTTGCTCGGCCTGCTGAAGCAGCGCGGCCGCTACGCCCTGCCCCTGAAAAGCGGGGTCGACGGCCAGTCGGTGCGTTACGATTGCTCGTTCGCCGAGGTCAAATCCCACCTGGGCGTATTCTGGTTCTTGATCTTCCGTCAGCGCAGCTACGCCCGCCAGTTGCCCGTCGATCAGCGCTATCCAAAGTTGCTGTTTGGAAATATCTTCACCAAAAACCGCTTCGTTGGGGTACTGCTCATCCCACTGAAAATTACCGGCCGCGTGCATCTGTGGAACGACGCGTTTGATCAAATCAAGCAGGGGTGGAATATCAGCGGATGTGGCGGGCCGTATAGTCATGCAGAGGTTTTATTTTTCGTCTTTCAACATCTCGACCACCAGCGTCAGTTCATCAACTGTGGCTTCCGGATCGCCGGAGTAGCCAACATGCCGATACCGAACCCGTCCTTTTGGGTCGATGATTACTTTGGTAGGAATCCCCTGTACTTTGTAGGCTTTCGAGACCCGCTGCGAACCGTCGAGCGGGACCGTGAAATCATACGGATGCTTGTTCATGAAATCGTACACACGTTGCAGCGGACCGCCCTCACGGGTGTTGACGAACAGAAATTGTACGTTCGGATCGTTCTGAAAGTGGGTTTTCGCCTGTTGCATAGCTGGAAACGACGCGATGCACGGGCGGCACCAGGTCGCCCAGAAATCGAGCACGACGACTTTCCCTTTCAGCGAAGCCGACGAAACAGAATTTCCCTTTAAATCCGTGAGCGAGAAGGCCGGGGCGGGTTCATTAATCAGAATCTGCCGGAGATCATCGCGTTTGTCGGCCTTTAGATCCGACTCCAATTGGGCCAGATACGTATCGGCGGTGATCTGATTCTGCCCCGGCTGTTTGGCGTACCAGTCGCGTAGTGTAGCTTTTAGCCGTGGGGTTGCCTTGCCATGGTGTACGGCAGTTTCAATGGCGGGCCGGGCGTCGTTCATGCGGTTCGCGCGTAGGGCACACAACAGATAGCGTTCGTTGGTGCGAGCGTCACTGTTGTCCATATCGTCAGGATCAATCACTGCCTGGTACGCCGTAAACGCATCAGGATATTTACCCTGTTGTTCCAGCGCTCGGGCGTAGGTGTTCTTCAACTGCCGTTCGCGCGCTTGTAACTCGTTATTCCAGTCCTCATTCGAAATGTTCTGAGGCCGAGGCTGGGCTTTTTGAGCATCCATCGCCCGCTTGATTAACCGCTCCGCTTCGGGTAGCGAGCGCCCTTCGTCGGCCAGTTGAAATGCCATCGTGTTCAGCATTAACACATCCGTTTTTTCAAGTGGTTGCTGTTCGACGAACGTAATCAGTCCTTTGGTATCATTGTTCTTGAAATAGCCATCCGTCATCAGAACCGTCAGGCCGGGGGCGTAGGACGAGGTGGGGAAGGCCTTCATGTATGCTTGGTACAGTTCCTTTTTCTTGGCCCAATCCGGCTGATTCCGAACGGCCATCGCCTGATCTTTCTGCGCGAGTGACCCCGCCGGGTCGGTTTTCTTCAGTCGTTCGTGCAACGCGTTCGCCTTGGGAAAATCACCCATGCTCTCGTACAACTGCACCGCCGAATTCAATTCCGCCAGCGTTGGTTCCGGGCGGGAGGCCAGATACGCTTCAATGCCAGCCTTGACTTTCGGCCCGTAACCCGGCTTCTTTTGTTTGACTTGCGCGGCCAGGTAGTCAGCCCAATAAACGGGTTGAAGATCAGGGTATGCTTTCAACTCCTGCTCGTAGAGTGCAACCACCCGATTGGGATCAGGACGGCCACCGGCTTCGTATAAGAAATGCGTCCGGGTAAAGACAGACGCTTGACCACCCAGCGCGTGAGGAGCTGGTTTGCCCGTTTCGGCATACACCGGAATGACATATAACTGTCCTTTATTCAAATCAATCTTCTGGCGTTGCTGGCTGTTCCGAAACAGCAGCATGACACCGCCGATGTCTTTCTTCGGCATGTATAACGTACCAACGTAATCGTAGCCCTGCCGCGTCATTTTCAGGGAAGACGGCCGGCTAAGGTGCATAACATCCGGTGCGCCATACCGGACAAACCGACACTCTAGCGTTGTATCGCAGTCGAGTGGGGTACTTTGCGTAACGTACGTAAACGATACCGCCTGGCCGGGCTGCGGCTGCTCGGGCGTAAATCGAAACTGTGCCAGGCCTGGTAACGTAGCGAGAAAGAATAAGCAAAAAGTAAGTCTCATAACGGAAGAAAGAAAAGGTAACTGACGAATTTAGACAACTACAGGCTCCTGGGTTTTTACCGGCTGCGAGATAGCCCAGAGACCAACGTAGGTAAAGATACCATTAAGCAGCAGCCGTTCGAAACCAAACTGGTAGCCGTTGAACCAAGCGGCCGAATTTTCATTAACGATGTAGGTCAGAATAGGGGAAACGACGCAAATCCAGGGCGTAAATCGATCCCGAATAGCGCGTTTACTGAAGATACCAAAGGCAAATAAACCAAGCAATGGGCCGTAGGTATAGCCCGCAATATCGAAGACGGCCGTAATCACTTCCTTGCTGTTGAGCTGCCGGAAAACGATAATGACGACGTAAAACAGCAACGAAAAGCCGATGTGAACGATGTGTTTGATGCGGGAACGCTCGGCTTCGGGGCGTCGCTCAAAATTCATGAAATCCACGCAGAAGGACGTCGTGAGCGCCGTTAGTGCAGAGTCAGCGCTGGCATAGGTAGCCGCCGTAATGCCCAGCAGGAACGTAATGCCCACAACCGGCCCCAGATACGTTAGCGCCAGCATCGGGTATAGGTCGTCCGTCCGTTCGGGAATCGCAATGCCTTCGCGCTGGGCGTAAACATATAGCAGTGACCCCAGGCACATAAACATGAACGTAACGAAGACCATTGTCAGCGTAAACCAGAACATGTTTTTCTGCGCTTCGCCGATGTTCTTGCAGGTCAGGTTTTTCTGCATCAAGTCCTGATCCAGCCCCGTCATCACGATGGTAATGAAAATGCCCGAAATGAACTGCTTGTAAAAGTTTTTCGGGTCGTTGGCATCCCAGAAGAAAATCGTCGAGTTCGGACTATTCTTAATCGTTTGCGTTAGTTCGCCGAAAGAAAAGCCTAGTTCCCGGGAAATCAGGACGATTGTCAGGATAACGGCCGTCACCAGAAAGAGTGTTTGCAAGGAGTCGGTCAAAATGATTGTCTTGACGCCCCCCTTAAAGGTATACACCCAAATCAGTGCAATCGTAATCAGCACGGACACTTCGAAGGGTATGCCCAGTGGCGAAAAAATGGCCAATTGCAGGACGTTGGCCGCTACATAGAGTCGCACGGCAGAGCCCACGGTACGCGACAACAGAAAGAAGAAAGCACCGGATTTGTAGGACCAGAAACCAAAGCGCTTTTCCAGATAACCGTAGATCGAAATCAGGTTCAACCGATAGTAAAGGGGCATCAGAACGGTGCCGATAATGATATAGCCGATGATGTAACCCAGCACGACCTGAAAGTAAGAGAAGCCGATCTTCCCAACCGCGCCCGGTACTGAGATAAACGTAACGCCCGACAGGGAGGTGCCAATCATGCCGAAGGCAACTAACCACCAGGGAGACTGACGGTTAGCGGTGAAAAAAGTAGTTGTGGTGGCTCCACGGGCGCTATAAAAAGAGACCGTAATCAGCATCCCGAAATACGCAATCAGGATTAGTAAAGCAACGGTAGTGTTCATGCAAAAAAGGCAACTTTTTGGGCCAGAATGGGGTTGTTTCTGAGTGAGGGAATGGCTTTTTTTAGTGCCTAACCCAGCGTAAATTTGCTAAATAAATACCATTTCATTGCTTATGCAACCTTTTGAAGAACCCGGTTGGGCGGACCCCGAAGTCGACGTGCTTGACGAAGTTGTCGAAACCGACGTCCACAATCTTGTAGTCTTCAACGACGATGTGAATACGTTCGAGCATGTTATTGATACGTTGATCGACGTATGCAAACACACGCCCGAACAGGCTGAGCAATGCACGCTGCTAATCCACTACAAAGGGAAATGCACCGTAAAAAATGGGTCCTGGGAAGAGCTGGTTCCTCTACGTAACGAAATCTGCCGACGCGGTATTAGCGCGGAAGTGCTTAATTAATTAGCGATTGGGCGAATGAGTGATTGAGCGATTTTTCTTGGGAATCTCAACTGATACATACTCCATTCGCTCAATCACTCAATCACTAATTCGCTCAATACATGGAGTATCCATCCAAACTTATAGAAGACGCGGTGAATGAGGTGTCGAAACTGCCGGGAATCGGGAAGAAAACAGCCCTCCGGTTGGTGCTGCATCTACTGAAACGCGACGAAGAACAAACCGAAACGCTGGCCCAGAGTCTGACAGCCATGCGGACGCAGGTGAAATACTGCCAAAAATGCCATAACCTCTCCGATCATGACCTTTGCTCGATCTGCGCCAGTAACAAGCGCGACCAGTCATTGATCTGCGTGGTTGAAGATACGCGTGATGTGCTGGCTATCGAAAATACGGCGCAGTATAAAGGATTGTATCATGTACTGGGAGGAATTATCTCGCCGGTCGAAGGAATTGGTCCCAGCGATCTACAGATCGACTCGTTGATGACCCGGCTGCGGGGAGCCGAAGGGGAACAAGTTCGGGAGATCATTCTGGCGATCAGCCCGACGATGGAAGGTGACACCACTGCATTCTACCTCCAGAAGAAACTAAAGCCATTTAACCTGAAAGTATCGACCATTGCCAGGGGCGTCCCCATTGGTGGTGATCTCGAATATGCGGATGAAGTGACACTCGGTCGTAGTATTCTGAGCCGGATTGCTTACGAGTAGAGCCGAATGAATCATGACAGAAAGCCCCGTTTAGCGGGGCTTTTTTATTGTCCAGCCAGCTGACCACTACGTAACGAAATCGAGAAGATCGGCGATGAAAAGCGGTTTTCCGAAAAAACTGTGGTTACTTGCCGTCAATGGATCAGGAATCGTAAACAGTTGCGGTTACGTCAACTAGATACTGAGCCATAAAACGTAATTAACTGACAAAACTTACATTCACATGAATCGCTCCGAGTTTTTGAAGCTGGCTTTCGGTGCTTCAGCCGGTTTAGTTGCTTTCCAGTCATTCGGACTGATGCCTTCGCAGGCAGAAGGCCCGTTTAAACTACCGCCACTGCCGTTCGATGCGGGAGCGCTTGAACCACATATTGATAAAATGACCATGGAAATCCACCATGGCAAGCACCACAAAGCGTACGTCGATAACCTGAACAAAGCTGTTGCCGGAACGGACATGGCTAAAATGGACATCGACGCGCTGGTGAAAAGCATTAACAGCAGTACACCAGCCGCCGTTCGGAATAATGCCGGTGGTCACTGGAACCATACGTTCTTCTGGAATATCCTGGGGCCAAAAGGAGGTGGAGCACCGAAGGGCGCACTCGCCGACGTGATCAACAAAAAATATCAGTCGTTCGACAACTTCAAAGCTGAATTTGCGAAAGCAGCCGCCGGCCGGTTTGGTTCGGGCTGGGCGTGGTTGATCAAAACGGGCGATGGTGTTGAGATCGTGTCGACGCCTAACCAGGATAACCCACTGATGGCACTGGCCGAGAAAAAAGGTACACCATTGATGGGCCTTGATGTGTGGGAACACGCGTACTACTTGAAATACCAGAACCGTCGTCCGGAATACGTGACGGCTGCCTGGAATGTATTCGACTGGGATAAGATCAGCAAAAACTTCGCTGGATAATCAGTCAAATGAGCCATAAACAGAAAGAGGACGCTGGTTTCAGCGTCCTCTTTCTGTTTATGGCTACTAGCCGAAAACGGCTAGTTCTGATTTGACGTGCGATTAGAGCGAGAGTTACCGTACCGACTGTTCTGTCCGCCGTTGTTGCCACCACGGCTAGCGCCGTTGGCAGAAGAGGGACGACCATCATGCCGGTCAATGCCCGTCCGTTGGGTTTGGCGTTCGGACCGACCTTCACCTGAGCGCCCCTGCCCACCACGTGCGTTGCCACCACCATTACGTCCCTGACCCTGACGTTGTGGGGGTGGGGGCGTATGAATAGCCATATTGACCTCGGCTACGTAAGGGTGGTTGCCAATAACGGGCACTGGCTTGCCAATCAGCTTATGAATATCTTTCAAGTACGATGTTTCTTCCTGCTCGCAGAACGATAACGCAATACCGTCGTGCCCAGCCCGACCCGTGCGACCAATGCGGTGTACGTACGTTTCTGGTACGTTCGGTAGTTCGTAGTTGATGACGTGTGAGAGCTCGTCTACGTCAATGCCCCGGGCTGCAATATCGGTGGCGACCAGTACGCGTGTTTCGCGGCTTTTGAAATTCGATAAGGCGCGCTGACGAGCGTTCTGCGATTTGTTGCCGTGGATAGCTTCGGCTTTGATTCCAGCTTTCAGGAGATCTTTGGCAACTTTGTCGGCACCGTGCTTAGTCCGGGCAAACACGAGAACTGATTTGATGTTCTGGTCTTCAAGAATGTGCGCCAGCAGCTTACGTTTATCTTCCTTATCAACGAAGTAAACTGCCTGCTGAATGGTCTCGGCCGTAGACGAAACGGGTGTCACCTCTACCTTTGCCGGGCGGTTCAGGATCGAATCGGCCAGTTTAGCAACATCAGGTGGCATGGTTGCCGAGAAGAACAGCGACTGCCGCTTCTCGGGTAGACGAGCAATTACTTTCTTAACGTCGTGGATGAAGCCCATGTCGAGCATCCGATCGGCCTCATCGAGTACGAAGAACTGAACGTCGCGCAACGAGACAAAACCCTGGTTCATCAGGTCGAGTAACCGACCAGGTGTAGCAATCAGGATGTCCAGCCCTGCTTTTATGGTGTTTACCTGGCTGTGCTGCGAAACCCCACCAAAAATGACGGTATGGCGCAGATTCAAGTGACGACCATAGGCCGCAAAGCTTTCGTTGATCTGAATCGCCAGTTCACGAGTGGGGGTCAGGACCAACGTACGAATACGGCGTGGTGCTTTCGTATTTCGGTTCTGTTCCTCCTGCATCAACTGCAGAATCGGGATAGCGAAAGCGGCCGTCTTTCCTGTACCGGTCTGGGCGCATCCGAGCAGGTCCCGGTTGTTAAGGAGAATAGGTATAGCCTGTTCCTGAATGGGCGTTGGCTGAGAATATCCTTCTTCAGCAAGCGCTTTCAGGATAGGGTCAATTAATGATAAATCGGAAAATTGCATGGATTGGTTGGACGTCGCATACCTAGTTGCTATGAGTAGTAACCATTTGGGGCTGCTTCTCAACCGCCAACGGCCAACGTCCTGATCAAGTTATGTATGTACAACCGCTCTTACACAAATAAAGTGCCATGAGCCCAGCAGGGCGGAGCGGCTAAAGATGTTCACTATTTGTAAATACCGCCAGCTACTTGCTCAACAACGCCTTTGGGCATTAGCCAGGCCATGAGTTTACCCAACTTGTTGACAAAGCCCGTCACCAGTTCAGCCTGGCCAGCCAGCATAGCGTCAACGGCTTGTTTAGCAACAGCAGCGGGCGTCATATTAACCTGCTCGGCTGCCTTACGGCCTTTTTCGCCAACCTGGGCCCGGTTGATGAAATCGGTATCGGTCGAACCCGGACAAACGCAGGTAACGGAAACCGATGTCCCTTCTAGCTCGCCGTGTAAACCACGGCTGAAGCTGAGAACGAAAGATTTGGAGGCCGCGTACAGGCTTAATCGGGGAATGGCCTGGTAAGCGGCTGAACTGCCGATGTTCAGGATATAGGCGCGGGATTGTTGTTTCAGCTGCGGCAAAAATAGATAACACAGTTGCGTCAACGCAATCATGTTCACGTTCATCATGTCAGTATGTTCAGCCAGTGAATGAGCATCGAATACCCCACTGAGACCATACCCCGCATTGTTGATAAGCGCACTAATTACGTATTGCTTCGACTGGCAGTAGTCGAATAACTCCTGGGCGGCTCCAGCCTTTGCCAGATCCAGTGCGTAGTAACCTGCCTGCACACCGTATTGGTTCGACAGCCGGTCGGCGGCTGCCTGGAGCTGCTGCTCAGACCGGGCTATGAGAATGAGATCAAATTTTTTTCGGGCCAGCTCTTCGGCGATGGCCAATCCTATTCCTTTACTGGCACCGGTAACTAACGCGTAAGGCATACGAGTGAGGAGAAATCCCTTAAAAGAGCAAGTCGGTACAACAGCAGTTTAGTTGTTAAAACCTGTCTGCTGTTGTACCGACTTAATCGTAGAGATGCTTAGATATTTACTTTCGAAATAAAGCGGTGGTAGAACGGCGTTTTGCTGTGCTCGTTCTTTGGCATGTACTTGCCCGTTACGACCGGTACGTACATTACCCGACGACGGCTGGCTTCGCCGAAGTAAGGCGATTGCTGCGCCCGGTGCCACAGACGACCATCGTGAACTGATAGGTCTCCCGCGTTCATATCGAAGCCAACTTCCTGTTTGTCGGGGTCGTTGTCAACGAAATATTTCTTCCGGAACAACATTTTCAGGATACCCTGCTTGTGCGTTCCTGGAATAACCCGCAGACCACCATTCTCGAATGGTGTCGCATTCAGGTGGATGCCAACGTTCAGCATCGGCATGATCCGCTGACCGAGGAAAATGTCACGGGGGCTATCCGTGTGCCACCCCATCTGCGAGAACTTGCTGTTCGGAGTACGGATGTAATGGTTGAGAATCAGACCATCTTTTTCGATCTCCGCGATACGGCCTTCGTAGGGTTGTAGCAGATCAACGACCGCCTGTAAGCGTGGGTCCTGCAAAAACTCGTGAAGGGCTGCGCTATGCTGCGAGAGGAAGCACATGCGCTGGATCATGGCGTTACCTGCTTCATCCTGGCCAAATTTTAAGGGAACACCGTTCACCTTATCGCGGCCTTCGGCCAGCCATTCTTTCTCGATACGATCAACCTCACTGATAAAAAGTTTAACCGTTTCTGGTTGAATGAAGTTGCGAAAAACGATAACGCCATGTTTATTGAAAAACTGGCGCTGTTCGGCGGTAATGGATTCGCCCAGCGTGAAATTAGGGCTATTAAATTTTGTCATATCGGTGGTTTGCAAGTCGGAGTCTCCGTTTCAAATGCTAACCGGCAACTGTACTTGCCTTTATGAGTAAAACCAGTATGGTCTTATCAAGACCCAAATCTACTAATTTTACAATTTTGAGATTACTTTGCTGCCACTTAATTAATACGACTTTAATTAAAATTTACTGATTTAATTGTGCCTATTTTTTTGCGAAGGTGGACGATATTGTTGCTAATCAATCTATTAAGTGGATTTTTTGACCATTTGAGCGCTCAATCAGACAGCATTTCTTTTCCCATCGAACCCTTAAAAAATAATTTGTCGTCTGGTCGTCACATCTTGGTTTTGCCCATAATTGCCCGTTCTATCGAAACCGACTGGTCTCTGGGGGTTGCTGCGTCCTTTACTTTTCACTTAACCCCCAGCGATACTGGTAGTCGAACGTCCAACGCGCAGCTGTTAGCGCTGTACTCATTACGAAAGCAATTCATCGCGGCTCTCAACGGCACTACGTACTTTCCTGGGGAACGGTACATCCTGAATTACCAGCTTTCCTATAGCTCGTTTCCCGATAAATTCTGGGGGCTGGGTAAGTACGCGCCCGACGAAAATGAAGAATCTTACTCATTCCGACAAGCGTACATATACCTGCACCTACAATGTCAGCTCCAGAATCGGCTATTTGCTGGGCTGGTATATGAGTATCAGCGCTTGCTGGATGTTGATTATCAGACGGGCGGGCTATTTGATCAGCAGGACGTGCTGGGACGCGACCGCTATCATGTATCGGGGGCTGGGCTGAGTCTGACTTTTGACTCACGTAATAACGCGTTTGCGCCTGATCAGGGAGTTTTTTTACAACTATCGTCCACTCACTTCTCACCACTGTTGGGGTCGACATTCCGCTACACGAATTACGTAGTGGATTTCCGGCGTTTTCTCGCGGTGTATCGCAGGCATGTGCTGGCGGTGCAGGCGTATGGCTTTTTCAATACCGGCGATGTTCCGTTGCGGAGTCTGGCTAGTTTTGGCGGGGCTAATAGTATGCGGGGCTTCTACGACGGCCGCTATCGTAGCCGAAACCAGGTAGTAGCGCAGGCTGAATACCGGATTCCCCTTTTCTGGCGCATTGGAGCCGTCGGCTTTGTGGGAGTTGGTAACGTGGGGGATCAAGTACGGGAGCTAAACCTACAGGCGCTCAAGTACTCGTTGGGTGGGGGAATCAGGGTAGCCCTCAACCGCAAGGAAAAACTTAACCTGCGCATCGATTACGGGTTTGGTATCGGCCAGCGTACTTCTAACGGCCTCTACTTTCAGTTGGGCGAAGCTTTCTGATCAACGGGATGCTCTACGTTGTTCCAGCCGCTCAGCGCTAACCGCTTGGCGATCCAGTACAGCGGATACGTAAAGACAAAAGCACCCAGTACGTCGATTGTGTAGTGAACGTGCTGTACCAGCAGCAAACCACCAACTAACAGCGATCCGATAAAGGCAACCAAGCGATCGGTTCCCCGGCGGAAGCAAAGGAACATCAGAAAAATGGTAGACGTATGACCCGAAAAAAACAGGTCTTTAGTGATGTACGTCTTGCCGTAAAAGGCGTTGCTGATCGGATCGATAAGTGGAATCAATCCTACGGGTGGATCGAGTGGCAACAGGTTGATACTGATCATACGGGCAAGACTAACAATAATGTAGCCGTATACGAAAAGCATGAAAACAACCGGACTCCGTCGGGCGCGGATGAGTAAGAGGAGTGCGGTTGCCCAAATAATCAGGAAAATCGCCAGTGATACGTCGTGCGGGGGAAGCTGATTCAGCACCCAGTCATGTAGGACGGGGCCAGAATGGCTTTCAATGGTCTGGAAGAAAAAGGGAAAGGCCAGTAACAGAACGATGGTTCCGAACAGGCCGAGAAAAAACTTCAAACGAAAGAGGGGCGACCGCCAGGCTGCACCCCAAACCAGATCTCCGGTTGGATCGGGAGTGAGAATAGACATTGAACTGCTACAAAAATGCAAAGATACAACCCTATACGAAATAGAGAATTTGCCGTTAAAATTGAGTATAATTGCTACTGATTTTCCTTGGTACTTAAGTAGTTAAAGCCGGGCTGAATTCATAATGCATTTACTGTAGATAACAGAACAGACTACCCACCCTGTTTTGTCCGTTTGTCAATAAACTTTCTTATTACGTAGTCTTTTTCTTCGTGTACGCTATTCGTTTGTCAGCAATTCGATGGTATTGCCTGATTGGGCTCAGTCTGGTAGTCGTGCCTTGTTGGTCTGCTAGTCAGCCAACTAATAGCGTCGTGAGCCAAGACACGACGGAGCACGCTCACCGGTTTCAGTTTATTCCGCTGCCCGTTGCTTTCTATCAGCCTGAAACGAGGATTGCGTACGGTGCGCTCGGGGTATGCCTGTTCCGAACCGATAGTAGCGCCCGGACGTCTAATGTTGATTTCGCCGTTATTCATACGCAGAACCGACAAACGGTGGTCGAGCCGACCTACACGATTTTTACCAAACAGGAAAAATACTTGATTCGGGGCATGCTGCTGTTTACCCATTTTCCGGAATTTTATTACGGGATTGGACGAGGGAGCCAGGATAACCAGAAAGAATTGGTTTCCTACAAGAGTCTGCGGGCGTACAACCGCTTTCTGCGGCAGGTGACGCGAGGCTGGTTTGTCGGGCTGCAGCAGCAGTATTTTAAAACCTTCGACGTCAGTCGCTCGTCGGATCGGCCCTTCCCCACGCAAACCCTCATTGGTGAGTTAGGTAGCACCGTCAACGGCGTCGGGATCGCGAGTGTGGTCGATACGCGGGATAATATTTATACGCCGGTACGGGGATGGTATGCCGACGTGTCCATCATGGACTATGGCAAGCACCTGGGCAGTGAGTACCGTTTCACCAACTATCTGGTGGACCTGCGGCATTATTGGGCGCTGACGCCGAAAACGGTGCTGGCTGGTCAGGCGTTTCTTAATGTGAACGTTGGCGAGGTACCGTTTAAACAGGCAGCCACTTTGGGCGGAGCTTCGTTGCTGCGGGGTTACTACAACGGGCGCTATCGGGATAATGACGCCCTGGTGTTACAGGCCGAAGTACGACAGCGGATTGTTGGCCGATTAGGTGGCGTTGCTTTTGCCAGTGTAGGCGACGTCGCCCACCGGCTTAATGACTTTACGATTGGTGGACTGAAACCTACGGGTGGTGGTGGACTACGGTACCTAATCAGCCGCCGGGAACATCTCAACCTCCGAGTCGACGCTGCCTTCGGTCACCACACCAAGGGCTTCTACGTGAACATTTCTGAAGCATTTTAGTCGGATTTGCGTCCGTAACGTATCCTGTTCGCGTTGGAAAATAGCACCGGAAGATTCCAGGTAAATGGCGAAAACTTCTCGCGCCTGTAATTGGCGCTCCAGCTGGGCAGCATGGCGATAACCCGTATCGCTTCGTTATCCCAGACTGCCCCAGCCGATTTAATTACTGCTGCCCTGGGCGAGCTTCCGCTGGCATTGCCAATAATCTTCACGAAAACCCTGACCGTCGAATCGGCCGGTAACACAGGCAGGGTTTTCCAGTCTATATGGCCGTAAATGAACCGTCGAAGCTCTTCAGACTCCGTTTCGTACCGTGAAACCGTTGTCTTTCGATTATCGAACGTTTCTTTTCCGGTTACACGTCCCTGAATGCACCCATAAACCGTTTCGAACTGGTAGATTGGTTCATCGCCAAAATACCGGATTAATTGGCCATGAGTACAGACCAGTTCGCCGGAGAACCAGTCGGCGGCCACTTTTCCGTTCTGGTACTGATCGCCGAATAGTGTCGCTAGCGAAATTGTGTCCTTTTTGTTAAATGAGCAGGAAATAAGGCCTGTCAGGTAGAGTTTTTGGCCGGACAACTGCCAGTAGCCTACGTAACCGCGCCAGCATCCTGTGTAAACAAAGGCAAATATTGCACTGACTTGTCTGGATTTCTCCGGCAAAAATTCAAGCGGGTAGGAGTAGAGCAGAAACGTATCCCCCTCAATAACCAGACGGTCTGGGGTTTGTGGTGTGGCAAGCGCTGAGTAAGAACTTCCGATAAGCCATAGAATGAAGAGAACACGATTGATCATAGCAGATTAGGTTTCCTGCTAGATGCTGACCAACGTTGTTTTTCATAAGAATATCAAATCATCAGCAACCGCCAGATGCCAGAAATTAAGAGCAGGATAATACCCGCCGGAGTGAGAACTTTCCAGCAAAGGAACATAAGCTGATCGACCCGCAGACGGGGAAAAGTCCAGCGGACCCACATCTGTGCCAGCACGGCCAGATACACTTTAGACAAAAACCAGAAACCGCCCGTTACGTTGCCCCAGATGGTGCCCGGTGCGCCACTGGTCCAGTCGGCTAGCCGGAGGGGGCCAAGGTTAGGAAGGGGTGTATTCCAGCTACCCAGGAACAGTACGACGCCCAGCATAGAAACCAGCAGCATCATGCCGTATTCTGCCATGTAAAGCAGAGCAAATCGCATTCCCGAATATTCCGTGTGAAAACCACCAACGATCTCAGATTCGCCTTCGGGCAGATCAAAAGGAGCGCGGTTTGATTCGGCCAGCGTGCAGATAAAGAAGATGATGTAGGCAACCAGAAGAAAGGGGTTGCGTAAGATATTCCAGGTGAAAATTCCTCCCCAGTTTGTTACGTCGATACCCAGGCTTTTGAGACCGAATAGGTAGTTCGTCTCGGTGGTGTAAATACCCTGCTGAAAGCTGACTTCCTGAAGGTTAAGCGTCTGACAGATCATAACGACGCTTAGAATTGTCAGCCCCAGCGGAATTTCGTAGGAGATGATCTGGCCAACGGAGCGCATGGCCCCGAACAACGCGTACTTGTTGTTGGAACCCCAGCCCGCCATCAAAATGCCCACTACGTCGAAGGAAACGATGGCCATCAAATAGAAAACTCCCACAGCCGCACCCGATGCAATAAAATCAGGCGTTAATGGCAGCACGGCAAAACCCGCAAATACCGACGCGAAAATGACCAACGGTGCCAGCAGAAACAGCTTCCGGTCGGCAGCGGTCGGAACGATATCCTCTTTCTGGAGGAGTTTTAACAGATCGGCAAACAACTGCAACAAGCCCCATTTCCCGGTTTCCATCGGACCAAGCCGGTCCTGCATGAACGCCGATAGTTTCCGTTCGGAATACACACCAACGATAACAAAGCCCGACGCAATGGCCAGAAAAATGGGGAGAGCAAGCAGCATCTGTGTAGGTGAAAATCAGTTGGTCGACGCTACGCAACGTCGACCAACTAACTGAGAGAATCTAAAACTCCGCCGTTTTTGGCGCGCGGGGGAAGGGGATAACGTCGCGAATGTTGCCCATGCCCGTTACGAATAGCACCAGTCGTTCGAAGCCGAGGCCAAAACCCGAGTGCGGAGCGGAACCAAACCGGCGCGTATCCAGATACCACCAAAGGGCTTCGGGCTCGATGCCTACCTCGTGCATACGGGCAACCAGTTTGTCCATGTCGTCCTCCCGTTGCGAACCACCGATGATCTCGCCGATACCAGGGAACAGAACGTCCATGGCGCGTACCGTCTTCCCGTCGGCATCCTGCTTCATGTAGAAGGCTTTGATCTCGCGGGGGTAGTTCGTCAGAATAACGGGCTTTTTGAAATGCTTTTCGACGAGGTAACGCTCGTGCTCCGACTGGAGATCGACGCCCCAGCTAACCTCATACTGAAACTGCTTCTTCTTGGCTGGTTTTGAATCAACCAGAATGTCAATCGCTTCGCTGTAAGTTAGTTTGACAAACTCGTTGTTGATCACAAAATGGAGTTTGTCGAGCAGACCCATTTCGCTTTGGTCTTCTTTCTTTTTTGTTTTCTCTTCCTCCTTCAAGCGATTGTCGAGAAAGGCTAGATCGTCGGCGCAGTGCTGGATGGCGTACCGGATCACGGTCTTGACGAAATCCTCTGCCAATCGCATGTTGTCTTCCAGTTCGTAGAAAGCCATTTCGGGCTCAATCATCCAGAACTCGGCCAGGTGGCGGGTCGTGTTCGAGTTTTCGGCCCGGAACGTTGGTCCGAACGTATAAATTTTACCCAGCGCCAGCGCGCCCAGCTCACCTTCCAACTGTCCCGAAACGGTCAGGTTGGTTTCTTTACCGAAGAAATCCTGGCTGTAATCAACTTTGCCTTCTTCGGTGAGGGGAGGCTTGATCGCGTCGAGCGTCGTTACGCGGAACATCTCACCCGCTCCTTCGGCGTCCGAGGCCGTAATGATCGGGGTGTTAAGGTAGTAAAAGCAGTTGTCGTTAAAATACTGGTGCACGGCAAAGGCCAGCGCATGACGCACGCGTAGGATGGCGCTGAACGTATTCGTGCGGGGACGTAAATGAGCCAGTTCGCGCAGGAACTCCAGCGAGTGCCGTTTAGGCTGCAACGGATACTTCTCCGGATCTGCGGGACCGTAAATCGTTACGTCCTCGATTTTGACTTCAACGGCCTGACCTGATCCCTGTGACGGAACCAACTGCCCCGTAACGGCCACACAGGCCCCGGTCGTAATCAGCTTCAGCGTTTCTTCGGGCAACTGACCCGCTTCGGCCACCGCCTGAACGTTATTTATGGTCGAGCCATCATTCAACGCAATAAAGATGGCATTTTTGCTTTCGCGTTTGGTACGTACCCAGCCTTTAACGGTGACCTGGGTGTTGACGGGAGCGGTTTTAAGTAACTGCTGAATGGGTAAATAACTCATGCTGGAACGACAACAGGATGGTGTTCGGTCCGCAAAAATACGGATTGTCGGCCGAACCGCCCACTACTTTACGATAAGCCAATCGCCGTAAGGCGATTGATCAAGGGATAAATAGCCGATTTTATCGTTAACCAATTTGGAGGGCTGCCTGTACACAATGGCATTTTTGTTGAATTCTGGTTGGACAAAAGACCGTTATCCGTTTGTTTTGTCATCAAATGGGCCTGAACCGGCCACTAGTCTACCATTCTCAACGTTACTTATGGCTATTACACTTTACATCACCCGGCACGCCAAAGCTGAAGATCGGGCTATGTTTATGGCCGACCATGATCGGGATTTGCTGCCCGACGGTATTATAGCGGCTGCCCGAATGGGACGTTACCTGCGTGAACAAAACAGTTGCCCCGATCTGATCATCAGTAGTACTGCCAACCGGGCACGTGATACCGCCAAAGTAATGGCCGAACAACTCGGTTACGCTGTCGATCAGATTCAGTTTAAGGAAAATCTTTTTGATGGGGGCATGCAGGCTTACCTGGCAGCCGTGAATGCCGTTTCTGCCAACGTTCAGTCAGCGATGATCGTGGGACATAATCCCGATGTGTCGTACTTTGCAGAGTTTTTAACGCATCAGGCCGTCGGCTCGATGAGCAAAGGGGCGGTTGTCGGCGTTACGTTCGATGACCTGACCTGGGCAGACGTATCCGGGCGAACGGGTAGCTTATCGTTCCAGATGGCTCCTAAACAGTTGCCCACCGGGGATCGATAAGATTGGCCAGCGCGGGCCTGTGACTGACTACTACTATGAATCGCAATCGCCGTATATTCATTATTGTTTTTGTCGTTTTTACGACTGTTGTTGCTCTCTTTGCCATTGACATGGCGAGCCGGACTACGGCGCCCTGGAATAAACGCAAACAGATTGAACGCGCGCTACCCACCGAAGTTGACGGCACGGCCGTTGATACAACGGCCACTGATACGTTATTAATCCCCTGATCTATGCTCTCGCTGAACGCCGTTCACCACGTTGCTATCATTTGTTCGGACTACGAACAATCCAAGCAGTTTTACGTCGAGAAACTAGGGCTGACGGTGCTCAACGAAGTGTACCGGGCCGAACGGCAGTCGTACAAACTTGATCTGGCCGTTAATGGCCTGTATCAGATTGAGTTGTTTTCTTTCCCGAACCCGCCCCAGCGCCCTTCCCGACCCGAAGCGGTTGGTTTGCGCCATTTGGCTTTTGCGGTAATGAACCTGAATGAGGCTGTAGCGTACCTGCTAACGGTGGGTATTGAGACCGAGCCCATCCGAGTCGACGAAATCACCGGGCGACGCTTTACGTTCTTTGCCGACCCGGACGGACTCCCGCTTGAATTGTACGAGCAATAGTTTAGGTTTTTTGTCATCCCAACCGGGGCTCATAGCCGCCAGCAGGGATGACAAAACCGATTACTTACGCTAGTCAGAGACTTTTCAGAAAGTCTAACAGTGCCTCATTGACTTCCTCTGGCCGTTCCTGTTGAACCCAATGCCCGCAGTCGGGGACGAGAATGGATTCACGGAGCTGTGGTACCAGCTTAGGCATGTCGTCAATGATTTGACGCATCCCCGGAATACTCAGTCCCACGTCGCGGCTGCCCACCATGTACAGCGCCGGGACTTTTACGGGCAGCCCGTTGAAAGCCGCCATCAATTCCCAGTTGCGATCCAGATTGCGGTAGAAGTTCAATCCACCCCGGAAGCCACTTTTCGTAAAGGCATCGGTATATACGTCCAGATCTGCTTCGGTGAGCCAGTCGGGTAGGGTAGTTGGAGCTGGTAAGGGAGCCAGTAACCCCGCTTGGCGAGAAACCATCCCAAAAGGATTGGGTGTACCGTCGTTTTCCTGCCGTGGCCCCGCATTACCGGAGGCACCAAAAAGAATCTTTCGAAGTGTCAGACGAGTATCCTGCTCAAACTCGGCTTCGGCGATACCCGGTGGCTGGAAATAAAGGGTGTACAAAAGGGCGTCTTCCGTCTGCGGGAAAAGTTGCGTGGGGGCCATTGGTGGCTGTCCCATCATCGGTACGCCAAAAGCCGCAACGGCCCGGAAACGATCCGGACGTAACAGAGCCGCGTGCCAGGCCAGCGTGGCCCCCCAGTCATTGCCGACAACGACGGCTTGGTCAACAGCCAGCGCATCGAGCAGGCCGACCAGATCCCCAACCAGGTGTAAGATGGTGTACTGGTCAATGGCTTCGGGGCTTTGGGTCTGGCCGTAACCGCGGAAGTCGGGTACTACAACCCGGAATCCGGCATTAGCCAATGGCGCAAACTGATGCCGCCATGCGTATCCGGTTTCGGGAAAGCCGTGGCAAAGTAGAACGAGCGGACCTTCGCCCTGCTCGGCAATGTGCATCTGAATGCCGTTGGTGTCAATAAATCGCTGAGTTAATGCTGTCATTACGTTTTTTATTGGGTTACTACTGCCGTTAAAACTCGCACTAAGGCGTTTGCATCGTCGGGGGTGTTGTACAAATGCGGGGCGATACGTAATACCTGCGCCCGTGCCGATACTGATACGTTCTCCGCCTGTAGTGCCTGCTGAACCGCCATTGGATCAGCGTGGTCAGGAAGCCACAATCCAACTAAATGATTACTGCGCCCCCGCGTTCCCTGTTCTGGTTCGATGTAGCACCCTAGCTGCTCTAAAGCGGCCCAGGCCGGTGCCATTAGGTCTTTACAATACGCCTGAATGCGATCGGGCTGCCAGTCCAGAAGTTGATTCAGGGACGCTTCGAGCATGGGCATCTGGATAAAGTTTGTCGTTTCGCCCACGTTATACCGAAACGCTTTAGGGCCGTAGGCCGGCTGGCGTTCCATCAGCCGGTGAAACTGGTTACTGTTCAGCCGGTTCATCCAGCTTTCTTCGAGCGGAATTCCATCGTCGAACGCCGGTCCAAAGTAAGCTAGTCCCAATGAGTACGGTCCCATCAGCCACTTGTACCCCGCGCAAATGAGCGCATCGGGCTGAACTGTAGCCAGATCGAACGGGAGTGCACCAACTGCCTGCGTTCCATCAACGGCGAGCCAGGCACCAACTTCCCGCGCCCGCTGGCCAATTGCTTCCAGGTCGAACCGGATGCCGTACATCCAGTGGGTCGGTGGGGCAACCACTAAAGCCGTATCGGGGCCGATGGCCTCCAGTACCCGATCGTTCCAGCGCGGCCCTTTAGGTGTATCGCTGGGCATGGGTACAACGGTTATCATCAGCCCTAACTCCTGACAAACATGATCCCAGGCATACACATCGCTCGGGAACTCACTGTCAACAAGGACAATACGTTGCCCCCGCTGAATGCCGGGCTTGTGGGCTAAGTTTCTGGCGACGACAGCCATGCCGTACGAGACCGAAGGAATAACCGCAATACGATCTGGGTCGTCATTATTAATCAGTTTAGAGAAGAGCGACCGAACACGGGCCGCACCACTAAAAAAATCGTCGGGCCGCAGGCCGAACGGATTGGCATGCTGCCGGAGAGCGTCGTGGCCGGCCTGCTCAACGGCTTTGCTGTAAGGAGAACGCGTAGCGCAATTGATGTAGTGAATACCGTCAGGTAGGTCGAACAAATGCTTTTGTGAAGCGAGCAAAGTCTGGTTGGTCATAAAACCGAAAAATAAAGTGCATCAGGAGAGGGAAATCTGGCACGAGGTTTGTTCCTAATGTAAACAAAACAGAAACTTGTAGTGTCTGCAGACGAAGAGAAAATGAATAGTCAGTAAGATACCACAAGAAGGAACGGCAGCCTAACTTCGTTCAATTTGCCGTTCAACCAACCAGTACAAGCAGTTCATCGGCGAGAAAGCCGTTTTCGATACAAAAAAGACGTTCATGTAGTTTTGGGTTAGTTAGGTTTGAAGATCCCCGTTGCCGATTCAGCAACGGGGACTTGTTTTTTAAAGGAGGAAGGGGATGGAAGAAAGGGAGGAAAGAAAGAGAGGAGGATGGAGGAAAGGGATTGCTGACGCTCATTTTTCCTTTCCTGCTCCCCTCCCTTCCTCCTTATTTTTTCCTCGTCCCTTTCCTCCTTCCTCCTCTTCTCCCTTTCTCCTTTACCTTCTTCCCGCCCTCGGGTGGAACTCCCGTAACGTTTGCTGGAGATAGTCGCGGTCGAGGTGGGTGTAGATTTCGGTGGTGGTGATGGATTCGTGACCCAGCATCTGCTGAACCGCCCGCAAATCGGCCCCTCCTTCGATCAGGTGCGTAGCGAAGGAGTGCCGGAAGGTGTGTGGGCTGATCACTTTATGAATACCCGCTTCGGCGGCCAGCTTCTTGATGGTGGTAAAGACCGAGATACGGGAAAGCTGTTTGCCCCGCAGGTTCAGAAAAATAGTGTCTTCGTCGCCTTTCTGCACGTCGAGCTGATTGCGAACATGCTCAATGTAAATTCGGGTGTAATGCATGGCATCCTGACCAATTGGGACGAGTCGTACTTTATCCCCCTTGCCCAGTACCCGAATAAAACCTGCGTCGAAGAAACAATTCGTCAGTCGTAGATTCAGTAGTTCCGTTACGCGTAAGCCTGAACTGTATAGTACTTCAAGTATGGCCCGGTCGCGGGTACCGCCGGGTGTGGACAGGTCGATTACGCTGAGCATGGATTCGATCTCCGGAAAGGTCAGCGTATCGGGAAGCTTCCGGCCGAGTTTGGGTGCTTCCAGCAACTGTGTTGGGTCATGCTGGATCAGGTTTTCGTACACTAAGTACTTAAAAAAAGATTTCAGACCCGAGAGCATCCGTGCCTGGCTGTGCGCCGATAAACCCAATTCACCCAGATACGCCAGAAAATTCATGAGCTGTTTCTCCGATACCTGTATTGGTGACAGTGCTGGATCCGTGAGTAAAATGTACTGGTAAAGCTTTTCGGCGTCGTGCAGATAAGCTTCCACCGAGTTTTCGGACAGCGACCGTTCGAGTTTGAGGTAGTTCTTAAAGGCGTTTATATAACTTTGCCACATACGGGTAAATCAATGAAACAAATTCTCATCATTAACGGGCCAAATCTGAATCTGCTGGGCAAGCGTGAGCCGACCATCTACGGAAATCGCTCGTTCGAGGAATACCTGGAAACGCTGAAAACGCGCTTTCCGGAGGTGCAACTTCGCTATTTTCAATCGAATCACGAGGGTGCCATGCTCGACAAAATTCACGAAGTTGGTTTTGATATCGACGGTATTGTGATCAATGCTGGAGCTTACACGCACACCTCGGTGGCCCTGGCCGATGCATTGTCGGCCGTAACGGCCCCAGCAGTAGAGGTGCATATTTCGAATGTGCACAGCCGCGAAGCCTTTCGCCACCATAGCTACCTGACGCCCAAATGTAAGGGCGTTATTGCGGGGCTGGGTTTACAGGGTTATGAGCTGGCTATTCGGTATTTGATTGACTTGTAGGAGCGTAACGTGGTTTTCCTGTTACGAGCGGCTACTGAGCCACCATTGTCTTTACCAACTGAGTAATCAGTCAATGCTATATCCATGATTACGTTTTATCCAGGTCCATCAAAGGTTTATCCGCAGGTCGCCGATTATGCCGCTCAGGCCGTTCGCGAGGGTATTGTCAGCCTGAATCACCGGAGCGCCGGTTTCATGGACATTGTCCGGGAAACGGTCCGGCTGCTGCACGAGAAACTGACTATTCCTGGCGACTATCACATCGCGTTCGTATCGTCGGCGACGGAATGCTGGGAAATTGTGGCGCAGTCGCTGACGGCTGACGCGAGTCTGCATCCGCACAGCGGGGCGTTTGGCAAGAAATGGGCCGAATACGCCTACAAGATCAAACCGCCTATCGAACTGAACCGGGCCGACGTACTTTGCCTGGTGCAGAACGAAACGTCCAATGGCACGCAGGTACGGATGGAGACGGTGGCGCAGTTCCGGCGCGAGTTTACGGGTATTATTGCCGTTGATGCTGTTTCGTCGATGGCTGGTATTACGTTCGACTGGCAACAAGCCGATGTGTGGTTTGCCTCGGTGCAGAAATGCTTTGGCCTCCCTGCGGGACTGGCCGTCCTGATATACTCACCAGCCGCCCTGAAGCAAGCGCAGACTATTGGCGAGAATGAGCACTACAATAGTCTGCTGTTCATCCACGAAAACTTCGCCAAGTTCCAGACGCCTTACACGCCCAATGGGCTGGGTATTTATCTGCTTATGCAGGTGCTGCAACAGGTGCCGCCTATTGCACAGGTAAGCGACGTAACAAAACGACGGGCGACCAACTGGTACACGTTCTTCGAGCAGGAAATGGCTAACTCGCCCTTTAAACTGCTCATTACGGATAAAGCGGTACGCTCCGATACGGTGATCGCGGTGGAAGGCTCGCCCGAGGCTATCAAAACTGTTAAGACCGCAGCTCAGCAAGCGGGCATTACGTTGGGGAATGGTTACGGAAACTGGAAAGACACAACCTTCCGGATTGCGAATTTTCCGGCCATCACCGACGAGGAAATCGAACAGCTGATGCAGTTTCTGAGAACGTACCGTTAGTCAACAAATACCCATCAAGCAGATTCTTTATCGCCAACCGCTACCCGCAGTATGTTTAACGTAAAGGAAATAATTTCCGTCACGCTGATTCTATTCTCTGTCATCGACGTTATTGGGTCGTTGCCGGTGATTATCGATTTGCGGAAGAAAGTTGGTAAGATTGAGTCCGAACAGGCTACGATCGTGTCGGGAGCGCTGATGGTTTCTTTTCTGTTCGTCGGCGAACGAATACTCAAGCTGTTCGGTGTCGACGTAGCGTCTTTCGCGGTGGCAGGGGGATTAATTATCTTTCTGATTGGCCTGGAAATGATTCTGGGTCGCACCATTTTTAAGTCGGATGATACGGTCGGGGGCGCGACGCATATCGTACCGATCGCCTTTCCGCTCATTGCGGGGGCCGGTACGTTGACGACCATCATATCACTACGAGCTGAATACCAGACCATCAATATCATCGGTGGCATTGTCATCAACCTCTTACTGATTTATGCCGTACTCAAATCATCGGAATGGCTCGAAGGGCGACTTGGGCCGGGAGGTCTGGGCGTACTACGTAAGATTTTTGGGATCATTTTGCTGGCGATTGCCATTAAGCTACTAAAAACAAATCTGGTAGCGGATTTCTGATCGAACTGGGCGACTCGCTCATACCGTATGCACTTATTTTATCAACCAGACCTGGTAGCACCAGCTACATCGGGTTTCCTGACCGACGATGACTCGCGGCACGCGGTCAAAACGTTGCGATTGGGCGTGGGTGAGACCATCGCCGTAACGGATGGACACGGAAACCGGTATTCTGCCGTTATTAGTCAGGCTGACGCGCGCCGGTGCGGGTTCCGCATTATGGACGTAAAAACGACACCGCCCCGCCCGTTTTCCATACGGATCTGCGTCGCGCCAACCAAGAATATTGACCGGATTGAGTGGTTCATCGAAAAAGCAGTGGAGATAGGAATCGATCGAATCAGCTTCTTTTTCGGGCAACATTCCGAACGGCGCGTGCTTAAACCAGAACGGCTGGAGAAGATTGCCGTAGCGGCTATGAAGCAGTCGTTGCAATCGTACTTACCACAACTGGATGATGCCGTACCGTTTTCCCAACTGCTGGCAACCCTAACCGAATCGCAGCGGTTTATTGCCCATCTGCCTGATAACGAGCAACCACTTAATCTGGGTAAACAGGCAGCCGTAGGAGGGGAGTACGTTGTACTGGTCGGTCCGGAAGGAGATTTCTCAGAAACGGAGATCAAGCTGGCTGTTGATGCCGGATGTCAGATAGTTACCCTAGGTCCTAACCGACTTCGTACCGAAACGGCCGCGCTGGCGGCCTGCCAGGTACTAAACTTTATAAACGTATGAAGAGATTGCTGCTGATTGTAGGATTATTGCAGGCCCTGGCAACGGTATCATATGGCCAATACGCCTACAAGATCGCCAAGTTGAAATACAACGGTGGAGGTGACTGGTATGCCAACAAAACATCGTTGCCGAACCTGATCAAGTTTGCCAATGTGAATCTGCGGATGAATATCTTCCCTGAAGAAGATATAGTTGAGCCGGGCAGCCCGGACCTGTTCGAGTATCCGTTCGTGCACATGACGGGGCACGGGAACGTATCATTCAGTGAGAGTGACGTCAGGAATTTACGTCGTTACCTGATGTCGGGCGGCTTTCTGCACGTGGACGACAACTACGGTATGGACAAGTTTATCCGGCGTGAAATGAAAAAGGTGTTTCCCGAGCTATCGTTTGTGGAGCTGCCGCCCAACCATCCCGTCTACCAGCAGAAGTTTAAATTTCCGAGCGGCCTGCCTAAGGTACACGAACACGATGGCAAGGCCCCTCAGGGGTTTGGGATAATTTACAAAGGGCGGCTGGTTTGCTTTTACAGCTACGAGTGCGACCTGGGGAACGGTTGGGAGGACCAGAGCGTTTACAATGATCCCGACCAGTTGCGACAGCAGGCATTACGTATGGGTGCCAACCTGTTACAATATGCCACAACGGCAAATTAGAGAATATAAATATTCGGTTAGACAGTGTCTAAACGAACGGAAATTCGTTAGCTTTGTAGGACTGTTTTTAGCCTAGACAGCGTTCACATTTTAATTATATCTACTGTGATTGTACTGGCCGCATTTATTGCACACTGGTATCTGTCCCTGTTCTGTCAGACATTTTTCCTGCACCGGTACTCGGCGCACAAGATGTTCTCGATGAACAAATTCTGGGAGCGTTTCTTCTACGCCCTGACCTACGTATCGCAGGGGTCGTCCTACCTGAGCCCGCGTGCGTATGCGGTGCTACACCGGATGCACCACGCCTTCAGCGATACAGAAAGAGATCCTCACTCGCCCCATCATACCAAGAACATCTTTACGATGATGTGGCAGACGAAAAATATTTACAACGCCGTGCTGCACCGCAAGCAGGTTGTTGAGCGTCAGTTCGACCGGAATTATCCCGAGTGGAGTTTTATCGAAAAAGTAGGTGACTCGTGGTATTCCCGCGCTGGCTGGGGTGTCCTGTACAGCCTGTTTTACATCCTTGCCTTTTTGTATCTGGATATGCACTGGGCGTTTTTCTTCCTACTGCCCGTTCATTTCGTGATGGGACCCGTACACGGTGCAATCATCAACTGGAGTGGTCACAAATACGGTTACTCGAACTTCGATAACCACGATCAGTCGAAAAATTCGCTGATTCTGGATGTTGTGATGATGGGCGAACTGTTCCAGAACAACCACCACAAGCGGCCAAATGCAGCTAACTTTGGGGCTAAATGGTTTGAGTTTGATCCAACCTATCCCGTGATTACGGTACTGCATAAGCTGCGTATCGTTCGGTTGCGACCGTCGGCTGAAGCGAAGAAGGCGCAGCATGAAGTAGGTCACGATCGGCTGGTTGAGCAGCCTAAAGAAGAGCAAGTCGAAGCATAGGCTTGTCATACATGAATAGCAAAAAGCCCCGACCAGACTGGTCGGGGCTTTTTGCTTATATTGACTAACGCTGCTTTCTTACAACAGAACGTTGGCAACATCCTGCCAGGAAAGCACTCGTTGAAATTCGGTTTCGTTCCGATTGTGCAGTGCGTTAAATAACAGGCCCTGTCCCTGAAACGTCCGTAGGTTGCGAGCGAGATCGTCAATCAGAAAGTCGGTGTTCAGAATGCTCTTGTCGCCCAGGAAAACGTAGTTATGCCAGGTAATGGCCGGAAAATGCTCCTGTAGCCAGTCCCATTTCTCGCGCAGGGAGTTGGGGAACTCCTGGGCCGCCGTGGCGATGAATATGTCGTATTTCGTCATCAGATCAGCGATTACGTCCTGAGCCCCTTCCATCACCGGAATATCGCGGAAGAAGCCCGGCTCGTAGACCCGGTTAGAAATGGCTGCGTACTCGTGCTCGTCGAACAGCTCGTGAAATGACTTTTCCTGGAGTTCTTCCAGTGTGTAGCGTGGGGTTTCGCCCTCCAGATACAGACGAATGAATTTGGCGTGGGTGTCAGCCATTACGTCGTCCATATCAATGGCAATGCGTTGTTTCATAAATGAATCGGATAAAGCAATTAGAGACTACGATTTATATCAAACTTCTCCAGGTAATCGGCGACGCGCCGGACAAATTGTCCGCCCAGTGAACCATCAACCACGCGGTGATCGTAGGAGTGTGAGAGAAACATCAACTGACGAATGCCAATGAAGTCGCCCTGGGGGGTTTCGATTACAGCGGGCTTTTTGACGATGGCACCAAACGCCATAATGGCTACCTGCGGCTGCACGATAATGGGCGTTCCCATCAGGTTGCCAAAGGTGCCAATGTTGGAAATGGTATACGTACCGCCGGCCAGATCGTCGGCGGTTAGTTTGTTCTCCCGGGCGCGTTTAGTCAGGTCGTTTACTTTTTTGGTGAGGCCAACCAGGTTGTACTGGGCTGCGTCGTGAATGACGGGTACAATCAGGTTGCCGTTGGGAAGCGCTACCGCCATCCCGATGTTGATCGACTTTTTGACGAGAATCGTATCGCCTTCGACTGATACATTGATCATCGGAAAATCCTGAATGGCTTTCACGATAGCCTCAATCAGGATTGGCGTATAAGTCAGGTTTTCGCCCGTTTGCTGCTTAAAGCGATCTTTGACACTCGTACGCCATTGCACAACAGGCGTCAAATCAGCTTCAACGAATGAGCTGACGTGCGGAGAAATCTGCTTGGACTCCACCATCCGTTGTGCAATCATCTTCCGCATCCGGTCCATCTGGACAATATCTGCCTGCCCGTTTAATGAGCGTTGGGCTGGGGGCTGGGGGCTGGGTATTGAGGGCGAAGTGGCAAGGGCGTTGGGTTTTGATGGGTTATTGGGCTGAAGGCTTTGGGCGTGGGATGTTGAATTCGGCGAACCCTTCGCCCCATCGCCCTGAGCCCCACGCATGTTCCCCTCCGCGCGGTCAATGACGTAGGCGAGAATATCTTTTTTCGTGACACGATTCTCAGCACCCGAGCCGGGAATTCGATCTAGTTCGTCGCGGGAAATGCCTTCTTCCTTGGCTATATTTAGTACCAGGGGTGAATAAAATCGAGTGTCGAACACGGGTGTGTCGCCGGCTAGTGCGCTGGGGGAGGCCGCTACCGCCTTAGCTGGACGACTGCTCATGGCCAGGATACTGGTTTCCATCTCCCGCGCCGATTCAAGCGTTTCGGTATCTTCGGGTTCGGCCGGTACGTTAGCTACGTCACCAATACCAATCGGTGTTTGGTCAGCCTCTTCTGCTGG
The DNA here is from genome assembly GCF_054776615.1 of Spirosoma pomorum. Taxonomy (NCBI): domain Bacteria; kingdom Pseudomonadati; phylum Bacteroidota; class Cytophagia; order Cytophagales; family Cytophagaceae; genus Spirosoma; species Spirosoma pomorum. The sequence continues at coordinate 418,898 of NZ_BAAHBP010000027.1, forward strand.
TTCATCAGCTTCAGGTTGTTTCGTTGGTGGAGTGTTCTCTGACGCACTGTCCGACGTGACCGTTTCTTCCGTGTCAATCCGAGCAATGGGAGCCCCAACGGCAACTACGTCGCCATCGTGAACCAGAATTTCTTTGAGTGTACCGCTTTGCTGGGCTGGAACTTCGGTATCGACTTTATCAGTGGCGACTTCCAGTACTGACTCGTCGGCTTCGATGCGATCACCGGGCTTTTTGAGCCAGCCGATGACCGTACATTCCATTATGCTTTCGCCCATTTTGGGCATAACCATGTCGATAAGTGCCATGTGTATATGAGTTGCGTGATCGAGTTCGTCGTGACTACGTATCACAATAGAATTTCTTCCCGCAGTAGATTAAGAACGTAAGTTGCCGTTAGTTGAATGTTCTGGTCGCGGTATTGGCCGAGTTTCAGTAGTTTAGCTACTGTTCGGGTGGGAGTTGCGCAGGCGATCCAGATCGTTCCAACGGGTTTGTCATCGGTCCCACCATCCGGACCCGCAATACCACTGGTAGCAATCGATACGTCGGTTCCCAGCGCCTTTCGAACGCCTTCAGCCATCTGGCGGACTACCTCTTCACTAACGGCACCAAATTGCGCCAGCGTTTCGGGAGATACGCCAAGCTGATTAATTTTTACGTCATTGCTATAACTTACGATACTGCCCATGAATGAAAGAGACGAGCCGGGAACGCTGGTGATACGGGCCGATACGTAGCCGCCCGTGCAGCTTTCGGCGGTGCTCAGTGTCCACTTCCGGGCTTGCAGCAAGCGGCCTACCACGCCCTCCAGTGTATCGTCGTCGTAGCCATAAACGTTTTTTTCGATGAGCGGTAATACGTCGGCTACCTGTTCGGTCAGTTCCTGATTAAGTACCGCTTCGTCCGAGCCCGTAGCCGTCAGCCGAAGGCGTACCCCGCCGAAACTGGGCAAGTAAGCCAGTTTGATATGGGCGGGTAGCTTATCTTCCCAGGCTTCGATTCGCTCGGCCAGGAACGACTCTCCAATGCCCACTGTCAGGATCATTTTGTGTTTGATCACCGGCGTAGCAAAGTGGTTCTGCAACGCGGGAAGAATCCGGTGCGTCATCAGATTCTTCATCTCAAACGGTACTCCAGGGAGCGATACGTAAACCCGTCCCTGGTGTTCGAACCACATACCAGGGGCCGTTCCCCAGTCGTTTTGCATGTAGACCGCGTTGGCTGGTAGGTCGGCCTGCGCCCGGTTTAGATCGGTCATTTCCCGGCCGCGTTTGGCAAAAAAGCTGGTGACTATTGCCAACGCTGTTTCGTTGCGAACCATGCCCACCCCGAAATACGTGCAGAGCGTTTTTTTGGTAATATCGTCCTTGGTCGGTCCTAGACCACCCGTCAGGATAATGATATCGGCGCGCTGATGGGCCTCGTTGAGCACCTGCAAAATATTCTCAACCTGATCGCCTACGGACGATTTGCGAATAACGCGGATGCCAATGTTTGTCAATTCGGTACCGATCCACTGTGTATTCGTGTCGGTAATCTGCCCGAACAATATTTCGTCGCCGATGGTAACTACTTCGGCCCGGATGGAGTTGGTCATAAAAGAAAGGTCGGACTAAACTTGCCGCAATTACTTGTCAAATAAGCAAGGGTAACGATTAAACGTTCGGAATGTCCGGCGGTCAAAAGTACGTAAAACACTTAATTGCATGAACAAGATGATCTGTCTGGCGGTTTGCCTGACTCCGCTTTTTATTGAACCGGCCCTGGCGCAGGATTCGTCCAAAACGCAGCAGCCTGCCAAGAAGGGACTTTTTGGTCAGATCGTTGATCAGGTTTCTACAGCTGTTTCGTCGGGCGGTAGCCTCACCAACGGTGACATTGCATCAGGGCTGAAACAGGCGCTTCAAATAGGTATCAGCAAAGGAGCCGATCAGGCATCGGCAACGGATGGTTATTTCAAGAACCCATTGCTGCGGATTGCGTTTCCGCCCGAAGCCCAGCGGGTGGCTACCCGGCTGCGGCAGATCGGGCTGGGAGCGCAGGTCGATAAGTTTGAGCTTTCCATGAACCGGGCTGCCGAGGATGCGGCCAAAGTGGCCAAACCGGTCTTCATCAAAGCCATTACGTCGATGAGTATTCAAGATGCCGTTGGGATTCTGAGGGGACAGAACGACGCGGCTACGCAATATTTGCGTCGTACGTCCGGACAAGAACTGGTGCAGCAGTTCTCGCCGATCATCGACAGTACGCTGGCTAAGAATAGCGCAACCCGCTACTACAGTGATTTGGTGACGACCTACAACAAACTGCCGTTTGTGCAGAAAGTAAATCCGAACCTGACCGAATACGCGACGAATAAAGCTGTCGACGGATTGTTTCTGCTGGTATCCCAGGAGGAAAAGAAAATTCGCGAGGACCCAGCCGCCCGCGTTACCGAACTGTTGAAACGGGTTTTTTCCAAGCAGTAGAGAAAGTAAAAAATTAATAGGGCCCGCGGTTAATGTACTGTACGTTAACCGCGGGCTCTATTAATTACCGCCTTCCATGTAGGCGTCGTTGTTGATGTAGTCAAGCTTGTTGTTCCAAACCAGTGCAATCTGTGTGGCACGCATGCGGACCTGCTCAGCAGTATCGCCGGTAAAGTTTTCCTGGAGTGCCTGGGTGAACAACTGAAGCCATCGCTCGAAGTGATCGACGGTAAGCGTGTGCTGCTGATTAACGATTAAATGAGGACGAAACGGATGGCCCTGATAAGCGTTGTTACCCAGAATGATGTTTTCCCAGAAGGCGTACATCTTGGGTAGATGCTTCGACCAGTCTACCTGGGCTACGTCCGTAAAAACAGGGCCCAGCAGCGGATCGACCTGTACTTTTTCGTAAAATGAATCAACCAGAAACTTGATCGCTTCTGGTGAGTCCAGCGTTTTCTTTTCCATGCGAATCAGATTCGTCAATGCGTTACGTCCCGAAGGTTTCGGCGTACTGTTCTCCGTTGAAGCCTAACGTCAGAATCCGCCCGTCCTGTTCAATTAATGGGCGACGAATAACGGAGGGCTTCTCGATCATGAGATCAATGGCTCCTTCTGCATCCGTTGGTTTCTCCGTATCGGACAGTTTCTTCCAGGTCGTCCCCGACCGGTTCACCAGCTCTTTCCAGGGTTTCTGTGTGAGCCAGCGTTCAATTGTTGGGCGATCGATGCCTTTCTTTTTGTAGTCATAGAACTGGTAATCGATGCCGTGGTCAGCCAGCCAGGTCCGGGCTTTCTTAACGGTATCGCAGTTCGGAATGGCGTATAACGTGTACATACTGTTGGGGTAATTTTGCCGAAAATACAGAATCCGTCGTTTAGAGCGATAGAGCCTTCGATAACGGATTCAGTATTTTGACATGCGGACTGTTCCCTGACGTGCACTGCCCGTGCCCCGTCGTGATTTTCTCTCGTCTCAGGTGCAGTTTGATTTGTCCCCAACCTGGTTGGGGACAAAAACGAATGAGTCGGACGAGTCGGTCTAAACGGCTACCTGATAATAGTCCACGGTGGGTTTGCCGTCGAAGTAATCGCTCAGGTGATGGACCGCCTGGGCGAGTAGACCGCTGGTTTCCGCACTAAGGCGGGCTTCCTCTGATTCCCATACCGATACCATCAGCGCATGATGATCCGCTGGTGCATAGAAGCAATGGCCGAAGGCAAACCCGTCATGTTGCTTGAGGGCCGGCAGTACGGTGTTCTCAAAATAGGTAACCGCTTCCTGGGCCGTCTCGGCCGTCAGCGAAGCGCGAACAATACGTGCGTACATCGTGGTAAGGTTTTTTGAAAAAATGGAACAGTTTACTGTGACTTATTGGGTAATGAGAAAGCCGTTGCTTAGCGTAAAGCCTGGCATCAATGCAACGCATTAAGGTTGGCGGTAGGCTGATTCACATTATCATGGTATCATGGTTGCCCATATTCACTTGATACGTTAGGTAAGCCATAAATCCGGTTTTTTCAGGCGCTAAATTCCCACAAGGGTTCTCCCCAACGAAGGCTTGAGGCTACCTGAATCGTACTATCCATTTATAGCCTGATTATACCATTGTTGTGGTTTAAGCGCTTATACCCCGTCCGGGCGGCTTCCCATCAGGCAACGGTCAACTGAGCCATCAAGTCCATCAGATGCTGAGCGGTTTCGGGTGAGCGTCGTCCAAGCCCGCACGAACAGGCCACATCGACCGGTTGACCATACGCCGTTTCAATGCTGGCTAAAATGTGTTTGTTTTCGGTCGTGCTACGTTTTTCATGCACAAAGCCAGCAATGAACCGTGTGCCTGATGGCAGGTTGATGTCTTTCAGGGGCGTATAGTAACTGGCCGCTACCGTTGGGGGCACTATTCCCTCAGCAAAGGGATAATGAACATAACTGAGTGTATGTTGGGCAGGCCATTCAGCAACTAGCTTGTTGGAGAAAGCGATCATTTTTTTCAACGTTTTCGGATGTACCAGTGCTTCGTTGTGAAAATCACCCAGACACAAGTGTATACCAATCTGTGCACCGGGCGTGATCTTGGCCAGCAGATCGTTGATTGGGCGCAGCGCCAAGCCTAGTAGAGGGCCAGGTAGTTTGTAAGCTGCGTATAACTCGGGCGGTACTTCAATCTGAATGATAACATCCTTACCTGCTGTCGCCAGAACGGCGTTTACCTCGCGGGCAATAACCGTGTTGAACGCATACGTGTAACGCAACCACGTAATCGGACTGGCAAAGGCAAAGCCCATCGCAAATCCCGTTGGGACGCCCAGCTGAAATTTTAGATCGGGCAAGTTATGCTGCTCACGCAGCCGCTGAAAAATGGGGTAATTCTGAAAAAAAAAGCGATCGTACCCCAGCCGAACGTGCTGGGGCATATCAGCTGGTGAACGGCGGGGTTTGAGTTTTTGAAATCCATTATAATCAACGGCCATCCCATCGTCTCCGCGAATGGGTTGTTTCACGACCTGCCAGTTCTGGGTGTCTTCGGTTAATTTTTCGATGGCATACACTACCCAGGCGATTCGATTGCCTTTGGGAAAAGCAGGTGTCTTGTCGCCAATTTCACCATCAGGTAATGAAAAAAGGGCAGGACCAAGCGTTTCAAGCGCAATGCTCATGCAGGTCTCTTCTGTGTCGAAAGGTAGGCTGCCTACCAGCATAGCAGCGCGTTTGGACGGTACGGAAGGTAACGTTTCTGGGATAATTTGGCCTTTTTTCATCGTTCAACGTGTTGATAGCTATTTTTTTAATCAAAATGCACCAGTAACCCTATGGAAACACACCCCAGCGTGATGCCTGCTACTTCACGTAGGGAAATCGTTTCGTGGAAAACAACCAGACCGAGCAGGAGACTTAATGCAATAGCGCCGAATGAATGAAGGAGACCGATCGTAACCAGGTTGAATGAGCGCATCATAAAAAACCAGCCGAGTGCTGTGGCGCCGTACAACATGCCCCCCGTCACGAGCCAGCCCCAACCCGTTAGGCCAGCCAACAACGACGCTTTTTTGATAAAATAATCAGCCAGCATTGATATAAGCTCCAGACTCACTAACAATACGATCCATTTCAGTTGCTGCGTCATTGTGCTTGTGCGTATTGGTGAAGTAGCTGGAGGAACTGATCATTTTCAGCCGACCTGATTTGAAGCAGATACTGCGGTTGATTGAGTAAGAACGGTTGAATGTCGGCAAGTAATAACCGCAAGTTAGGCCGGTATGCTTCATCTCCGGTGACAAAACCCCGGCAGGTCGGCGCTTGACAAGCACAGGTGAACGATTCGAAATGGCCAACGTAACTGCCGTAATCCTCCACGATTTCTTCGTCAGCTTCAATGGTTCGCAGGGCAATGCTGATATTATCGAAATCCAGCAGACCCGTAGAATTAGGCGCGCAGGAGTGATTTACGTACTTTCCTTCGTCCCAGGGAATAATTACCCGATTCTGATAATCGAGATAGCTATATACGTTCAACTTCCGCTGCTGAAACGAATCTATTGACAAATAATCAGCCAGCGGAATCTTGACATCCGCATCATCGGCAATCCAGAGAATAGAACCGCGCTCGAAGCGTCGTTTGGCAAATAATCCCAGCCCTTTAGGCGTGGGTTTAATGTAAGTATCAGGATGAACCATACGTAAAAAAGACGGTGACAACAATATGTTTTCTGAGTAGTAGACCGGTACAAAGCTGATGCGGACGCACAACCCTTATCAATGGCTCAAGCCGCGGGGAAGCCCGTGATCGATCAGCGGCTTACTGAGTTCCTCGATGGTGAACTGATGAGTTAAAAGCGGTAGCGTTTTGAGGGGTGCTGACAAAGTGAGTGACAGGGTGAGGGATTGATGTCCCGAAACTACTTCGGCTACTGAGTAGCTATGGACAGGCATCTAAATCCGTACGCTCGGCGATGGCACCGGGTAGCTGGGCAAATCGCAAGGACTTGTCGAACGCTATCGCTTCTTTGCTAACATGACACCGTCCCCGATCGGAATGATGGATGTGGTTACTCGTTCATCCAGGTGGAGTAGGTCGTTGAGTTTACGAATACCATCTACTTCAATGTCGGACTGAGATGGATCAGCTACCGCTCCTTCCCAAAAAATATTATCAATGACAATGACACCGCCCTTTCTCACCAAAGGCAATACCAACTCATAATATGTTACGTGATTTTCTTTATCCGCGTCAATAAAAACCAAATCAAAATGATCAAAAAATTTTTTCTTCGTAAGATCGGTTAGCGTGTCAATAGCTGGCGCAATACGTAGATCTATTTTGTGGCTGACACCCGCCTTCTGCCAGGCCTCAACGGCTACGTCGCAATAATCCTGATTGATATCACAGGTAATAATTTTTCCTGAATCCGGGATAACCAAAGCTGCGGCTAACGCACTATAACCTCTCAGGGTGCCGATTTCTAAAATGTTTTGCGCATTGATTGTCTCTATCAAAAAAGACATGAACTGAGCTTGCTCCGGGGAAATTTGACGATCACTGTTTTCCATATGCTGCGTGCTCACTCGTAAGTCTTTCAGAACTTCCGGTTCCCGAATGAGTTTTTGCCGCATGTAGTCCACTAAATCGTTGGTTAGTTGTAAGGTTTGGTGAGCCATAATCTGTATTGCTGCTACGGGTATGAAAATGTTTAAAAGGACTATACTGATGTAGTTGGTTTCTAGTGAGTAGTTGTTTGGTTACTCCAGGCAATCACTCAATAAGGACCAAATCTCATCAATCCACTCTTTGTGTTCGGGCTTCATCAGGCAAGAGCGTAAACAGGTCACAACCTCTTCATCTTTATCAATGGCCCGCCAATGATTGGGTAATAATCGAACTGGGTAATTTAAGAGCGCCAGATGCAGATTTCGCGAAGCGGCTCGGTCAAATACTTCTTTTGAGCATCGACTTATTTCACTGATCGATTTTTTATTTGGCGCCCAGACGACAATATCCAGCGCTGGTGGTTGTAAGGTAAGCCACCGTTGATCAGCGCGTATCTTCTCGTGAAAAAGTACAGCTGCCTGACGACTTGCGCTTATTCGCTTTGCAAAACGTCCTTCCTTATCCAACGGAAAAAGTTGGAGCGTCGCCCATAACGCAACGGCAGCAGCCCCCGCCCGGGAACATTCCAGTGATATTTCGCCTAGATGTAGGTCGGCACTGCTAAAATATGTGTACGGGGAATCGTGTTTGTAGTAGTGGCCTACTGACGGGTCTTTAAACAATACGCAACCTGAGCCATAAGGCTGCAAGCCATGTTTATGGGGGTCTATAACAAGGCTGTCGGCCTGCTCCAACAAGGCGTATTTTTGCGCATCGACTGGGGCTAAATTATCCGCTAGCCTGAAGTAGCCTCCGTAAGCGGCATCCAGGTGAATTCTGAACCCGTATTTCGTTTGTAGATCCAGTATGGCTGGCAGCGGGTCAACCGAGCCCAGACCCGTTGTTCCCATTGTAACCACTACTGTCCCTATCTGTCCTTTTTTGAGTTTGGCTTCCAGTTTTTTTAGGTCCATTTCCCCCCTGGTATCGCAACCAATTTTCTCGAAAGACAAGCCTAGTACCTGTGATATTCTTTCGTGCGTGTAATGGGCCAATTCAGACGCTACAATTTTCTTTCTGGGATGAAGCTTCCCGGCCACCCAGAGCGCTTCAAGATTGGCGAACGTACCGCCACTTGTTAAGTGCCCCAAGTGTTGTTGCCAGCCACACATTAAGGCAATCTCGGCGACTGCTTCTTTTTCCATCTCCGAACTGGCCCGGCCGCCATCCAATGCATGATTATTTGGATTGATCCATAGGGAAAGCATGTAGGCCAGGCGGGCAATCTCGTGCGGTGGCTTCAGCATTTGCCCGGCATAGAGCGGATGGTGGTACGGATAATTATTTTGCATCTTCTTAGCCACCTGAAGCAGTATGCCTTCCACTTCGGGGGGCATCTCCTGGTCAAAAGCAGGTAAGTGCGCGAATCCCTCAGCCAGTTGATCCAATGCTTTCTGTAAAATTGCTATCGACCCTTTGTTATACATGGATAGGCGCTTTTAGACGGTGACAAATAGCTGATTATTTTCTATGGAAACCTGACCGATCAGTAGGCGCCCCAACTTTCGAAGCCCTTCCTGTTCATTCAGGCCATCGATCAGACTGAATCTAAATTGGTGCAACGGGCACTGAACTGTCAGTGTTCTTGGGCAAACCTGGGAGTGAGTTAGCTTGCTTTTGTTCGGCATGTGTGGGCATTGATTCTTGAAAGCGTAAAACGTATTGTTTAGGAAATGGACGGTGATGTCATTAATTGATACCGACCCCCGGCGTTTGATTTCATCGACCGACCCTACACAAATAGTCTGCATAACTGATTATGGATGCGTATTGAATAACTGACGTAACATGGGATAATAGCCCAGAAACTCAAACTCGTGCTGGCGCAAGTAATGTAGCGAACGGAGGTCAGCCGTGGCGAAGCGTTCGTTCCGCTGCGTCTCATCGCCGAGTGAATTAATCTCTTCGAGCGTTAACGAGGGTCTGCTGCCTACTAGCTTGGAGGCTACCCACGTGTGTAATTCAATATCCTGCAAATATTTTTCATGCAAGTCCAATAATGCTTGAGTAAGGCCGGGCGAATTGAGCACTTTTGCTTTCTCAACTGTTGTCTGCATTGCCTGAAGCAGATGGTTCCACCAAAGGTTGTTGCTTCCGGAAAAGCCAAGGCCCATTGACGGACGTACATAATCGTTATAGATTCCCTTAGGTATCTTCGACGCCAACAGCATGGAGACCGTCGTAGCCCGGAGCGAAAGGGCTGCTTTTTGAAGAGCGATAATGGCTTGGGGCACCTTGCTGGCCTCTAATTCTTGCGATGCGCAGGTGAAAAAGAAAGAAGCATAGATAGCATCAATGGCAAAAGCCTGGTGCCCGATTCGCCACCGGTAAAAGGACGTCGAGACAGGCCCATCCTTCACACCCAGATCATCCGTCACTGTACCGGGGTATTCTTCCTGGTTGAGATCATGAATCTCCTGACTTCCACTAGTGCCCGGCAGCGACTCGTTGATTAATGTCCATCGCACCAGTACGGCCCGCAAAAAGTTGACTAGCTCAAATTCGTCCAGGCTGACCGCCATGAATTCGAGTAGAACGGCGTGCGTAACCTGGGCATCTACTTTGGCGAACTCAAGAATATCCATCTGCTCACTTTCGTGGAGGCCGAAGTAATTATTATACTCTTGGGTTTTAAAATCCTGGTGAACGATTATCTCCAGAGAGTCAATACGTATGGGTTTAAGCAGATTAGCAATGGCCGCTTGTCGTGCAGCGCAACTAGCTAGTATCGATAGTGTCTGATTACGGTGCGTAATCTTGTTTTCAACCTGAAAAATGGCTTCGTCCAGCATTTGTTCGTATAAGCTTATAGCGTCTGATAGCTGCTTGTTGTGGTCGCTATGTGACTGCTTTATGAACCGGGGAAGTGTAGCATCTCCAGGCAGCAGGCAACCACTACCTACTCTCAGGTGGTATGAACTGTCTATGTTCTTCATGTATGGGTTTGGGGTTACGCGTGCGTGGTGCCCGCCATGTCCGTACATCAACTCCTTCTTTATTTAGCCAAGCGGTAAACAGTGGGTATTTCAACTGAATTAGTAGCGTTAAAGCCACGACTGGGATCAGGCTACTGTCCCGCCTTGTTGCTAATCAAGCGTAAAACGACAGCATAATGGGGACAGAACTTCCACCCGGTGGGGCTGTTAGATCGTGTCGTGAAAATTGCCGTTCTCGGCACAAAGGTCATCCATGCTCACCCCCAAACGCCAATACGATTGTGCCATTTCTAGCCTGATCATACCATTTTGCCCCACGATTATCCTTTTCTTATCTTTGATTAGTTAATCGCTTGTCTGCCAGTCCTTTAGTCAACTTTGAGCACCTTGACGCTCTGACGCTGGCTGGGCGTGCTCACCTGCAACAAGTACATACCCGCCGGTTGCGAACTCACGCCCAATCGGCGGTGCTCCAACGCTTCGGCTCGGGGCAGCTGTTGCTCAACCACGGTCCGACCCTGGCTGTCGGTCAGCGTCAGTTGTAACGGCTGGCCCTGCTCGCCCCGGATCTCCACCGACAACTCACCGCCCTGCACGGGGTTACCCAGCACCTTGACGCTCAGGGGCACCTCCACTATCTCCTCCATCGTCGCCAGACGAGCGCCCCCGCAGCGGGGCAGTTCGTAGTCGTCCAGCTCCTGAGCTTTGTCATAGCCCGTGTTGTCGCTCTCCTTCTGACGGGCGTCGATGTCGAAGTCGCGTCGGAAGTCCTTGCTCGATACAACCAACGGGTTGGCACTGCTCCAGCCGTTGGTGATGGAGGCAATGTGGTACTCGACGGGTTTGCCGTTGCCCCCGGTGGTGCGCAGGGTGAGCTGATTGGTGGCGCAGTCGAAGAGGGGGGGCACCACTCGCAGCTTGTCTTTGATAACGGTGATGGTGGCGGAGGTGGGGGGGCTGGTGCACTGCCCCATCTGACAGATGGCCTGGTAGACGAAGGTGCCGGTCTGGTTGGTGGGCAGGGTGATGTTGCCCGTACCGCTGGTGTTGTTGGGTCCGCTCCATCGGATGGTGCCGCCGGGGCAAGCTCCGCCGATGAGGGTGACGGTACCCGAGTACTGGGGCAGGGTGATGTTGCTTTTACCCTCGGGATAGAGCTGGCCGGGTTGGTTGGTCGGGGTTTTGAGGGAGGGAGTAGTGGGTATGGGGGTGACGGTGAGGGTAGCGGTGGCCGCTGCCGAACAGCTTTGCAGGTTGGTACCGGTTACGGAGTAAGTACCGGGGGCGGTGACGGTGATGAGGTTAGCCGAGCTGGTAAAGCCGTTGGGTCCCCGCCACTGGTAAGCGCTTGCTCCGCTGGCGGAGAACGTAGCAGTCTGTCCGGCGCAGATGGCCGTCATGGAGGGGCTAATGCTAACCGTAGGGAGCGTATTGATGGTGACTGTAATCTGGGCTCGTGGCCCTTCGCATCCATTTACCGTTTGACTGACGTAGTAATTAGCGCCTTTCTGAGTCGAAGGTGTCAAAGTAGTATACTGTGTTCCACCGCTGGATACCGTGTAAAAGGTCAACGTGCCATTCATTACCGGAGTAGCCGACAGAGGACTGGCCATAACGCCTTGACAGTAGGTCGTATTCTGAGTCGCTGGTGCTGTAGGATTTGAATTGACGCCGATAATAGCTGATCCACTCATTGTCTGACTACAGCCTGTGCTAGGGTTGGTAGCCTGAACGGTATAAGTGCCTGAGTTGCTTAGGGCCGTAAAGCTTAGAGCATTCCCTGTTCCGACAATCGGGTCACCCAAGGTACTCCCCCCGCGTAGGAGTTGGTAGTTGAGTCCGGTATTGGAACCTGAGAGGCCCACGGTTCCACCACCGCAGTAGGGTCCTGTACCCGTTACTTCGTAGACAATAGGCAAGGGGTTGATGGTTACCTCTACCGTATTCTTGGTCGTCTGGACACCGGAGATGATGGTCAGCGTAAAGTTCTGATTTCCCAGACCACTAGCCAGTACACTCTGATCAAACGCGGTGGAGGTTCCTGTCCCCGTTTGGAGAATGGTACTACCGTTAGCGAGCGTGTAACTGTAGCTTGAAGAGACGAGGCCTAATGTGGCGGTGAACTGGATGCGCTGACCGGCACAGACAGGGTTAGGATTGGCTTTAAAATCGGTGATGAATTCGACAGGTTTCCACACAATCGATGGTTTGGCATTGATGGTCGTGTTCCCCACCTGTATTGTGTAGGTGCGCGTGCCCGGCACGTTGGAGGTCACCGGTATAAATGACAACCCGGTAGAGGTAGTAGGAGCAGTCCCAACCTGTTTGCCTGTTTCGTCTTTGACGGTAACCGTGGCCCCGACAACAGGATTACCAGCCACATCTATCGCCGTAACGATGATATTGGCGGTCTGTCCCACGGAAAGATTATCCGGGATAGCGACAGCGGTAGTCTTTTCAGCGGATGGTTGATTCGGTCCGGACTGCGCCAGAACCTGTCCAGACACGCCTACTATTAACATCAGCAGATAGATGGTAAAAAAATGCTTCATAAGCGGGTTAAAAGTTGGGGTTAAAACAGTAAATACATTGGCCTTTCGACACCGTAGTGCCGCTGGGGGCCGTGGCTAACGCACCCCGCTGGGCACGGCCGGACAGGGCGTTGGTCCAAGAGGAGTCTGTTTGGTTGCTCCCTCCGCCTGGCGTGACGTAAAGCGCTGAACTTTGCGCTTGGGCCTAGACAGAACAGTAGGAAGCTTAAAAGCAGGTTGGCTGGTTTCCCCGAATAAAGTAAAGAAGTGTTTCATGAGTCTATGGGGCTGTATTGACCACCAAAACAAACCCATTCCCGCTCCAAGATTCAAAAAAGCGTCTGGATAAACGTCTGGAAAAAACTATAATCGACTGATTATGAGAAGATATTTGCTGGCCTTATCACTTCCTCAAATTGAGGAGAGCAGGCATTCCTCGTAGCTGGTAACGGGGTTTGTAGGGGCCTGGTAAGGAAATAACGTCCAATTCGAACCCCTGAAACAGAGTGACCGAGTAACCCAATTGATAGAATACTCACTCGTCCTTTAGGCCGGTCAGACTCGGCTGGAAGCCAAACAGTCTGGCGATGATCTACCCAGGCAACGGCTACCAGATTGGCAACCGGTAAGGCGTACAAAGCCATCTGCCCCCGGATCCTGCTCGGATGGATGGCCTTGTACACACACATACAGATTATTTAGGAGCAGTTAAAATAACTGAAAATACGTATTTATTGGTTTTAGCATTGTAGTCAAAACCAACACCCGCTTCGGTGTAGTATTTACTACTCAATACCTGCGGGAATAACCCTTGACTATAAAGACTATTATAGACCTTTCTTTGGGCAATTAATTTATCTGTTCTTTATTGGTTTTTTATAGCTTCATTATAGCTTGCCAGAGCCTTGTAATAGCTTGCCATAGCCGCACTATAGCTTCCATCCGCAATGTTATAGTCTTTTGGGGAAGGTTTGGAAGGTTTGGATGGTTCGACTAATTCTGCTGCGTCAGCCTTGTAAGTACCATTGAATTGTTCCAATAACCTAGTTCCAGCTGATTGTCCCGGCGTGTAGCCTTCCGCTGTTACTCGCGAATAAGGCGTAGAGCTGTTACTGCCTGTATTGCTAGTTGTATTTGCCGCAATCATATAGTTTACATGCTTCTGGGCTGCGGTATTGAGTTTGTCATTTAAGGTAAGCGTTGGTAAGTTAAGCGTTGGTTTTAATTTTCTCTGATAATTGAGCTCGTCTAGGACATATTTACGCATATTGGCGATTCTCTGGGTGGTGAATGGCGAAGCACCTGCTCTTGCCCCTGCCTGGGGGGACAATTGAGGGACAACGACTTCGGGGCTCGTTTGGCAGGCGGCCAGAGCGGCTAGCAACAACGAAATGGATAAGTAATGTTTGACTTGCATGATATGGGTTGTTTTGTAAGTGAAAATGTCCCGGCTACCGGGGTGTTTCCTGAGCACAACGTTTGTCTATCGGATCAGTTGACGGATCAAAACAAGCATACACGCATCCTAAGGCCTAAAAAAGCGTCTGGACAAACATCTGGACAAAAGTATAAGTGATTGATAATAAGATATTAAAGTGTCTATCTCGGAGCCTCGTTGAGCAACTCCAATAGTGAGGATTGGCCGTTTTGCCCGAGTTTCTTGCGCAGCCGGTATCGGGTCTTATGGATGGAGTCGGGCGAGATACCCAGCATCCGGCTCATCTGCCGGGTATCCACTCGCAGTTTTGACAAGGCCAGCAGGCGTTCTTCGGCGGGACTAATACCCGAGAACTGCTGACGAAGCTGCTCGAAAAAATGAGGATGTACCCGGTTAAAACGCTCGCGAAACTCGTACCAGGCATCGTTGGTCAGTAGGGTTGAGCCGAGCAAATGCTGCTGAGCTTCCAGTAGGGGTGTATCAGCCTTTCCTACAGTGCCGACGGACGAGAGTTGAGCCAGTTCAGCCGAGATGGCGTCGATAAGAGCGTTTTTCTCCCGCAGGTTTTCCATAAACTCGTTTAGGCCAGTGGTAGCCTGCTGAAGCTGCTCTTCAACCAACTGCTTTTCCAGGCGTAAGGATTTTTCGCGCTCGGCATTGAGGACCGTTTCCTGCCGTCGTTTATGCCTGGCCAGTTGGTAGAGTCGAAAAAATAATCCCGCCATTAAGACTAGAACTCCACCTATGGCCCAGAACCAGGTCTGCTGGGTTTGGTTTTCGGTCTGGAGGACGTCCACATCTGACTGGTGTTTCTGAATCAGCAACTTCTGGTTCACCAGCGACATGCGTTGGGCATTGTAACGCTTGTTGATACGGTCCTTCAGGGTAATAACGCTGTCTGAGTACTGATAAGCCATCGCTATATCTCCCCTGGCCTGGTGATAGCGCCGGGCGACGTTATAGTAATACATCCGGTCGTATTCGTCATCTATACCGTCACTACGATTGTCTTTTAGTTTCTGCCTTCGGTAGTTTTCTGACAGTACCAGATAATAGCGACAACTGTCTGACTGACCTAGTTGAAAAAACGCATTCGCGACTCGCAGGGCATCGCCGACTGGCAATTCACGCTGATCGCCAAAGCGACGGGTCAGCTCATGCGCCAGTTTGAAGGAACGTAATGCATCCGGCCATCGGTTCTGGAGCGCATATTGAGTCCCCAGATTACCAGCTGCTATGCCGATTAACAACGAATCTTTGTAAACAGATGCTATCTGAATCGCCTTGGAGAAGGCCCGTTCGGATAGTGGGCCATCACTAGGCCGGTTTGTTTCCCGGCCCCGATTGGTATATACCATTCCTAACGTGTTGAACGTGTGAAAAGCAATTCGGGGGTTATAGATAGGATAGCGGGCCGTCTCGATCAGTAGGGCAATGGCATTATTGTATTCTTTGAAATGGTAATTGCGGGCGGCCAGTTCGTGAAGATACCGGCTGATGCCGGGAACCTGTTTGTAGCCAAGTTGACGAAACGTTTGGTTGGCGGCCAGCAGATGCTCAAAAGACCGGCCGTACTCTTCGTTCAGAAAATAATACTGCCCGGCTAAGTGATGGCAAACGGCTGCAATTTCCGGATCATCAGCAGCTTCAGCCTGTTGCCCCGTCGCCAGAAAAAGCGCGGCCTTTTGTTTGTTGGTGAGGGTAGGGTTGTGTTTAGCGTGGGTGTTACGGACAAGCCAGCTGTACCGGTTGAGTCGAGGGTCGTCTGCCTGTTTGGCCAGCGCGTCAATCTGATTCAAGAGCCAACTAGCTCGTGTAGAGTCCTGCATAATCGTTACGCAGGTGTCGAAATAGTTGAGCAGGCCAATCACCCGGTTGTCGGGCGTGGCTTGCTTTAAGTAAAGCAGAAAATTCGTATGACCAGGATCCGCTGTTCCAGATACAGCCTGGCCCGGCCATAAGCAAACAATAAGGAATAAGAAACGAACAGACAGTAAAAAAAACCGAAACATCGTCGAGTAATGGGTGACTTTGTTTCTAAATTTACTAAATACTCAAGATTAAATACTTAGAAAATTCTCTACATATGGTTCCATCTAATTGTCTATTATATAAGACGATAACAGGGGTGGGGCTATAAAATATTCTGACTAAAGGATGCAGCCGCTGCGTTTGTCGAGTACGTTAAACTTTTGCATGCACTGATTGTGAATCGTTAAAATCCTGTAGTCTTGTGAGGTCCCTTATCTCTCTCGTCAGCCGAGACTATTGACTAATTTTGAAACGAGGCACCTACAAACAACCTGCCCTCTCTAGTTCGAAACTTACTAAGCTAAGCATATTTGTACTGCCTCCTGAAAGTGTACCCCGGGTACTTTTGGGCAAAACAACCCTAGTTGAAAACGATAACGGACGTAAAGCGAGTGGAGAGACGTATCGATGAATTCGGATTTAGGTGAGACGTATCATATAGGTTTCCGACGAGGCTACGTAAATTTGTCTCTATGAAAAAATCAGAAATTAACTTCTCCATTGAATTAGATAATCAGAGTGTCCCCGAGAAAATCTACTGGGATGCTACCGATAACCCAAACGAAGGGCTGAGCGATACACGAGCGATTGCGATTGCACTCTGGGATCATTACCACAACAGCACGCTCAAAATTGATCTGTGGACGAAAGAGATGGAAGTAGTGGACATGAAGCGCTTTCTGATCGAAATGATGAGCGGCATTGCCGATACCGCCCGGAACGCCACGGGAGACCAGCAGATGGCTACGGACATCGAGAAAACGTGCGATGCATTGAGCAAACGACTCCGGGAAGAAATTAAAGCACAGCAGCAACAACAATAAATTCAGGTCCGGGAACGTGACAATTAGAACGATCTCCCTTTGTGTATGAAGAAACTTCTCATCCTGCTTTGTATAGCCAGTGTGACCCTGGCAACTGCCGCACTGGCGCAAAAAAAGTCACCTGTTAAGCCGGGAGGAATTAGTTTCCAGGCCTTACCCATCGATCGTGTATTTCAAGAAGCCAGGCGGACAGGCAAGCCGGTGTTCGTAGAAATTTTTTCGCCAACCTGTCACGTGTGTCAGAGCTTTGTGCCCACGCTGGCCGATAGCCGGGTTGGGAAGTTCTATAATGACAAATTTGTCAGCACCAAACTGGACATCGCGTTACCCACCACGCAGACGTTTCTGACCAAGCAACAGTTGTTCATTCCGTCGTTGCCCCTGTTTTTGTACTTCGATCCCAAACAGAACCTGTTGCACTTCGCGATGAGCAACAACTCGACCGACGAAGTGATCCGGCACGGTACGAACGCCATTACGCCCGCTAGCCGGAGCCAAACCATGAAAGCGCGATTTCAGCAGGGCGAACGTAATCCCAACTTCCTGATCGATTACGCGATGTTTGCTCGCATCACGAAGGACACGACGGCTAATATCGCGGCCATGAATGAGTACGCCCGGCAGCAGCAGCCCGCTACGTACGCAAGTCAGACAAACTGGCTGGCGTTGCAGAAACTAGTGCTGGATTACGAAAACCCGATTTTCGAGTACATGCTCGGGCATCTGGATGCTTACCGTAAAGCGTATGGCGCCCAGCCAACGCAGCAGGTTGCCGAAAATATCCTGATGTCGTCGCTGTACAGCAGCCGGGGAGCGCAATATCCAGCCGCGAAGATCATTGAAATTCGGCAGGAGCTGGCAAAGGTGGGTATTGATCCAAAAGTGGCCGCCAATCGGACGTTGCTGCCCGAAGTAAATGCGTTCTTCCGGGCGAAGCAGACCGCTAAAGCGATCGACCGTATGGATAAGCAGGTAAACGCCAATGCATTCAGTGTACCGGAGTACATTTATATCTCCCGCCTGTTTAACCGCAACAGCCCTGATGATACCGACGTGCCGACGGTAGTTAAATGGGTAAACAAAGGCCTGGCGCTGAAGCCAAACGCCAAAGAACAAGCTGATCTATATTATGAATTAGCTGAAGCCTATCGCCGGGGTGGGAAAACCACCGACGCGCAGAAAGCGGCTCAGAAGGCGATGGAACAGGCACAGGCCAGCCGGTCGGATACCAGGCGGAACGTTGAGCAGATGGGTAAATTAAAGTGAATTTTTAGGAGGTAAGAAAAGCGGCTGTATATTAAATAAAATGCAGTCGCTTTTCTTATATATTCAATATACAATTTCTGAAAGATTAGAATTGTGATAGAGATTTAAACTGGTATTAATATTCCTGATAATATGTACATCCGAAGTATAAAAATCGAAAACATTCGCTCGATCGAACGATTCGAAATGAATTTTGCTAAAGGAGAGGAAGCTGGATGGCATGTATTGATTGGTGATAATGGTTCTGGAAAATCGACAATTGTTCGTGCCGTAGCTGCCTGCTTAGTTGATATTCAGGAGCGAGCAGCCCTCCGATTAGTATGGGAAGACTGGATCAAGAAAGGAAGTAATAGAAGTTTAAGAACGTGTTGGGGAATTAAGTTTGGTAATGATCTTCGATACGCTGTAACATGATCTGGCTGTTGGCC
>NZ_BAAHBP010000028.1:0-27122 GCF_054776615.1 Spirosoma pomorum
TGCTTTTGTTGCTTGGTCGCTACAAAGTTGACCTGACTACCAGCTTTTTAGATTCCCCAACACACTCTAAAAGAATAAAAACAGCATACCTTATATGTTAATTCGAACGCCGAAGCGGATGTGCCCTGTATTACTTGACTGATTATGCCCAGCAAGTTATTCAACAAATCCTGGCTGACAAGCGTAAATGCAAATACTTACATTATTCTGTCTTCAACGCCCTACTTTACATCACTAAGAAGGTGTCAAAGGGAGTATATGCCCACTTGGCTGCTGTACTACTATCATTGCTGAAATCGGAGCGCATAAACGATGACGCATTAGGTTGCTTGGGAGAAAGCTCAGCAGAGCTTTAGTTAAGCTTGGACGAAAGAAAGCCAAACACTAGATAGCGTGGGCTGTCGACTGAGATGGTCTAATTAATCTAATTAATCGGCACAGTGGACTTGCTTAACTTCGCAAGACCATGCAGCAACCCAGCAAACCCAGAACTCGGCGAAAATATGATGCCGACTTCAAAAGTGAAGTTATTAAAATGTTGGTCAGCGGCCAGACAGCAGCCTACATCTCTAAGGCGATGGGCATTTCAGAAAATCTGGCCTACCGCTGGAAAAATCAGAACCAAGGGGTAAAAAAGCAAATGGTGAGCAAAATGAGCTAGCTCTGGAAAATCAGCAACTCAAGGATCGAGTACGACAATTGGAAACCGAGCGCGAGATCTTAAAAAAAACCTTGAGTATTTTCAGCTGACAGACCTGAAGTTATTCTATGAGTTCACTCAAGCACTGGCCGATACGTTTACGGTCGAAGCACTTTGCTATGTCCTAGAGGTGAGCCGGACAGCTTACTACCATTACCAGCGGGGAGAGAGCTACAAACCAACGGTTGAAAAGGGCCACCGTGGCGCGGAAAGAAATAGCAGTTGATCGAAGAGGTTTTCGCCGATCATGGGCGACGTTATGGGAGCCGCCGGATTGTGGCTGAATTAAAACCGGGCCGCCGGTGCGGAGCAAGGCTATGACCTAGGACGGCATCAGGTGCGGATACTTATGAAACAAGCTGGTTTACAGCCCAACCTAAATCATTTGTGCCCCGTACGACGAATAGCACTCATGGAAAAGGCTACTGGCCTAACCTATTGTTAGACCAACCCTTACCACAAGGCCCTAATTTGATTTGGGAGAGTGATATCACGTATCTGCCGTTGACGAATGGAGAATGGGCCTATTTAGGTTCTTGGATAGATATATTTTCCCGACGAATTGTAGGCTGGCGCGTCGATGACAATATGGAGGATGACTTGGTTGTCATACCACTGCGTAACGCCTTGCAATCTCGCAAGCCTTTGCCCGGCTTGATTACCCACTCGGATCGGGGTGGTCAATATATATCGAATGATCTGCACGAACTGATCAGTTTATGGAAGATCAGGCCCCGTATGAGTCGAGCCGCGCCACGGTGGCCGACGATCCCTATGACAATGCTTTTGCGGAGTTATTCTGGAGCCGCCTGAAAGCGGAACTATTGGAAGGAGGTACATTCCTAAGCGTGGACGATGCTCGAACTGAAATCTTCGAGTATACTGAAATGTACCATAATCGAGTGCGCAAGCATTCGTCGCTGGGCTACAAAAGCCCTGAACAGTTTGAGCAAGAATATTACACAAAACTTGCAAGTTCGGTGTGGCGCTAAACCGGACCACTGATGTGTTCCTAAAAATCCGGACACGAAACATTTTTAACTTCGTGTACCATGAATCAATCCCAACAACCAAAACGAAAGTATACCGCTGAGTTTAAAGCCGACTCGCTGCGGCTGGTTGCCAATGGTAAACCCATTATGGCTGTAGCCCGCAAGATGGGCATTAGTGATAGTCTGATTCACGCTTGGCGAAAAGCGGATGGGAAAGGAGAAAAGAAACCCGATCAAAGCCTTCAGCAGGAAGTTGATAATTTACGCAAGCAGCTACGCCAAGCGGAGATGGAGCGCCCGACGCCCGGCGCGAGATATTAAAAAAAGCTGTCGCCATTTTCAGCCGACAAACCTGACGTTGACTTACCAGTTTATCCAGACTGAAGAAAGCAATTTCCCAGTACGGCTACTCTGTAAAATACTGAATGTAAGTAAGACTGCCTCTTACACGTATCGCAATGGAACAACGTTCACTCCGTCAGATAGCAATCAAACTATGACCACAACCATCGACAAGATCTTCTGCAGGGCCGCCTGTACGGGAAAACTCAAGGCGCTATGGCAGCCGTCGCGTACTGGAAGCGCTGAAAGAGCAGGGTCTCAAGGCCGGTTGTCATCGGGTACGTCGTTTGATGCAAGAGCAGAACTAGCGGGCCATTCAGCAGCGTAGTCGCTTCGGCGATACGTCGCTGCCTAACGCGCCTATGCAAGGCGGTTCAACTATTACGTCGACGGTCGGATCGGCTGTCTATGACGTCTGTACGGCGGTCAAAAATACGCTGGCCGATATGGCGACAAAGTCCGGCTCTCCGCTCGCTGGCAGCAAAGCCGACGACCTAACCCTCGCCGACGGCATGCTTTACGTAGAGGCCGATCGAAATAAGAAGGTCGCCGTCGCCGATTTGATGCGCAGCAACAACCTGACAACGATCGACAAAACGCAGCAGTCGAAGGGCGGGGGGGAACAGGAAAATACTCATTCTCGGTGCATTTCGTGCAGGTCCGCGTTCACCCCGTAACGGGTGTCGTTCGCGTATCGAAAGCCGTAAGCGTGGCCGACTCAGGCCGGATCGTCAGTCCGAAAACGGCAGCTAGTCAGATGATCGGTGGCGTGGCGGGTGGTATAGGTATGGCCCTGACCGAAGAAGCCGTCATCGACCACCGCTTCGGCCGTTACGTCAACAATAACCTTGCTGACTACCACGTGGCCGTCAGCGCCGACGTCCCGCACACCGAAACTATCGTCATCGACAAACCAGATCCGTACATCAACCCGATGGGGGCGAAAGGTATGGGTGAAATTGCTCTGATCGGCTTTGCCGCTGCAGTTTCCAACGCGGTCTTTAATGCCACCGGTCAGCGCATCCGCGACCTGCCCATCACCCCCGACAAAGTGATGCAGAAACTGGTATAAACTGCATTGTTTAGACTTTATTCCGCTGTAGCTATCTTTACGAAGACAGATGCAGCGGATTTTTTATATCTTTTGACATTGATCATTCCACTAAAATCGCTAATACCTATATGAAGCTGAAATATGCATCAGGCAGTATCGACAATTTAAAATCAGTCCTTAGAATATGTTGGGAAATTAGATTTGGTGATGAGTCTCGATCCGTTGTAACATGATCTGACTATTGGCCAAGTATAACCAACTAACAGAAGAAGATACCGTATGCTCGTAATCTTTGACGATGCGTCGGAAGTAGTTCGTCCAGGCAATGCTTCGCTCCACCACCCACCGTTTGGCTACTGGCACAAAACCTCGAGCTGATTCGGGTCGGCAAGCTTTTTCAAAGTCGATGCTCCACCTGGCCACTTCCCCCGCGAACACGCCATTGTAGGCCTGGTCGCCGAAGACCTTTTCCAAGCGCTCACCCACTCGCCAGAGAATGGACACAACCAGCGTTTGGCCCAAGGAGCCATCCGCCCGGTTGGCCGCATCCACATTGGCTACCCAAAGCCGCCCCTGGGTGTCGACCACGAAGGTGCGTTTACGGCCGCACGGGCGGCCCCGCATTGACACGCTTATTTGGATCTAATCCTCGAAATTCACCGCCCATTGGCGCTAACTTAATCGATTGACTATCAATACGCAATGCGGAAGGATTGATGTTTCTGCCTTGTTGCTGGCGGTCAAGTTGGTTGAGACGGGCATTAATCTGTTCAAAAAGTCCCGCCTTTTTCCAGCGGTCAAAATAGTAGTAGACGGCTTGCCAGTGCGGCCAGTAGTGAGGTAAGTTGCGCCATTGACATCCGGTTCGGAGCAACCATAAAATAGCGTCCATAACTTGCCGAAGCTCGAGTTTGCGCTTGCGCCGAAGCCGGGCCGCCGGGGCGGTGGAAAAAAGGCGAACCGGGTCGCCGGAGCGATTGCCGCCCACTGGTAGTCGGTCAGTGGTTGCCACTGAGAGGTCATTACTTTGCATTTTGGTCGATACAAAGTTGGCCTGACCACCAGCACTTTTCAATTCCCCAACATGCTCTTAAGCCGTCTGATTAAAGGCTATGGGCGAATGAGCAAAATCTTGGCTGATAGTTCATACAGCAAAAAGTCAGCTTGGTGGCTTAATAAGTTCCACGAACTCATCTATAAATAGTTAGCCAAACCTGTTGGCTGATTGCTTGCTCCCAAACCTTAAGAACCAAGTAAACGATCAATCCAAAAAGAAGAAAATACATTCTTTGTTTGCATAATGTTTCAAGGATACACCCGTTAATCGTCGCAGCGATGAGGGCAACCAGCCCCAATGCAACTGTCGTACCTACAGTTGTCAGAATGCCGCCAATCTTGAGCAGGGTTCTGTTCAGGAATAATCACACGTTCAAGACAAGGCCGCAACTGCATGCAGTTGCGGCCTTGTGCGTTTTGGTATATTAAGAAGCTCTATTGTTAATTCAGATGTATCCACCAGCGATACCAGTTGCCATTCAAGCAGGCTACTGAACAGTTTCTCATCGATAAAAATCAAAATGAGCAGTACTTTAGTTACCTATTACGTTCTTCGTGCAATTTTCAGTTGTCAGTTCAATTAATCGATTAATTACCAATGAGGACACGCTTCTTCACTCACTTAGTAGTAGTGGTATCGCTCTTATCTTGCGTGAGCTGTAAGAAAGACTCTGATGTTGATCCGCGAGAACAGTACTATGGAACTTATAAGGTTACTAGTACAACAACGTCTTACGAATTGGATTCAGCAACGCCAAACAAAGGGACATCTAGCCCTGAAGCCGATGTATTGATAGTAGGAAAGGGAGAATCAGAAGGTGAACTACTTTTTGCCCTCTCAACAAAACGTCTAAAGGCAACCATGTCAGACAAAGGTTTCTCCTTTCCATCTCAAACGCAGTTCAGTGAATTTCTCGGTACCACTGTATCGGTTGATATAGACGGGGAAGGAAGCTTGACGAATAACGCAATTGACTTTACAGTCAACACAAATACGACTTATAAAGGCTCGCGATACAGAGACGTAACTGTATTCAAAGGATCAAAGCTATAGCGTTAGCCCTGAGGGTAAAGACGTAATGAAAGGAATTGCCTTGTTCTAGAAGAGTATAGGCTCTTAACTATACGTCTTGATTCAGCAGATAATCGAACGTGCCAAGCGTTCTATTCGTTTCGAGCAGAAATGTCAGGCCTAATAGGCCAGGCGTTTCTGCTTGTTATTAACAAGATAAAATAAATAAGCAATCTAGCCAGTGCAATACGGGCCAGATTGCTTCATTCAAATTGCTGCAATCGCTGGTCAATTTCCTGAAGCGTCGATAGGGTTTCATCCAACAGCGAGTTAGTCGATGATGAGGCTGAAAGTTGGGCTTTCAGCTTAGTAACTGAGCTTGTCACCTGGAAAAGTTTAGGTTTTATTTCCGTTTGAACGACATCCGCCAATTCGCCTAATTCAGTATTGCGCTGCTCCAGGATTCGTTTCTGAATTTGTAGAGCACTACCGGATCGTCGCATTTCCAGCATGTTGACTACTTGCTGAGCCAGGATTTTTAACGCTGCCTGCTGCGTCTCGGTCAGTCCAAACTTCGGCTTATTGTCAACAACGCAGAGCGAACCCAGCGCAAATCCCTGCGGGTTGACCAGAGGTACGCCCGCGTAAAAAATTATGTGCGGATCCCCCACAACTAAAGGATTTCCGGAAAACCGACTGTCCTGCCGACTATCGGGCACGATCATGATCTCGTCGGGGTTCTGAATGCTGTGCGTGCAGAACGCGTACTCACTGGGAGTTTCTCTAATTTCAATGCCGTGGGCCGATTTGAACCATTGTCGATCGTCGTCAATCAGGCTAATCAAGGAAATAGGCGTTTGACAGATCGCAGAGGCCAGATGCGTAATGTCATCGTAATCCTGTTCAGGAAGGGAGTCAAGGATGGTATAACTTCGTAACACCTCTCGATGATTGTCTGTATTAGTAGCTTGAAGTAAGGACATAAGCTCAGATAAGGAAACAAGCTGTAAAACTGATCGAAAAGTAAGTACCGAGCAAGATTGACGCCGAAAAGACTACCGTTTGTTCAAAAGATAGTCGCTTACGGCTAAAAGAAGGCCGGTAGCTGAGTTTTACCGATCAAGACTAGACAAGTCGCTCAGAAACCAGGTTATGAGGTGGAGGAATGCATTAGACAGAGGACAATGAAAAAAAATCTGCTGGCAGCAAGCGTAACCGTGCTGGTAACGGGTTGCACAACCGGTATCCGTGATCTGGATTTGGAAAATAAACAGTTTGAAGCTACCTACAACGTAGACTCCACTCGTGGCATTGATAGCACGAACATGGCCCGGCTTCAACTTACCAAAACTATTTACAGCTTTGGTGAAAACGGTACGGGAACAAAACACGCACAGATTGGTATGCTATCGACCGATAGTATGTTTTCCTGGTCGATTGAGGGAGACAAAGGAGAAACGTTGCGCATCAATCGTAATGCCTTTTTCGTCAAAGAACAAAGCAAGGGGTATCGGCTGATGTCAGATTCTACGATGTTGATCTTACGCCTGCAAACTCCCTGAAAACGGTCGCTTCAAAGGCATAAAGATTATCCAAAACTACGCCATAGCTAATCAGAAAGGGCGTAGGGCTTTCACGAACCGGCCTTTGAAATAATCAGAATATAGATTGTCCTCACGCACACCACGCGAAGAAGATGCGTGAATGAACCGTACGTTCGTATTGCCGTTTACCTCGGTTACAATTCCGGTATGCGACACGTAACCAGCTTGCCCCTTGTCGGGCACGAAGAAAATCAGGTCACCGGGCAGAATTTCATTGACCTCTACTTCCCGACCCACTTCGGACTGCTGCCACGAAATGCGCGGCATCCTTAAGCCAACGGTATTGAAGACCGCGTATACCAATCCTGAACAGTCAATGCCATCGGTCGTGTTACCGCCCAAACGATAAGGAGTCCCCGTGTAGGTCCGGGCCACTTTTACCACTTCCGGTACGTATTGATCCTCGTACGTACGTGAATCGACACGTCGACCAGCAGGTTTGTTGGGGATAGTCGGTGGCCGGTTGGGTGTTCTGCCCATATTAGCTTTGCGCGCTACCGTTTTTGAGACGGCGGTACGTCGACTAACGGAATGGGATGGACCGGTTGACCGGAGTACCTCGCAGGAGGTCATGAAGAGAAGGAAACATGCACTGAGCAAAACAGGCAGACGTAGGGTCCGGTCTTGTTGTGTAGGCATAAGGCAAGCAAAAGACGAGTAAATCACTGGTTAAATGAACCTGGGATCATTCAACCAGTGATGCAACCTATCAAATTTTCATCGACAACGCAACCCGTTTGCGGGCTTTATCAACCTCCAGCACCTTAACTCTTACTTTCTGGTGCACCGTTACGACGGTCTTGGGGTCGGATACGTAATGATTAGCCATCTGCGAGATGTGAACCAGCCCGTCCTGTTTAACGCCGATGTCGACAAATGCGCCAAAGGCGGTAATGTTAGTTACCACGCCCGGCAGGACCATACCTTCGTGCAGATCCTCGACACTGCGAACACGGCTGTCGTATTCAAAAACGGATAACTGTTCGCGGGGGTCGCGGCCGGGTTTTTCGAGTTCCGCCACAATATCACGTAACGTCGGAAGACCTGTCGAGTCGGATACGTAACGATTTAATTGAATCTGTTTCCGGACCTCCGGTTTGCGAATCAAGTCGTTGATGGTACTGCCTAGATCGGTTGCCATCTGCTCAACCAGAGCGTATCGTTCGGGGTGAACAGCACTGTTATCGAGTGGATTTTTACCGCCTTCGATGCGCAGAAAGCCCGCACACTGTTCAAACGCTTTAGCCCCCAGGCGGGGGACCTTTTTTAGTTGATCGCGCGATGTGAATGCGCCGTTCTGCGCCCGATAGGAAACAATATTACTGGCCAGTTGTGGACCAAGCCCTGAGACGTAACGCAGCAGGTAAGCGCTGGCCGTGTTGAGTGATACACCAACCTGGTTAACGCAGCTTTCAACGATTGTATCTAGACTGCTTTTCAAGTCGCCCTGATCGACGTCGTGCTGGTACTGCCCAACGCCAATGGACTTGGGATCAATTTTGACAAGTTCGGCCAGTGGGTCCATCAGCCGCCGACCGATACTGACGGCTCCCCGTACCGTAACGTCCCGATCCGGAAACTCCTCCCGGGCTACGTCGGAAGCCGAATAGATCGATGCGCCCTGCTCACTGACCATAAAAATAGGTTTTCCCAGGTTCAGACTCTGGATAAACTCTTCGGTTTCGCGACCGGCGGTCCCATTACCGATGGCGATCGCATCAACTTGATACTGGGCCATCAACTTCTGCACTGTCTGGGTAGCCTGCTGTTTCTGGTTGTCGGATTGAAAGAGATAAAGAACCGTATCGGTCAGCAGGTTTCCCTGCGCGTCCAGACAGACGGTTTTACAGCCTGTCCGGTAGCCAGGATCGATGGCCAATACCCGCTGCTGACCCAGAGGAGGACTAAGCAGTAGTTGACGCAGGTTATCAGCAAAAACGCGGATGGCGGCTTCATCGGCTTTTTCTTTTGATACGTTACTGAATTCAGTTTCGAGCGATGGTTTGAGCAGCCGTTTGTAGCCGTCTTTAATGGCTAACGACAATTGCTCCCGGCAACCAGCCGTTGCCCTGTCCAGACGATCCTGCTGCACGAATTGACGCTCCAACCGTTCCAGGGCAGCTTCTTCGTCGGGGCCGATGCTGACGCTTAGAAACCCTTCGGCTTCCCCCCGGCGAAGGGCCAGCAGTCGATGAGAGGGTACCCGGCGGAGCGGTTCAGCAAAATCAAAATAGTCTTTAAACTTAACCCCATCCGTTTCCTTTCCTTTTTTTACCGTAGACCGGATGATGGCTTCCCGATCGAAGAGATTCCGAATGCGCTGACGGGCGTCGGCATCCTCGCTGATTCGTTCGGCCAGGATATCCCTTGCACCCTGTAGCGCATCGGCTATCGTAGGGACAGCGTCGGTCAAAAAGCGTTGTGCCGCCCGATCAAGGTTGGTTTCACGCTGGCCAATAATCAACGTAGCGAGTGGCTCCAGACCGCGCTCAATGGCTACGCTGGCACGGGTTTTTCGCTTCTGGCGGTAGGGGAGATAAATATCTTCGAGTTCAGTCAGCGAATCCGCAGCATTGATTTTTTGCTGTAGGGCCGACGTTAGTTTTCCCTGTTCCTCAATGGATTTTATAATGGCTAGTCGGCGTTTGTCCAGTTCCAGAATTTTCTGACCTGTGTCGCGAATCTGAGCGATCTGAACTTCGTCTAACTGGCCCGTGGCTTCTTTTCGGTAGCGGGCAATAAACGGAATGGTAGCTCCACTGTCCAGCAGGTCCAGTACGGCGGAGACTGCCTTAGGCGACTGGGCTAGGAGGGGGGCAATGCGCTCGGCCAGGGAGCGCTGGTCACTAAGTTGGGTCATGCAATCGAATAAACAATCAGATCGCAAAAATGCCTGTGGAAACCGACAGGGCAAAAAAAAACATGCCAGCTGGCATGTTTTTTACAACGGGTGTCTTGGTCTTGGTATATCTTACGATTAAGCCAGTTCGACGTTTACGGCGTTTAAGCCTTTTCTGCCGCGCTCAACATTGAATTTCACTTTGTCGTTTTCGCGGATTTGATCGATGAGGCCAGAAGCGTGGACAAAGATATCTTCACCGCCTTCATCGGGTTTAATGAAGCCAAACCCTTTGGTTTCATTAAAGAATTTTACTGTTCCTGTTTGCATTGCTTGTTAAAATTTAAGCGAAGGACGCCTAAAGCGAAGGAATTTCCAAATGTATTTCGCGAAAAATGCCAGTAAATTCAAATAATTGAACAGACGGTCAAAAAAGGAAGTCTTGAAGCTCCCAAATTGCGTTACATACGGTTTGTTTTTAGGCCAATTACCACCGGACAAAGGGGGGCAGGGCAGGTAAATGGAATCGTTATTGTACCCGTCGCCAGACTCGGCTGAAGCGCATCGTCGATTACCCGGAACGATACTGAAACGGTTACGGCCCCATCGGCTGGATCGATCAAAAGCGTCGTACCCACTGCTACAGTTACCCCACCCGCCGGAAATGTCGCTGCTGTATACACGGTACCTCCGATCGAGATCGACGTAGCATTGACAGGGAAAGCGGTATAAAGAACACGGGCAACTAGCCCATCGGCATCGGTTCCGTTGGGAATGGTTGACGGAACGATAACGGAATTTGTACCACCCGGATTGTTCTGTGCGGTTAGCGTAACACTGGTCGGCAATGGCAACTGATCCAGGCCGAAGTTAACACCCGTTACGTTGCTTGTCGTCAATGTAACGGAAGTAATGCCGTTAGGCGTGCCGTCACCCGCAACCGCTGTTCCCTCGCCAATACTGGTGTAGTTAGCGGGCAGACTCACGGCTGGTGTGACCGCCCCCGCTGCCACGCTGGTCGTACTCAAACGAACGCTGTAGGTAGCGGGGTAGAGTCCCGTCAGACTGTAGACGCCACTACTGGGGACCAACGTGGAAGCGACCACGGTGTTAGTCGTGGTGTTACTGACGATAACGTACAAGGTACCCCCGCCGTTGGTGGCTGTGCCACTAATGACGTTGTCGGTTAAGCCGTTGGCATCGTTGAGGACAGTACCGCTGATGGTCAGTAAGCTAAAGGGCAGGTTGACAGTGGTTGCGCTGGGTGCCGACACCAGGGCGTTGTCGAAGATCGTATAGGAAAAGCTGGCGGTGATGGCTCCGTCTATTGGGTCCAGCGTAACCAGGGCAGGGTTAAAACTGGTAATGATTGTCGTTGCGCTAACGGGGCTACCGTTGTAGAAAAGCGTTCCATTGGTAGCAGGAGTCAGGGTAATTTGGCGACCACTGAGACTTGGCGCGTAAGGGCCATCTTCAGGGTCTGAACCGGCGAAGGCGGTGGTGGCAATGGGCACCGATGTCGTACCACCGGGATTGACCTGGCTGGCTAGAGTAACGGTGGCCGAGGTAGCGCTCGGTCGCTGGTCGATGCCAAAATTTATATTCGGTACGTTGTTCGTCGTGCCTGTACCGCTGACGGCTACGGATACCACCCCGTTGGGTGTACCGTCTCCTGGACTGGTAGCGCCAATCCCTTCCCCCGTGTTGACCCAGTTGCTTGGTAATGAAGCAGCAGGAGGAATGCTGCCGACTGTTCCGGCGGTTGTGCTGAGAACAACCGAATAGTTACCCTCCCAGATACCGGAAAAGGCGTAAGTTCCTGAAGAAGGAATTGTCGATACGGCAAGAACCCTATTCGCACTGCTTACCAGGTTTGCATACAGGGCTGAATTGGCGTTAGTTGCAGTACCACTGATGACGTTGTCTGTTAAGCCATTAGCGTCGTCAAAAACCGTACCTGATAAAATGGACGGAGGACGCAAGGAAACGCCGAGTAGCCATTTGTCACCGTTGTATTTACCGGTGCCTGTGTAAGCCGGACTGGGAGGAAGTAAGCCCGAGTTAGTTCCTCCATCACCCCGTAAATAAACCCTAAAAGTCACTGAACTTATACCGGAGCCGTTGACTCGAACACTACCACAAGCAGCACCAGCCCCACAGTTAGTTCCGATTGCAGTTGCTTGGTTAGCGATCGTATAAGAGCCTCCAGATGAAACGATGGCAAACTCCGTGGAACCCGAAAGTCTCGTTAGCGTTACGCCTGTCGTTACCAGTTCAAATTCAGTAGAAAAGCCAAGCGTGTTACTGCCTACTACCGAACCAAGTACATTAAGTGTATTCGTTACGTTAGTTCCTCCTAACCCCACTATATGGATAACTGGGTCGTTAACAGGTCTGTTGAAAGTAAGAGTGATATTCCCGAAATAAAACCGTCCGCTTGCCGAAGCGTTGGCTGGAAGCCCCTCTACAGTCGTTAATATATCGAAAGCATAATTGTTCGTAACCTCAATACCAGTGCCTGACTGGCCATTTGGGTTTGAGGTAAATTGCGCGTTTGTCCCACCGCCGATTGCATTCATCAGTGAGTAGATGTTATCACTGGTAACAGTTTTTGATGAGCCATTAGCGCCATTACCAAATGTTAAGCCCGTTCCCGGTCCCCCACCTGTGACAGCCGTGTACGTCTGACCAGAAAAGCTTGCTGAAACCGAAATAGGCGGAGAGTAAGAGGCAAAGGTTGTACCGGTTGTATTTTGTAGAAGCGTCAGTGCCTGCGGAGCTGTCGTTGACGGACCTTGTGGCGTTCCCGTAAAGCTGGTAGGGCCAAACTCAAGTTCCTGCCCAAAAGAAATAGTTGGTAAAGCATAACTCAGTACCAAAAAGAGCACTAGTCTGGACGCGACCCGCGGGGAAAGCAGGCATCCTCGACTGACGTTTACGCTAGTTCTGTAGAGATAATACATAGTCAATTTTTACAAGTGACGGCTGGATAAAACAGTATAGGATCCGTAGCATAGTCACAGGCAAAAATCAAGCCGATGGAAATTATATAGTGTGCTGATTTTTAGGTAGTTGGTTACATATAAAAAGCCCAGTAGCTCTGCTACTGGGCTTTTTATATACAATCGAATCTATGGTTACTTAGCTACTGTGCTATCATCTCCGCGTCGGCCAGAATGTAGTTCAGTTCGTAAATATTGTCGGCGTTTAGTTTGAGCGTTCCGCGGAACGTACGACGCTCATCGGTTTTGAATTTCTTGTCCGACTTCTTGAATTTAAGCGACACAACGGACTCCGGACCGGCCCCTCCGCAGAAGAAGCAGGCACTGTACGGGAAAGCCGATAAGACGTAAAGGTTTGACTCCAGATCAACGGGCAACACGTAACCCGTTAGCTCAACTGCTTTGCCGTTTAGTTTCTGGATGTTAGGGCCAAATGTGGGGTACAGCATGTAAACCGATTCTTCTGCGTACCATTTCTTTTTGAACGTAACATCCCGCAGCGTTTCCCACGATAACTTAACCGGTTCGGCTGCGACGGGCGCTTTTGTCGACGCAACGGGTTTCGTGGGCGTATCAAGTGGTAATGCTGGACGGAAAGCCAGTGAGGCCAGCGAAACAGCGAGTAGGGCGATGAGAATACGGTTCATGTGGTTCACTAATCGGGGATGAAACTCAGGTAAAACTACAAAAAATATTACTTTTACTGATTCATTTTGTTGTCACTTGGCGAATCGTGTCTGACTCACTTACCGATAACGTAAACGACGGCGCAGCAATTCCCGTTCGGTTCACTCGATTGTATCTGACGCTTCTCGTCAGTCTAACTATCCTGCTCACTATTGGACAGGGCGTTACGCAATGGCGTTTGCGGGCCGCTCAGGATGAACTGTGGGTAATTCGCTACGTAGCTCTGCAACGCCACCAGAGTCAGCAAATCGCAAAACTAGCCGTACAGCTTGGTGATCCGAACGAACGCAACCGCTTCAACGAAACCGTTGCCGAACTTCGTCAGGTATTTCCGGCCTTCGAACAGTACCACCTGCAAGGACGCGAAGGGAGGGTATATGACAAACAGATACAGGTTGTCAACTCGCCGAAAGTGCAAAAAATGTACGACGAAATCCGTCCGGAATTCAACGCGTATTGCAAAAGTGCCAGCCGTCTGATGGCCCTGCAAACCCCGGATGAGGTTCGGTTGCCCGATGTTCAGGCGAGTATTCGGCTCCTCTTGGCCAATGAAAAGCCGTTTCTGGAGGAAATCGATGCGATTGTTCGTGAAAACAACGGCGATTTGCGGGGAAAAATGGCAGCCCTGCAATACGTTGCGTTCTACCTGTTTCTGTTTACTGTTCTCGTATTGATTGGTATCGGATTGTTGATATTTCAACCAGCCGCGCGCCGGCTTAAAGAAACATTTGCTCAACTGGTCGAAGCGCGGAACCAAACAATTTCGGTCAACCGTAAGTTGCTGAGTGCCAATAAGTCGCTAAAAGAGACCCGGCAGCAGCTGTTTGAAGCTACCCGCATCCAGCACCGTCAGGAAATGGATGAACAGAAACTCCGGACTTCTTACCTGATTGCGGGTCAGGAAGAAGAGCGTAAGCGGTTATCTCGTGAGCTTCATGATGGATTAGGACAAATGCTAACGGCCATTAAATTGCAAATTGAAGGGCTGGAAGCCAACATTGTGCGCAATACTGCCCCGGAATCAAAAGGCGAAGGGCCGTACAGCAGAAACCTGAAGACACTGAAAAATCTGGTAACGCAGACTATTCAGGAAACCCGGACCATTTCGAACGATCTAATGCCGAGCGTTCTTAGTGATTTTGGCGTGGTGCCAGCAATAAAGATGTTGGCCGAAAATGATCGGAGCGATACGATCGATGTTACGTTCAAAACAAACTTAACTGGCAACCAAGCTCGGATGGACAAAAACATAGAAATTATGTTATACCGGGTAACACAGGAAGCCGTTAGTAATGCAGTACGGCATGCCGAGCCCTCCCACATCCATATTGAGCTGATGGACGAAGAAAGTTTTATCTGCCTGGAAATTGTCGATGATGGTCGCGGGTTTGAGTTCACCCGAAACTCCCGAAAGGGACTAGGGAAAAATATGGTGAAAGCCAATGAGCAGAAAAATGGCACGAAAATACAACGGCCTCCTTCGCAGGGCCTGCACAACATGCAGGAACGGGCCAAACTTCTCAACGCAAAATTCAAACTTAGCTCAACCCCAGGTAAAGGCACCCGAATTCAGGTGAAAATTCCCTATTAACTGCACTCTAATTAACTGCACTCTAACTAGTTATGACGCTTACAAAATTAATGCTAGTCGATGACCACTCTATCGTGCGTGATGGTATTCGACTCCTGCTGGAACAAGCCGATAATCTGGACATTATCGACGAAGCAAACGACGGCGAAGAAGCACTCGATAAGCTGAAAGCCCGTCAGGCTGAAGGAACACTGCCTGACCTTATTTTAATGGATATTTCCCTGCCTGGTATGTCGGGAATCCAGACAACTCAAGTGGTGAGTCGCCTGTACAAAAACGTTCGGGTCCTGATGCTGTCCATGCACAATAACGAAGATTACATTCTTCGTTCGGTAGAAGCGGGCGCGTACGGGTACATTCTGAAGGATTCGTCGTCCGACGAAATGATCAAAGCCATTCGTACGATTGCTTCGGGCGAGAAATACTATAGCTCACCGGTGGCTTCTATCATTTTGAGCGGCTACATGCAGCAACTCAAGAAGGGGGACAAAAACAACCGGAGCGAGCGCCAATCCAAACTGTCGAACAAGGAGAAAGAGATTCTTCAGTTTCTGGTTGATGGGATGAGCAGCCGCGAAATTGCCGAAAAACTTCAATTGAGCGTTCGGACGGTCGATAACCACCGGGCCAATATGATGCGCCGGCTTCAGGTACGTAACGCGGCCGAGCTGGTTCGGATGGCGGTGGAAGACAAGCTCATTTAACGACTTCTGTTCCGTTAGATAATCTGCTTACTACACCGATTGCGAACTCGAAAATTATTTTCTACGTTTGCCCAGAAAGCCGGCTCTTACGCCGGTTTTCAATTTTTATACTTCTCTATAAAGTATATAGAGTGTGTTAACTAATAAAAACAAATTCAGTTATGTCACTTCGCTTAGGAGACATTGCCCCTGATTTTGAGGCCGATACTACCCAGGGTCACATCCACTTTCACGAATGGTTAGGTAATTCATGGGGGATGCTATTTTCGCACCCCGCCGATTTTACGCCTGTTTGCACAACTGAGCTGGGCCGCACGGCTCTCCTGAAAGATGAGTTTGGCAAGCGGAACGTAAAAGTGATTGCTGTTTCGGTGGATGACCTTGAATCGCATAACCGCTGGACGCCTGACATCAAAGACGTAACGGGAACGGAAGTGAATTTTCCGATCATTGCCGACGCGGATCGGACCGTCGCTACTTTATACGACATGATTCACCCCAATGCCAGCGAGAAATCAACGGTGCGGTCGGTGTTTGTCATTGGCCCCGATAAGAAAATCAAACTGACGCTGACCTATCCAGCCTCGACGGGCCGGAATTTTAACGAGCTGTTGCGGGTCATTGATTCGCTGCAACTGACCGCTGACTACCAAGTTGCAACACCGGCCGACTGGAAAGACGGTGATGATGTGATCGTGACGCCAGCCGTCACCAACGATCAGCTGGAGGGTAAATTCCCTAAAGGCGTTACGTTCGTGAAGCCTTACCTGCGTACGACCCCACAGCCTAACAAGTAGGACGATTCTTTAAAACCTTACGCTTTGCTACTGGGTTAACACCTTCGAAACTAAACAATCAACGTTATGTCTAAGAACGATTTTAACCCGGAGCATAAAGAAGGGCCAGTAGCAACTGCCATCGAAGAGCAAACCGCAAAACTTCCTTCTGACCTGTTTTTATGGGCAGCCTTGGGGTCGATGGGCGTATCGCTGTTCCTGCAATACCAAGGTGACAGAGATCGCAGTTTGTTCGTAGGCCAGTGGGCGGCTCCGTTCCTGCTGCTAGGTTTGTATAACAAGCTGGTGAAACTGGAAGGACACGACTAAGAATAAGTCAGTTCTTATTATATAGCCCGTTGCCAATCGGCAATGGGCTTTTTTTGTTACGTATTTTTGGGGTTGGTAATACTCCTCCGGCATGCGATTCCGCGTTTTAGTTATTTTCATTCTTCGGCGATACGGGTTATGGATCGCGCTGGCGTTATTGATTTTGCTGGGAGTCTGGGTTGTTCGGTCCTGGAAGCAGGACAATATGGACTGGCGATTCGTGAAGGCGTTCGGCATCAATTTGCCCATGCGCTACGGTATTCACGGCATCGACGTATCGCGGCATAACGACCGGATCGACTGGAAGCAGGTTCGTCAATTACAGGCCGATGGTGTTCGCTTGCAGTTTGTTTTTATCAAAGCGACCGAAGGAGCTACGATGTTCGACAAACATTACAAAAAGAACTGGCGGGAAGCCAAGAAATCAGAATTACGACGGGGAGCCTACCATTTTTACCACCCTACCCGAGATCCGCTTAAGCAAGCCAACAACTTCATCAGCCACGTAACGCTTGATACCGGTGATTTCGCGCCGGTCGTTGATTTTGAGGTGATCAACGGTCAGTCGGACGAGACCGTTATTGATGGGCTACGACTGTGGCTCGAAAGGGTAGAAGAGCACTATACCATTCGTCCGATTATCTACACGAACCGAAATTTATACCGGCGTTACATTAAGGGGCATCTGGACGAGTATCCGCTCTGGATTGCGAACTACTCGGCCAAACACCTGCGGGCGTACGATGACGACAAACTATACCTCTGGCAGCACAGTCAGAACGGCTGGGTAGAAGGCATCAAAGGCCAGGTTGATTTCAACGTGTTCGTGATGGACGACGACCGGATGGCCGAAATCTGTCTGCCTTAATCCACTACTTCGGTTTGTTGTTTCGTCAGGACGACGGATGCTGCCAGCCAGGGGCGGGCTTTTTCAACAAACTCGATGACATGGGGCATCTGATCGTGCGCCTGCAAACCTGCCTCATCCGTCCAGATCTCGTGCATAATGAAATGCGTAGGATGCTCAGCACTCTCATACAACTCATACAATAAGCAAGCGTCTTCTTCCCGGACTTTCATGACAAGATTGTAGAGTCCGTTACGGAGTTCTTCTTCGGAGCCGGGTTTAGCGATAATCGTGGCAAAAACGGTAAGAGGCATAGACTAGATAGGTTTCTTTATAATAAGGCGGAAATGGGCTGAAATGTTACCCCTGCCAGATCGCCCAGGCTTTCTCAGCTTGCAGTTCCAGCATCCGCAGGCCATTGTGAACCGCAGCTCCCTGCTCCAGCCCTCGCTTCATAAACAAGGTTTCGGCCGGGTTATAAACCAGATCATAGAGCAGGTGCTGATCCGTGAGCTGGCCATAGGGCAAGGCGGGTGCTTCGTTGACGTGTGGGTAGGTACCTACGGGCGAGCAATTAATAATCAGTTGATGATCGGCTAGGTAATTCTCAACTTCATCGTACGAAATAGTTGTATTGGTTTTCGTTCGGGAGACAATTTGGTACGTAATGCCCAGATCCTGTAACGCAGCCAATACCGCTTTAGAAGCGCCACCCGTACCAAGAACCAATGCCTGTAGGCCCACTACAGACCGGTTGAGTGCCGCTAGCCAGTCTTCCAGTGATTGTCGGAAACCGTAATAATCCGAGTTGTAGCCCGTCCGGGAGCCGTCTGCTTCCAGTTTGATCACGTTCACCGCGCCGACTTTCTCCGCCGAAGCGTCCAGACGGTCGAGAAACGGAAAGACAGCCTGCTTGTGCGGAATTGTTACGTTCAGCCCGCGCAGACCGGGCGTTTGTAATAGCCCGGGCAAAGACGCCGTTACGTCAGCCATGTCAAATAAATCGTACTGGCTGTCAGTGATCCCTTCGCGGTTGAATTTTTCGGTAAAATAACGCTGCGAAAAGGAGTGCGTGAGCGGGAAACCAATCAGGCCGTAACGTGTCATGCAAAGAAGAAAGATAAACGGATCGTAAGAAAAAAAAGCACTACGTCGTTCGGTTATGGCCTGGTGACGTAGTGCTAAATAAAGGTAAGGCGCTAGATGTTTGACTAACCTAACGGGATTTTTTCTTGATGAACTCGATCACAATTGGCAGAACGGACAGACCAACAATTCCGAAAACGACTAGTTCGAAATTCTTCTGCACAATAGGGAAGTTACCGAAGAAGAAGCCCAGCAGCGAGATGCTGGTTACCCACAAAATCGCCCCCATGATACAGAACTTGATATAAGTGCCGTAGTTCATGCTGCCCGCGCCCGCTACGAAAGGAGCGATCGTCCGGACAATCGGAATAAACCGAGCGATGATTACCGTCCGGCCACCGTATTTTTCGTAGAATTTTTCTGTTTCGGAGATGTACTCGCGCTTAAAGAACAAGATTCGTTCCCGCATCTTGATCTGATTTCCCAGTGTTTTTCCGACGAGGTAGTTTACATTGTCGCCCAGCAGAGCCGCTACGATCAACAGCGGAATAATGACCCCTACGCTGAGCTCGTTCGTGTCACGGGCGGCTAGTGCGCCAGCGGCAAACAGCAGTGAGTCACCGGGGAGTAGTGGCATGACGATAAGCCCCGTTTCGGTGAAAACGATCAGGAACAGGATGGCATACAGGAGCAGGCCGTATTCATTCGCCCACACATCGAGGTACTTATCGAGGTGCAGCAGAAAATCGAGTAACGATTTCAGGATATCCATGAAAGATTATTGATCGAGAAAAAGCGAGAAGGTATCACCACGTAAACCCAGGCGGATGGTTTCCAGCGGGATGACTTCGTGGGGAGCAATGTTGCCCAAGTTGGCGTTAGCCCCCAGCAGTTTCACAAACCAGACCTGCTGTTCTTTCTGGGGAGCTTCCCAGATGATTTTGTCGACGGGAATCTGCGTCAGAATTTCTTCGACCAGTCCCTGCCGAACTTCACCGCTCGACCGGAACAGACCAACCGTTCCCCCTTCGCGGGCTTCGCCAATGACTTTCCACGCACCAGCCTCCAGTTCGGCTTTCATCAGCTGAATCCACTTGTAAGGTGGAATGATCTTAGCTTCGTCTTTCGAGCCTACTTCCGAAAGAACCGTAACCTGCGTGGCCAGTTGACGAATGTACTCACATTTGTCATCCTGATGCATTTCCAGTGATCCATCAGATACCTCGGCATGCTGCAACTGGTATTTATCGAGCAACCGGCGGTAGTCGTCGAACTGTTTACGGACGACGAAGGCCTCGAACAGCGTACCACCGAAATAAACCGGCAGGCCTGCGCTCTGATACAGCTCAACTTTTTCTTTCAGATTCGGGGTAACGAAGGAAGTGGCCCACCCCAGTTTGATGATGTCCGCGTGATCGGCAGAAGTCGACAAAAAGTCTTCTACTTCACGCAGGCTCATTCCCTTGTCCATGACCATCGTCAATCCGTTTTGCCGTGGTTTGGCATCACGATCGGGAATTTGCGTAAGCGAATAATTCATTCGGTCTAATCGAATAGGCGTGTTAAAACGCCCAAAAGTAGTACAAGTCCGATAAACCCCCCAAGAAAGTCCACAAATTATCGGGTAGAATGACCGATTGGCTTGGTTTCGTTCTATTTTTACGGCTTATGGAGAATATGACGAATGCCCGCATCGAGTATTTGCGGACTCAGATTGGCCGTACCATGAGCGAAAGCTGGTCGCCGGTAGGCCGTTTCCTGAACGGTGTGCTGCGAAGCGTCGACTACGGTCGAATAGTAGCCGAATATACCGTACGAGAAGAGTTGGGCAACGTAACGGGCGGGTTGCACGGCGGGATGTCGAGCGCCATGCTGGACGATCTAATCGGCGGAACGGTTTTTACGTTAGGACGCGAATTTGCCTACACGACGGTCAATCTGAACGTTGATTTTTTGCACGCAGCCCAGCCGGGGGATGTACTGACGGCAACGGCTGAAGTGATCCGGGCGGGTCGTAACCTGATCCACTGCGAAGGCCGCCTGGTATCCGCTGATGGAAAAATTATTGCCAAGTGTACATCAAATCTGGTGCAAACGTCTCGTAAACTACCTTTTTAGCGCGAAATCATTGGGATTTAAGGCGCGTTGACGTTGCTTTTTTATGAGCCAAGGCGTACCTTTGCACCCTAATTTTCAATTTCATACACAAATCATGTACGCAATCGTAGAGATCGCAGGGCAGCAATTCAAGATCCAGAAGGGGCGTTCTATCTATACCCACCGGTTAGAAGGCGATGTGGACGCTGCGCTTGCCTCCGACAAGGTGAAAGTTCTCCTTGTTGACAACGAAGGCAGCATCACCGTTGGTGCGCCAACCGTAGCTGGAGCTACTGTATCCGCTAAAATCGTCGAGCATCTGAAAGGCGAAAAAGTTATCGTTTTCAAGAAAAAACGCCGGAAAGGATACAAAAAGAAAAATGGTCACCGTCAATACCTGACCAAAGTTCTGATCGAAGATATTACTCTGTAAAATTAAGTTGTCGCTTTATCAAAGTTACTGATCTGTAGAATTTTCCGAACGCTACTGACGTCATAACTAGATAATTATTCAACTCTAAAACTTTTTTAAGAAAATGGCACACAAGAAAGGTGTAGGTAGTTCCAAAAACGGTCGTGATTCGCACAGCAAACGCCTGGGCGTGAAACTGTTCGGTGGTGAGGCTGCAATTGCCGGTAACATCATCGTTCGTCAGCGTGGTACTAAGCATCACCCTGGCAAAAACGTGGGTGTTGGTAAAGATTTCACCCTGTTCGCACTGGTTGATGGCACGGTGAAATTCCGTCCAGGTCGCGCCAGCCGCTCGTACGTTGATATCGTTCCTGCTGGTCCTTCGGCGGTTGAAACGGCTCCCGTTGAAACGGCAGTTGCGTAAGCGTTACGTACCAGAACAATACAGAACCCGACTGATTTATCAGTCGGGTTTTTTTGTGGGGAAAGAAAACGGAAGAAGAGATTCAAGACGAAAGACATAAGACCAAAGATGTAGCCGGATGGGATAGTTATCTCTGCCTCCAGCCGTTGTGTCTTTCGTCTTGAATCTTATGTCTCATATCTTTCGTCTTATCCCGCGATCAAACTAAAAAAAGATGGGTGCTGTTAGCCCCATACGGATCAATCAAAACCTTACTCCGATGAATCCCACGCTGAATCGTCCTGTATCTATATTTACGGAAGGCAGTCCTAATCCGAACTCAATGAAGTTCGTCGTTAATTTTGAACTGGTTCCGACGGGACTTTCGTTCGACTACGCGGCTCCGTCCGACGCCCTCGTTACGG
The DNA here is from genome assembly GCF_054776615.1 of Spirosoma pomorum. Taxonomy (NCBI): domain Bacteria; kingdom Pseudomonadati; phylum Bacteroidota; class Cytophagia; order Cytophagales; family Cytophagaceae; genus Spirosoma; species Spirosoma pomorum. Next base: position 21,960 of record NZ_BAAHBP010000028.1, read on the forward strand.
GTAAAGAGTCGCCCCTGGCGGTTGCCCTGTTTGGCTTTGATTTTGTGCAGCGGGTTTTCATTGCTGGCAATTTCGTGACGATCACGAAGAACGACGAAACCGATTGGGACGAAGTTGTTTTCGAACTCAAGTTCTTTCTGAAAGAATACTTCGGGGAGCAGAAGCCCGTGTTTGCCCAGCGTACCATGGACGCTAACAGCGTGAAGCTGGATATGGATTCCGAAACAGTGCAAAAAATCAAAGCCGTACTGGATCAGTACATCAAGCCCGCCGTTGAGTCAGACGGGGGAGCCATCAGCTTCTACTCGTTTGATGAACCCAGCGGTACGGTAAAAGTGCTCCTGCAAGGGTCGTGCAGTGGTTGCCCGTCGTCAACGCTGACCCTAAAAGCGGGTATTGAAAACCTACTGACCCGTCTGGTTCCTGAGGTAAAACTGGTAGAAGCGGAAGGCGTATAGTCTGCTCACGTAGCTCTTACTCAAGCAAAACAGCCGTCTGATTAATACGTGATCGGGCGGCTGTTTTACGTTTACTGACGACTGGTTGACAGGGAAACAGAGGGATTTATTAGTAGCCATGTTGAACACACGGCGATAAATGCGGTTTCTTTGTTGATAATAAGCCATTCAACTAGACCATTTCCTAACCCCATAGTGTAAAAGCGATCAACAATCGAAAACCATTATGACGGAATAAGGTGATGATAAAAAACACATTCATGAAACATTCGCTGCTGCTGGGAACATTGTTCCTGACAACAACGGCCGCATTTGCCCAGAATATGCTGGGCATCTCCACGAGTCGCTACGGAGGAACGAACCGACTCTACATCAATCCGTCGCTGGCGGCAGACTCGCCCACTGAAGTTTTTCTCAATATCGGAACGGTAAACGGCCACCTCGATAACAATTATGTTCGTTACCAAGCGCCGTTCTCGTTGTTTCAGCTCATTACCGGCAGTATACCAGGTCAGTACCGGAAGCCAAACGGCGCGCTGGACTTTTCAACGAATTACACCCGGGAGAATCTGGATGGCAGCCCGAAAAACGGAACACTGTCGGGGGAGGTCCGCGGACCAGCTATCCTAAAGCGGGTAGGGGAGCGGTCGGCGTTTGCTGTCACGACCCGATTCCGGGCTATTGCTCAGGTGACCAATGCGTCGCAGGAATTGCTGTCTGCTATCCGGTCCAGTCTGAATGACGGAGGGATATACGGGATACCCAATCGGAACAACCAGTTTGGGGTTAATACCAACACATACGCCGAACTAGGGGTTACGTATGCCGGAACGCTGTTCGAAGGCGACGGAAATAAACTTCTGCTGGGAGCCACGGCGAAGGTACTGCTTGGCTACAATGCGCAACACCTCATCAACCGGGGGCTTGATTACCAGATTGCGATCGACCCGAATAATGTCAACAGTGCTTTACTGGAGGTCAACCGCTTCGACGCGACGCTTGGCTATACCACTTACCTACAGAACCGGGGTTTAGGGTTGGGCACGTTACTCAGCCCGTCAGCGCCCGGTCGGGGCGTTGGGCTGGATGTTGGCCTGACGTATATCAGCCAGTACGATAGTGACAGTCCGGCACTGCGACTGGGGGCAGCCGTGACTGATATTGGCGGCCTGACCTACAAAGGAGAGCAGTATGAGTACAACAGCGTACAGACCAATCCAATTGTGTTTCGCAGCAGCGACTTCGACCGGATTGGCAACGCAGGTGATCTGCTGGACGTAATCCGGAGTAAGTTCAACGCCAATCGGGCGCCGGATGCAACCCGCTTTCAGGCTGGCTTGCCTACCTCGTTGAATCTGACAGCTGACTACCAACTGCCGGACGGAGCCGGTATCAGCCTGACATACCTGCGCGATATGCGTTCCAACCAGGCTACCAGCGTTCACCAACCTACCTTACTAGCGGTAACACCCCGGTATGATAAGCGCTGGCTTGGTTTCGCTTTGCCCGTTGCTTACCTGAACCGGGGTCTGACGGTCGGTGCTTCGCTGCGCGTAGGGCCCGCCTGGTTAGGAACGGATAACTTCCTGGGGCTGGTTGGTACCAGTTCAAACGGGATTAAACCGCGTGGCCTGGACGTATACGGTGGCGTCGCATTCGGCTTGGGCGGCTCGCGCCGGGACGATTACTAAGCCTTTTTCGGTTTGGACGGAAATGCGTAAATTTGATCAAATCCCGCCCAAAACCGGAATTTGCCGGGTCTACCATGACCGAACGTACCACTTTTTTTGATACTCCACTTAGCTACCTGAAAGGACTCGGGCCGCAGCGCACCGAATTGCTCAACAAAGAACTGAATCTGTTCACCTACGGCGATCTGATTCAGTATTACCCGTTTCGTTACGACGATCGAACCCGTTATTACACCATCAGCGAATTAATGGACTCTATGCCGTCGGCGCAGGTGCGCGGGCGGCTGCGGGATTGGGCGCTGGAGGGCGAGGGTGGTAAAAAGCGACTGGTGGCTACGTTCACCGACGGGAGCGGCTCAATGAGCCTGGTCTGGTTTCAGGGTATTACGTTCATCGAAAAAACGCTCCGGCGTGATGGCGAATACATTGCCTACGGAAAACCGCAGTCGTTCAACGGTCATTTCAGTATTATTCATCCCGAACTGGAGAATACAGCAACGGCCTCCGAAGCAGAGGCCGGATTCTTCCCCGTTTATAACCTCACCGACAAACTTCGAAAGCGGCACCTGGACAGCAAAGCGATAGGTAAGGCTATGCGTGGCCTCCTGGAACTGTCGTGGCCGTATATCCGCGAAACTTTACCCGATGCGCTGATTCAGCAATATCGGCTCATCAGCAAGCGGGATGCCATGTGGAATATTCACCTGCCCCAGCACCAGGGATGGTTGAAGCAGGCGCAACGACGGCTGAAATTCGAAGAACTGTTTTACAATCAGTTACGGCTGATCAAAAACAAGCTGATTCAGAAAGAAGAGTTCCCGGGACAGATTTTCCGGGATACGTCGTTGATGAAGCACTTTTATAACGAGTTGCTTCCTTTTGAACTGACGGGCGCCCAGCAGCGCGTCATTAAGGAAATTTACGCCGATTTCCTGACGGGTAAGCAGATGAACCGGCTGTTGCAGGGTGATGTGGGGAGTGGGAAAACGATCGTGGCCTTTATTGCCTGTCTGATGGCCATTGGCAGCGGAGCTCAGGCTTGCATTATGGCACCTACTGAAATCCTGGCCGATCAGCACTATAATGGACTGAAACCGTTTGCTGATGCGATGGGGCTCAGCATTGGCATCCTGACGGGTTCGACGAACAAAAAGCGCCGGGTGGTGCTTCATCAGGAGCTCCAAGAGGGGAAAATGCACATTCTTGTCGGCACACACGCGCTGCTCGAAGATGCTGTACAGTATAAGAACCTGGGGTTGTGCATTATCGATGAGCAACACCGCTTCGGCGTAGCACAACGGGCTAAGCTCTGGCGCAAAAATGAAACCGTGCCGCCCCATATCCTGGTAATGACCGCCACGCCCATTCCACGGACGCTGGCTATGACGCTTTATGGTAATTTGGACGTATCAATCATCGATGAATTACCAAAGGGGCGGAAACCAATCAGGACGGTGCACAAATACGATAAGCACCGGTCGGAAGTATTTGGCTTCATGCGGCAGCAGCTTGAACTAGGGCGGCAGGTGTACGTGGTGTATCCGCTAATTGAAGAGTCGGAAAAGCTGGATTATAAAGATCTGATGGATGGCTTTGAGAGTATCCAGCGGGCGTTTCCGCGGCCAACTTACGAAGTGGGCATGCTGCACGGTAAGATGCTTCCCTACGAAAAAGACGATGAAATGAAACGTTTCCTGAAGCGGGAGACGCAGATTATGGTCGCAACGACAGTTATTGAAGTTGGGGTGAACGTACCAAACGCTAGTGTAATGGTTATCGAAAGCGCCGAACGATTCGGACTGTCGCAGTTGCATCAGTTGCGAGGGCGCGTCGGTCGGGGCGCTGACCAGTCGTACTGTGTACTGATGACCGGCTACAAGCTCAGTACCGACACGCGTACCCGGCTGGAAACAATGGTCCGGACGAACAACGGATTTGAGATCGCTGACGTAGACTTACAGCTACGGGGCCCTGGTGATCTGAGCGGTACGCAGCAGAGTGGCGTCATGGACCTGATGATTGCCGATTTAGCCAAAGACGGGGCTATTCTGGCCGCAGCCCGAGAGTCAGCGCAGGCCATCCTGACCGAGGATCCGGAGCTCGTACTACCCCAGCACGCACCCATCCGCAATCACCTCGATAATATCAAGCAGACCGAGAACAACTGGGGGCGAATCTCCTGAGTTGCTCAACATCCTGACGCAGGGTTGCCGCGTTACGTCTGCCAGAACGCATTGGTGGTGTTCATAACACTTTCGTCCGGGGTTACCGGCCCGGTCAGGATTACCGTTTTCCTGGATGAAGCCAAGCAGCTGATTCTATACCACATCTTCCTTCTTGCCGCTGGTTCCGACAGGACGTAATGGTACGAGAAAGCGCCCGTATCGGCAGTATTTAACCCAGTGGGCGCGCTCATGGACGACTGGTCACCCGGCTGAACCCTTAAATGATATTTACAAAATATGAGAGAATACTTACAATTAGGTTAAAATAAGCTATCATATAGACAATGCAGTCTAAGTATAGAAGAACAAAAAAAGGCTTTAATCAGGAGATAGTATTAAAACCTGCTTAAATCATGTTCAATTTGTTTACGTACCCACGGGCGGATTTTGAGACCAGCTCGCCGGAAGAGATACGGACCAGACAAGTCAGACGTAGCACGCTATGTCTGGCTTTTGTGCTTGGGCTCCTGGCGTCGGTAGGCGCTTACGCTCAGACCAAAATCGCCGGTAGAGTGGTCGACGATCAACAGCAGGGGTTACCCGGTGTCAGCGTTGTCGTAAAAAACACAACGGTGGGCGCGGTGACGGACGCGGATGGTCGCTACTCGATCAATCTACCCGACAAAGCGACGGCGTTGGTCTTCTCCTACATCGGTTACATTTCGCAGGAAGTGCCGATCGGCGGGAAATCCAGCATCAACATCAATATGGCTGCCGATACCAAATCGCTAAACGAAGTGGTCGTGGTGGGATACGGCACGCAGCGCAAGGAAACCATCACCGGCTCGG